>JBEKLJ010000079.1:0-14274 GCA_050010255.1 Bryobacteraceae bacterium
ACACCGTTCGAAGCGAGGCGCCGCGCGAGGCCGGCAGATTCAAGGCGCGCGACGGGGTGAGCCCGCAGGCGTACTTGAACAGTACGTCGAGGACTCACCCCGAGCGCAACGCAGAAGATGCCAGCCTCCCGCAAGCCGCAGCCGAAGGCGTGTGAGAAGATCGGGTTAACTTCCGCCCAGGGTCACGCGCAGCGCCGCGATCAGGAGCGCGATGCCGCTGGCCACCAGCCCGGCGATTCCCAGCGGATCGCCTCGGGGCTTTCGCGCCAGGATCACGTACAGGTTCAGCGGGACACCCAGTCCCGCGAACGGCAGGATGATCCAGTTGAGCGGGCGCAACGGCGGAAGCAGTGTGACCACCACGCCGATGAACGCCAGCAGCCCCCAGACCAGCGTCAGGGTCGGCACGAGTATTCCTCCGTCCGGGCGCGCTGCCTGGCGCGCGCCTGGCTCCACAGCCATTTCAGCTCGCTGGCCGCGTACGCCATGGCCGCTAGCTGGTTCCAGATGAGCGCCGCGCAAAGCGGGATGGCCGCTGCGCTCCGGCGCACGGCGGCGTCCAGCCGCCCTTCCGCGACGAGCAGTGCCCCCCCCAGCAGCGCGCACGCCGCGCACTCCCGCCCGCTGGTCAGCCGGGCGTCGCACTGCGGCATCAGCTCCTCGATCAGCCGCGACGAAACAAGCGCGGGCGCCAGCGTCACCGGCAGCAGCAACGCGCTCACGGACAGCCAGGAGACCAGCAGCGCCGTTCTCAGCCGATCCGCCAGCATCGCCCTTAGTATAGCGGCCCCGCGATTCCCGGGCGCCAAAAAGCGCCGTGTTCTCGATCCGCGCCGTGCCCGCGGTCTCTATGCCGGCACGGCGACGTCTCATCAGGGCTGTGACCCCAACGGCTTGACGCGCGTCCATGACCAGCGCAGACTGGGCGGGGCGGTTCTCGTGAGACTGAAGGGTGTCGCAGTCGTGCTCGGGCTGGTCTGGGCGTGCGCTCCCGCTGCTGCCCAGCAGGTGATCTCAGCCAAGCCGGGCACTATTAATTACGTCGAAGGCGCAGTCGCTATCGACGGCAAGCCCGTCGAGATGCGCTCCGAGAGTTTCCCGCGCCTCCGCGAGAACTCAGAGCTGCGCACGGCTGTCGGGCGCGCCGAGATGCTGCTCGCTGACGGCGTTTTCGTCCACGCTGGCGAGAACTCCGCGCTGCGAATGGTCTCCGGCCAGCTCACCGATACCCGTCTGGAGTTGCTCGAGGGCTCGGTTCTCGTCGAGTGGGTTGACACGCTCAGGCGCAATCCCGGCGCCACCATCACCCTCGGCGACGCTGCGGTGACCCTGCTCAAGTGCGGCCTCTATCGGCTTGATAGTCAGCCTCCCCAGGTGAAGGTGTACGCGGGCGAGGTCAGGGTCTCCCGCGCCGGCCAGACCACGCAGGTCGGCAAGGCCAGGCGTATGGTCCTCACCGTAGCCGCCGTCCCGGAGCAGTTCGACACCCAGGCTGGCGACGCCCTGTTCCGCTGGGCTCGCCGCCGCTCCGAGTATCTGGCCCTGGCCAACCTCTCTGCCGCGCGCTACGCCGATCGCGTGGGCGGCTACGGCAGCGCCGGCTGGTTGTGGAACCCCTACTACGGCATGTTCACCTACGTGCCGCTCGACGGGTTGTGCAGCAGCTTCTGGGGCTATCGTTTCTGGAGCCCAAGCACGGTCTATCATGCCTACGTGCCGCGGCAGTCCAGCGCTCTCGGCGGGTATGGGCGCGTGACCGATACCAGCGGCTTTTAATCTGACCGCGGCATGGCCCCGACCTCGGTGGGCACCTCCGGCTGCCTCCAGCGGCGCCAGCGCGCTCTCGGCTGGAACTACTCCGCTCCATTACGGTCGCGGCTCGGTGTTGATGCGCTTCGCGCGCACTATTCGTAACGCAGCGCGTTCGCCGGCCGGATGCGCAGCGCGCGCAAGGATGGCAGCAGCGACGCGATCACCGCCACGATTGCCAGCGTCGCCGCCATCAGAACGAACACCCCTGGCTCGCCCGGCCTGACCGCGTAGAGCATCCCGGTCATCCACCGCGTCAGCAGCAGCGCGCCGGCAATCCCGATGCACAGACCGGCCGCGGCCAGCCGCAATCCCTGGCCCACCACCATGCCCAAGATGTCCCGCGCCGCGGCGCCCAGAGCCACGCGGATGCCGAACTCGCGCGTGCGCTGCGTGACCGCGTAGGCCAGCACGCCATAGATCCCGACTGCCGACAGCAGCAGCGCCAGGCCCGCGAACACCAGGCACAGGATCATGGCCGCGCGCCGGCTCATCAGCGACGCCGAGACCCGATCCGGCATGGTCTTGATGTCGAACAGCGGCAGCTCCGGATCCGCGCGCACGATTTCGCCCCGCAGCGCCGAGGTCAGGCCACCGCCATCCGTCGCGCTCTTGAGCACCACGTGCATCGTGCGCTGCGGGAACTGCCTGTAGTCGTAGTAGATCTGCCCCATCGGGTTCTGCTCGGCCAGGTCGCCGGTCTTGACGCTGCCCACGATGCCCACGATGGTCCAGGGCGCATCGTCGTTGTCCACGCCGCGGCGGATCTGCGCGCCCAGCGCGTCACCCTTGGGCCAGTATTTCCGGGCCAGAAGCCGATCGATTACCACCACGCGCTGTGAATTCGGGCCGTCGCTTTCCGTGAAGCCGCGGCCAGCCAGCAGTGGAATCTCCATCGTCCGGAAATAGCCCGCGTCCACGATGTTCCACCCGGGCACCGGAGGCAGCGTGCCGGGCGTTAGCGGGCGGCCGACGATCGAAATCACGCTGGCGTTGATGCTTCCGCCGAACGGCAGGTACGTCGTCACGCCGGCGTGCGCCGCGCCGGGCAGCGCCCGGACGTTCTCCATCAGGCGGTCGACGAAAGCGCGGGCGCGCGCGTCGTCGTAGCGCACCTGCGGCAGCGAGAACTGCGCGGCAAGCACGTGCTCCGGCTTGAATCCCGGATCCACGGCCAGCACCCGCACGAAGCTGAGCGTCAGAAGCCCCGCGCCGATCAGCAGCACGAACGCCAGCGACACCTGGCAGACCACCAGCGCCGACCGCGTCCAGACGGCGCGCCGCTCGGCCGTGCCGGTGCGGCTGGTCTCACGGAACACGTCGTTCAGGTTGCGCCGGAATAGGTGGTAGACGGGAACGCTCCCGAACACCAGCCCCGTGAGGATGGCCACAGCGGCGTTGAAGGCCAGCACGGTCGCGTCCACGTGGATGCTGGCGCCCCGCGGCAGGTCCCTGGCGCCCAGCCAGACCAGCAACCGGGTGCCGCCCCAGGCCGCGAACACCCCCAGCGCGCCGCCCAGCACCGCCAGCGTCACGCTCTCGGTCAGCAACTGGCGCGCCAGCCGCCACTGACCCGCCCCCAGGCTGTGCCGCACCGCCAGCTCTTTCATCCGGAGATTGGACCGCACCAGCATGAGGTTCGCCACGTTGACGCACCCGATCAGCAGCACGAATGCCACGGCCGCCTGCAGCAGGTACAGCGTGGGGCGGATGTCGCGCACCATTTCGTCCTTCAGCCCCCGCACCACCGTGCCGAAGCGCGCATCCTCGAGCAGCTTCCTGTATTGCGGAGCGCGCTCGATGTTCGCCCTGTTCAGTGCGTCAATGCGCTTCTGGGTCCGCACCAGCGTGACGCCGGGCTTGAGGCGCCCAATCATTCCGTAGTTGTTGCTGTGCCGCTCGTCATCCGACATCTGCCGCGGCGTGAACGCGAACGGAACCCAGATCTTCGTTTCGCGCCCTGCTGCGCCAAACCCCTCCGGCATCACCCCGACAACGCGGTACGGACGACCACTAAGACGGACCTCCTGGCCGAGGACCTTGCGGTCTCCGGAGAACACATCCTTCCACAGCCCGTAGCTGAGAATGGTCACCTGCTCCTTGCCGATCACCGCGTCGTCTTCCGTGAAGGCGCGCCCGAGCATCGGCTGGCTGCGCAGCACCCGGAAGTAGGAGGGCGTCACCACCTGGCCGTCCACACGCTGCGGCGAACCCTGCGCCCCCATGTCAAAGCCGCTCAAGCCGACGAGCGTCACCGAATCGAAGATGTCGGTCAACTGCTTGCGGTCCAGGTAATCCGGCACGGCATTGGCGCCGCGGTCCGTCACCCCGATGCCCGGGTAGATGTTGTACATGGTCACCAGGCGGCCCGAATCCGGGTAGGGAAGCGGGTCAAGCACGACGGTGTGGAGCACGGTGAAGATGGCCGTGTTCGCGCCGATGCAGAGCGCGAGTGTCAGCAAAGCCGTGATGCTGAAGGCTTTCTCCTTCCACAGCAGCTTTAGCCCGAATCGCAGATCCTGGAGCACAAGGGCCTCCTTCGCCTTAACTTAGGAATACGCACCCGCCCCGGAACGGGTTCGCGGTATGTCGCAGGTGCAAAACGGGGACAACCGCAAAACCGGGACGGGCGGCGCTGTGAGCTTCCAGCTCTCAGCTTCCAGCTACCAGCTACCAGCTTCCAGCTTCCAGCTACCAGCTTCCAGCTTCCAGCTCCCAGCTTTCGGCTCGCGGGCTCCCGCCCGCACCGCCTCAGCGGATCTCGACCGTGTACTCCAGCTTCACGTCGCCCTTGGCGGGCACTGGCAGCTTGAATTCCAGCATGCGCTCACCCAGCCTCTGATGCGGGTGTGAGCTCTGCGTGACACTCCACTCCCCGTTGCCCCAGGCCTCGACGCCCTCCCGCACAAAGGCCGTCAGAGCCGTGGCGCCGCGGTTGGTGATGACCACTTCCACGCGCGTGACCAGCTTCTCATGTCGGGGATCGCGGGGGGTCGGGTCCGGCGCCTCTCGCCTATCGACGATGCGCCGCGTTCCCTGCGAGACGTTGGAGCGGCCCTGGGTCACGCTGAAGTCCGCTCCCACAGGAGTCAGCGGGATTCGGTCCTGCCCCACGACCTGGGGAACCTCGCCTTCCTGCGAGTACACCGTCACCGTTCCCATGGGCAGCGGCGACGGAGAGCTGTTCTTGCTGACGAGCCGCACTTCCAGGCCCCGCGGCAGCAGCATGAATCCGCCCCGCCCCAGCGTTTGTGCCCGGGCTTCGTTCTCGAATACGTGGCGCTGCTCCACCGGCGGCTTCAGCCGCTGGAAGAGCGGAAAGCGGTTGATCAGCGCGTTGGCGTTCATCGAGATGTTGCGGCCCAACCGGAGGCGGCTGAACACGCTCACGCCGGTGATCTCCGCTCCGGCGCCCTGCACCCCCTCGTCCACCATCCCGCCCACGAGCTGGGCCATTTGCGCGTTGGATTGGTAATCCCGCTGGCCCGAGCCTCCACCCGCGAGCAGAAGCTGCACCTCACCGGCCACCAGATCGACGATACCGGCGCAGACGTCAACGCCGGTGTCATTCTGCACCGTGACCCAGCCGTCCAGGAGCATCTCCTCGGGAGGCGCGCCATTCACCGGGGGCCCCAGCAGCAGCGAATAATCGCCCTTCCAGCTCAGGTTCGGCGCCAGGTAGTCAACCTCTAGCCTGCGCGGCCCGCTGGCGCCGTCGTTCTGGACGGTCAGATGCAGAACCGGTGTCTTCTGATTCCGCACGTCCGGCCCATCGTAAGTGACCTCCTGGCGGACCACCGTGACCCGCTCGCCGGCCACGCGGATGGTTCGGATGATGGCCTGTGGCATCAGGCTTCGCCATTCGAGGGTGTTCAGGCCGGGCTGCAGCACCGGCATACGCTCCTCGGTGAATTCCGCCACGTTGGCGTCGAAGATTGTCAGATGCGAGGTGTTGCACGCTCCCTGCCCGTAAGCCAGCACCGGAGCCGCCAGAACCAGTGTGAGGAACCAATTGCGACGCATGTCTCACAGTACCAGTTATGATCGTCCTTGACCCAACGACTTGCCTGCGGCCGCCACGTGTCAGCTTCCAGCTTCCAGCTTTCAGCTTCCAGCTCTCAGCTTCCGGACGTCTAGGTCCAAGAAGTGATTTACTGGGAGCCGGAGTTCTTTGCCAACAACCGAGAGGAGCGCACCATGACAACGGGAACAGGCGCGCCGATGCGCGCATTGGATTTCATGCTCGGTGAGTGGGAACTCGACTACACGGTGACTCAGCACGGCTCCACCACGAAGACGATCCGCGGAACTGGATCGCTACGGCATCTGTTCGATGCGACCTACCTCACGTTCGACTATCAGATGCAGCAGAAAGCCACAGGGGAGATGATCGGACAGGCGCATGCCGTGTTGGCCTGGGACGCACAGGCCGGGCAGTACCGCTTTTATTGGTTCGAGAGTTCCGGCAGCTTTTTGCAGGCGACGGGAGTCCTCCGTGGTGATGATACGCTGGCCCTCGAATGGCAAGGCATCAACTGCACGCAGATCTTCCGGCGCGTCAGCGCCGACGCGATATACCTCGAAATGCGCTGTCCGGACCAAGACCTCCTGCTGCGTGTGGACTTCTCACGACGGGCCGGCGCCCCTCAGGCGCACTGAGCTTCGGCCGTCCGCCGTTCGTGGTATTCTCGATCTCCTGCTGCCATGCCCGAGGGGGAAACGAATGTGGAGTGAGCGAGGGCTCTCCTGATGAAGTTCCTGGTCTCCCGGCACGCCGAAGAGGAAATGCTGCGGCGCCAGATCCCGCGCGAGTGGCTGGAGTCGGTCCTCGAGAATCCACAGCAGCGTCTTCCGCAGCCGGGCGCCAAGGAGATCCTCCAGCCGCGTTTTGAGTCCTGGGTGAGAGAATGGATTTGTTGAGGCCTGTGGTGGCTACGGACAAGGAGCCGCCGGTGGTGGTGACGGTCTACCGGACCAGCAAGATCGAGAAGTACTGGGGGCCCGAATGAAGGTCAAATACGATCCCGAGGTGGACGTGCTCAGCATTGTCCTGAGCGATGCCCCCGTCGAGGAGAGCGACGAGGACAAGCCCGGCGTGATCCTGGATTACGACAAGAGCGGCAACGTCGTCGGCCTTGAGATTCTGGATGCCTCCAGGCGCATGGGGAATCCCATGTCGGTCGAATACGCCATCGCGCGGTGAAGCAGTACGGCGTCTGACGCGGGCGCGGCTCACTCCCCATGGACCCGGATATCCGGCTTCCCTGCACGCACTCTCCGTGGGCTTGCGGCCTCCGGCCTCCCGCTCCTGCTTCCCCCAGGGCTGGCAACCGTCGGCGCCGCGGGCCCCAGCCAGATCCGGGCCGAACCAACATCCACAAAAGGCCCACTAGGGGAACCTGCCTCGATCTCTTTGCGTATCTCCCTTAGCGTGCAAGAAGTACACTGAAGAACTACTTGTGTGGCGGCCAGCACACCCTCGGCGCAGCAACGCCACGTCACTGGCTCGAGGAAACGCTCAGCCGCGGTTTCCCGAAGAGTACATGCGAGGGCCTTATGGAAACGCACCAGCTTAACCGCAGAGAGTTCCTGCTGACCGGCGCCGTCCTGGCCGGCGGCGTCACCGCGTTTGCGAAGACCGCACCGAACCCTGCCGTCAGCATCGTCCGCATCAAGAACGACAAGATCGGCATGGCCGTCGAGGAGGCGATCGACCTACTGGGCGGCATCAAGCGGGTCACCAAGGGCAAGGACAGCGTAATGCTCAAGCCCAATCTCGTCTCCACGCAGCGGGAAGCGACCACCAAGCCCGAGGTCGTCCGCGCGCTCGCTCAACTCCTGAAGCGCGCCGGCAAGGAAGTCTCCATCGGCGAGGGCTCGGCAGCCGCGCCCAATTTCAACGTCGTGGGTTCGCAGATCTTCCGGACGCGCAAGCGCGAAATCCTCGACCCCATGCAGCAGTACGTCTTCGAGCAGCTCGGATACGCCGAACTCGCCAAAGCGCTCCGCATCCCGCTCGTGAACCTGCACTCCGGCGAGCTGGTGGAGGTCAGCGTGCCCGGCGCCTTCGTGTTCGACAAGCTGACTATCCACAGAGCCTTGACCGACGTTGATCTCCTGTGCTCCGTGCCGATGATGAAGACGCACCAGCTCGCAACCGTGACGCTGGTGATGAAGAACCTGGTGGGCGTTTTTCCGGGGACCGTTTACCAGGCGGTCCGCGGCCATATGCACGACGTCGCCTCCAAGGTCGAGCCTACGGCCGCCTCGGCCGTCGTGGTGGACATGGTCCGCGCGAACAAGCTGGGGCTCGTGGTGGTGGACGGCTCGATGGCCATGGAAGGCAACGGCCCGTCGATGGGCAAGTTGGTCAAGATGGACGTCATCGTGGCGGGAACCAATCCGCTCGCAACCGACATGGTGGCGGCCAGCCTCATGGGCTTCGAGCCGAAAGAGATCCCGACCTTCGCCTGGGCCAATAAGGCGGGCCTGAGGCCGGCCTCGCTCGAGGAGATCGAGATCCGCGGCGAGCCGATCGGCCGCGTGCGGCGCTCGTTCGTGAAGCCGCAGCTTCAAGTCTGGCAGAACATCCGCCCGTTCTGGGCCGCCAAGGAGATCTAGCCCGATCTTCTCACACGCCTTCGGCTGCGGCTTGCGGGAGGCCGGCATCTTCTCAAGTTGCGCTCGGGGTGAGTCCTCGATCCGTAACGGACCTGCGGGCTCACCCCGTCGCGCGCCTTGAATCTACCGGCCTCGCGCGGCGCCTCGCTTCGAACGGTGTGAGAAGATCGGGCTAGATGCGCATCCTGCTCGCGCAGAACTCGCTCTACTATCCGGCCCACGGCGGAGGGGAGATCTCGAACCGGCTCCTCATGGAAGCGCTGGCGGCGCGCGGGCACGCCTGCCGCGTCGTGGCGCGCATTCCGAGATTCGGCGAGCGCGAGCAGGACGCCTACGTCCGCGAGCTGGCCTCGCGCCGGGTCGAAGCGATCTCGTCCGAGGGCGGCGTGGTGCGCTTCGGCCTCGGCGCCGCCGAGGTGTGCGTGGTCACGAACCGGCCGAACTTGCGGGCGTACTTCGCCGGCCAGATTGTGGAGTTCGCGCCGGACGTCATCCTTAGCTCGACCGACGACCCGGCGCAGATCCTGCTCGAAGCCGCGCTCGCTGCCGGGCGGGTGCGGGTGGTCTACCTGGCGCGCGCCACGCTGGCGCTGCCGTTCGGGCCGGACTGCGCCTTTCCAAGCGCCACCGGAACCGAGGCGCTGCGGCGCGTGGATGCCTTCGTGGGGGTGAGCCAGTACGTGGCGGACTACGCGCGGCGGTGGGGCGCCATCGACGCCGTCCACGTGCCCATCTCGCTCGTCCAGCCGGGGCCGTATCCATGTCTGGGCCACTTCGATGGCGAGTTCGTCACGCTGGTGAACCCTTGCGCGGCTAAGGGCATCTCGATCTTTCTCGCGCTGGCGGACGGCCTGCCGGATCTGCGCTTCGCAGCGGTGCCCACCTGGGGCACGAACGCCCTAGATCGCGCGGCGCTCGAGGCCAGGCCGAACATCACGCTGCTGCCGCCGGTGGACAACATCGACGATCTGTTCGCGCGCACGCGCGTGTTGCTCGTTCCGTCGCTGTGGGCCGAGGCGCGGTCACGGGTCGTCGTCGAGGCCATGCTGAGGGCGATCCCGGTGCTGGCGAGCGACGTGGGCGGCACTCCGGAAGCCATGCTGGGACTGCCGTACCTGCTGCCGGTGCGCCCGATCGCGAAGTACCGCCCCGCCCTCGACGAGCAGATGGTTCCTCTGGCCGAGGTGCCGGAGCAGGACGTGGGGCCGTGGTGCGACGCGCTGCGGCGGCTGACCTCGGACCGCGTGCACTACGAAGAGCTGTCCAGGGCCTCGCGGGAGGCCGTCCTCGCCTACGTATCGAGTCTTTCCGTGGAGCCCTTCGAGCGGCTGCTCCAGACAGTGGCCGCTTCGCCGAAGCACCCCGCCTCGCCGGCGCAGGCCCCCGAACCGGCGGGCCGCCTCAGCCGGCTTTCGCCCGAGAAGCGGCAGTTGCTCGGCGTGCGGCTGCGCAAGTTGCGGGAGCGGAAGGCGGCGGGCCTGTGGTTTCCGGGCGTGGAGCCGGAGCACGGCTCGGTGCTGCGGCTGTTTTGCTTCCCGCACGCTGGCGGCGGCGCGGCGGCCTTTCACGGCTGGCGCGGCGCGCTGCCCGCCTCGGTTGAGGTTTGCCCGGTGCGGCTGCCGGGGCGTGAGAGCCGCTTGGCGGAGCCGCCATTCAGGACCATGGGCGCGCTCATCGACGCCCTGGCCGAGGCCATTCCGCCCTATCTGGGTGCGCGCTTCGCCTTCTTCGGCCACAGCCTGGGCGCGGCGGTCGCCTTCGAGCTGGCGCGGGCGCTCGGCTGCCCCGGCCGCCCGCTGCCGGCCTGCCTGCTCGTCTCCGGCGCGCGGGCGCCGCGGTTCCGCGTGGGCTACCTTCCGCCGCCGGAGCCCTCCGAGCGGGAGTTCCTCGATCAGCTCCGGCGCTTGCAGGGTGTCCCTAGCGAAATGCTCGACCGGCCCGAGCTGCTGCGGGCGCTTTTGCCGGCGCTCGGCGCCGACGCGGATCTGTACCGCCAGTACGTCTGCACCGAGGAGCCGCCGCTCGGCTGCCCCATCCGCGCCTACGGCGGGACCGAGGACCCGAACGTCACGCGCGAGCATCTGGCGGCCTGGTCGGAGCAGACCACGCGCTCCTTCGCGCTGCGGCTCTTCCCCGGCGGCCATTTCTTCTTGAACACCCAGCGCGCCGGCTTCCTGCGGGCGCTCGCCGCGGACCTCGGCGAATTCACCGCACCATGACGTGGGAACCTGCACCCCCGGAGTTGAGCCTGGCCGGCGATGAGGTCCACGTCTGGCGCGCGGAGCTGGAGCGCGCGGACTTGGACGCGGAACTCGACTCGGACGAGCTGGCCCGGGCGGCGCGCTTCTTGTCGGAGACGGCGCGGCGCCGGTTCACCGCTGCCCACGGCGTGTTGCGGCGAATACTCTCGCGCTACACCGGAACTGCCGCGGCGGCGCTGCGCTTCGAGCGCACCGAGTTTGGCAAACCCTACCTCGCGGGCACGCCCGTGCATTTCAACCTGGCGCACTCGGGCGCCCTGGCGCTGTATGCGGTGGCGCGCGCCGAGGTGGGCGTGGACCTCGAGCAGGTGCGGCCGGCGCTTGACGTTATGGGCATCGCGCGGCGCTTTCTGCCGGAGCCGGAGTGCCTGGAGCTGCGAGTGCTGGAGGGGGAGGAGCAGCGCCAGGCGTTCTTCCGCCTGTGGACGCGGCGGGAAGCGTACCTGAAGGCCCGCGGGATCGGGATTCGCGGCCTCGGCGAGCCGATCGCGCCCGGCTTCTTTCTCGCCGACCTGGCGCCCGCGCCGGGGTACTTAGGCGCTGTTGCCTGGGCCGGGACCGGCGGCGGGCGCGTCTGCGCTTGGCAGTTGTGATCTCTAGCCGGCCGTTAGCGCCCGAGGGGCCGCGCCGCCGGAACGCGACAGCCGCGTCACATCCAGCGCAATGATCTCGCCCTGGACGCCGCCGATCACCTCGGCCGTGTGCTGGTAGGCGAGCACGTCGCCGGTGACGTAGTGCACGATCCGGCCGGGCTCGTCATCCCGGCTGGCGGGGCGTCCCGCGAGCGCCGCGCCCACCGTCTCCGCGGCGGCCTCGGCGCTCGAGACCAGCGTTACCTCCGCGCCGGCGACGCGCTGAATCACGCCTCCCAGCACCGGGTAGTGGGTGCAGCCCAGGATGAGCGTGTCGATGCCGGGGCGGTCGCCTAGGTAGTGCCGCGCCAGCAGCTCGGCTTCGGGCGAATCCGCGAGGCCCTCTTCGACCAGGTGCACGAACATCGGGCAGGCCCGCGCCCAGACCCTCAGCCCCCGCGCTTCCAGGCGCGCCTGGTATGCCCCGCTGGCGATGGTGCCTTGAGTTCCGATGACGCCGACGCTGCCGTTTCGCGTCACGCGGCAGGCCGCCTCGACTCCCGGCTCGATCACGCCCCAGACCGGCACTCGAGCGCCCTCGGCCAGCTCCGGCAGCGCGCAGGCCGAGGCGGTGTTGCAGGCGATCACGACGGCCTCGACGCCTTCCTCCAGCAGGAACTCGAAAACTTCCCTGGCGAACTCCTGTACCATGCTCTTCGGCTTGCGGCCGTATGGGACGCGCGCCGTGTCGGCGAGGTACAGGAAGTCCTGGTGCGGGAGCCGCTGGCGAAGAGCTTTCAGCACCGTGAGGCCGCCGACGCCGGAGTCAAAAACGCCAATCGCTCTGACGAGATTGCGGGGAGACTGCATCTCTTCTCAGTATCGCCCGGGCGGCGGCTACCAGGCCTGCGCCGATTGCGCCTTAGAAACCGCCGCGCGGACGGTAGCCCGGGCGCGCCCGCACGCGGTATCTATGGCCGGCGTCCGAGGGGATCTCGACGGTGATCTTCCGGAAGCCCTCGTTCGGGTTCGGCTGCGGGTAGTAGGTGATCGTGTAGGAGTTCCCCAAGGCCTCGCGGATGGCTTCAAACGCCTCGACCTGCCTCTGCCAGGTCTTGGCGAAGTAGGCCTGACCTCCGGTTCGCTGCGTGATGCGCTTGAAGACGCTGGCCGAAACCGGGTCGTTGTTCACCTCGTTGGTGGAGATGACGTAGATCGGGATGCCTTCGTCTTCGGCCACCGCGCGCACGTCGTCGGGGGCGACTACGCTGGCGTTGTCCGGGCCGTTGGAGAAGACGATGATCACCTTGCGCCCCGGCACCCTGGCTGCGTCGCGCAGCGTCAGCAGCAGGGTATTGTAAAGGGCCGCGTCGTCGCCGGCCACCGCCTTGCGCAGGCCGACGACGGCTTCGTTCCGGTCGCGCGTGAGCGGCGCGGCGCGGCTCAGGTTGCGGCTGAAGGTGTACATCGCGATCGAATCGGCGCGGTCCAGGCCGCGGACGAAGTCGGCGATGGCGTCCGAGGCGTAGACGAAGCCGCGGTACATGTAGTTGCTGGTGTCAAACAGGACGAACACGTTCGTCCCAATGAACGAATCGGCTCGGCTGTCGCTGGTCGCGCCGCTTCCAGCCGAGAGCGCCGGGCGGGTGCTCCCGTCCTCCATCACTTGGAGGGCGGGCCTGCTCCCCTCGGCGAAGGTGGTGACCCGCTGGAGGATGCCGTCCTCCAGCACGCGGAAGTCGGCGGGCTTGAGGCCGTTGATGTACCGGCCCTTGCTGTCGGTGACCGTAAAGCTCAGCACCACCATGTCCACTTTGACCCGGAAGACGGTGCTCGGCCGCTCCTGCCCCCAGAGCGCCGCGGCCGCCATCCCGGCCATGCCCAGGAACCGGTGCGCCTTTCTCATCACAAGTGCCTCCTGCGATGGTCTGACATCCGTCGAGTCCTCACCTACGGAAGCGACGCCTTCGGCTCGGCCTCCGTCTGCGCGCGCAGGCTCAGCCGCACCTCCTGACCGACGCCGCGGAGCGCGCGGAGGACCGCCGGCCAGTCCTCCAGGTGCGTGGCGAAAATCCGTTCCAGTGTCCGCTCGGTCCATCGCGGAACCAGCACGTTCAGTTGCGTCGGGCGAACGTGCACTCCATCGGCCACCGCCGCCCAGTAGAGGGTCGGCGACTCCCAGCTCTCGGCCATGAGCCGGCTCGAGTAACCCATCAGCGTCGGGAAGGTGCGCAGGTACAGCAGCTCGGGCCGATAGGAGTTGGTCAGCGTGGGTTTCGGCGTGCCGAAGGCACGCGAAATCGCCGGGTAGTTGAGCCGCTCCGGGTCCCGCTCGCGCCAGCGCCGGATCTCGGCGCCGAGGCCCGACGCCTCGCCGCCGCGCTCGGAGGCGTCCTGACCGATCAGGAACAGCTCGGTCGGCGTGATGCGCTGGAGCGCCCCGTGCGCGTCCCCCTGTTCCAGCAGCTCCGACACCTTGCCCACCTGGCCTGGATCCGCGTGTCGCGACAGCACGACCAGGACCTGCTGGCGCAGCCGCGGATCGAGCGCCGCCTCCGCGACCAGCGCCTCCCCGTAACGCATGTGCAGACCGACCCAGTGCATCTGCGCCGGCGTCACATTCCACCAGCGTGACACCTTCGCGCTCACCATCAACTGCGGCGCCAGGTCTGCCCAGATCAAAGCTTGTTCCCGCTGCGGGATCATGAAGTTCTGCTCGGCGCCGGCCAGCGCATACGGCAAGCCGGCCAGCGATCCCATCAGACGGCCGCCGGCGCTAGCCGGCCAGCCGGCGCCGGACAGCTCGGTGGACCTCCAGGTATGGTTCAGCCCCGAGATCCCGATGAAGTCATGGCTGCGAACGAAGGAAGGATTGGTCAGCAGGAGCTGGGCGCCCGGTGGCGCGTAGTGGACATAGTTGAGCCCGACCAGCGTGTCGCGCAGGAAGGGCGCCAGCAGCCCGCGCACGTCGCGCAGTCTTTCGGCGTCGCCCTGCGCCCGCTCGATCACCG
>JBEKLJ010000080.1:0-14237 GCA_050010255.1 Bryobacteraceae bacterium
AGCTCATCGCCCTGGAAAGATCCAGGTGCCGCTCGACGAGCGCTGCCACCGTGCGCCGCTGCTCCTCCGGCATGCCGATCCGCTCCAGCGCCCCCTGCGCCAGGCGCAGCGACTCCGGCACGTGCCGCCCCAGCGGCGCGGCCTTGCCCAAGTCGTGAAACAGCAGCGCAAACCGCAGCAGCTCGGGGTCGTCGATTTCCGCGAGCAGCTCCGAAAACCGCTCCAGCGATGGCTCGCGCGCCGTTCCGAGCTCGTCGAGGGTCTCGATCGCCCGCAACGTGTGCTCATCCACCGTATAGCGGTGATGGAAATCCCGGATCACCAGGCACTCGATCGGCTCCCACTCCGGGAAGAGAGCGCCGAGCACTCCTGTTTCCTGCATCGCGCGCAGAGCCAGCGCGCAGTGCGGCATGGCCAGCAGTTCCCGCAGGGCGGGCCACAGCGGCGCGGGCGGCGCGGCAAAGTGCCGCCGCAGCAAGGGGAGAGCCTGCGCCAGCCGCCGCTCGGTCTCGAGCGCCAGCCGCATCCCGTGGCGTCCGGCGAACTCAAACAGCCGCAGGCTCAGCGCGGGATCCTGCTCCAGCCCTTGCGGCGCGCGAAAGTAGACTCGCTCCCGCGCCACGTAGAATTCCGCATTGGAGACCCGCGAGCGCCACTCCCGAAACCCCACCAGCAGCGAGCTGGCCCGCTCCTCGGCCGCGTCGATCGCGCGCGCGCAGGCGCGGTGGATCTCTCGCGCGCTCGCGTAGTAGTCCCGCATCCAGTCGGCCGGCTCTCGCGAGAACTGCTCCGCCGCCTCGTCCTGAAGGTCGAAGGTGAGCGTGTTCGAGTCTCGTCCGGTCCGATCGTGCAGGAAGATGCGCACCGCGTAAAGGAAGTTGCTGGCCGGGAGAAGCCCGGCGAACCCTTCGCGGAGCGGCAGCCGGTCGGGTTGCGCCTGGCGCAGCCGCTCCAGCCACGCCAGGAGCTGGAAATCGCGCAGCCCGCCCGGACCTTCCTTGACGTCCGGCTCGAGCTGGTAGATCGATCCGCCGTACTTGTGGTGGCGCTCGCGCGCCCGGCGGCACAGGTGCCGCGCCAGTGCCTGCCGCTGGCCGTGGAAGAAGCGCGCCAGCCCCGGCACGAGTTTCGCATACAGGCCGCGGTCGCCGGCCAGGAGCCTCTCATCCAGCAGGCTGATGCTCAGCTCGATGTTCTGCTCGTCCAGCTCGCGGCACTCCGCCGGAGTGCGGACCGAGTGGCTCACGCGCAAGCCGCCGTCCCACAGCGCTTGCAGAAACCCGAGGATCGCCGCGCGCTGGCGTTCGGCGATCGCCGGCTTCTCGGCGAGCAGCAGCAGGTCCACGTCGGAGTGCGGAAACAGCTCCCGGCGTCCGAACCCGCCCACCGCCAGCAGCGCCAGCCCTTCGGGCGCACACGGCGCCAGGTGCTGCTCGTAAGCCTCCGCCACGGCCCGCTCGACCAGGACGGTCCGGCGCTCCAGCGCGGCCGCCGGATTGCTCCAGGTCTCTCCCGCGCCCCTGGTCCCGCTAAAGAGCTGCGTCACCGCGCTCATCGTTGCGGATCCGGATGGCCTCGGCGACGTCGTAGACGAACAGCTTGCCATCGCCGATCTTGCCGGTGCGGGCCGAGCCCGTCACCGCACGGATGACATCCTCCAGCCGGTTGTCGGGGATGACGAGCTCCAGCTTGACCTTGGGCAGCAGGTCCACCTGGTACTCCTGGCCTCGGTAGACTTCCTTGTGTCCCTTCTGCCGGCCGTGGCCGCGGACCTCGGTGACGGTCATGCCGTTCACACCGATGCCCTTGAGCGCCTCTTTGACGTCCTCCAGCTTGAACGGCTGAATGATCGCTTCCACTTTTTTCATACGTTTCGCAGGCCCCCGATCAGGATTCCAGATTGTAGGCTTCCTCGCCGTGCATGCTCAGGTCCAGACCTTGCGTCTCGTGGTCCGGATCGACGCGCACGCCAATAACCAGGTCGCAGATCTTCAGGATGACTAGCGTGCCCACCGCGGCCAAGCCCCAGGCGATCGCCACTCCGATCAACTGATTGGCGATCTGGCCGCCGTTGCCGTCCACCAACCCGAGCGCCAGCACGCGCCCGGACGGATCCCTGAACCCCGCGTTGACCGCGCTCGTGGCGAACACGCCCGTGAGCAGAGCGCCGAGTGTCCCGCCCGCGCCGTGCACGCCGAAGGCGTCGAGCGAATCGTCGTAGCCGAAGACCCTTTTCACCGCTGTCACCATGAAGTAGCAGACCACGCCGGCGGCGAAGCCGATCACGAGTGCCGGCAGCGGCGTAACGAACCCCGAGGCCGGCGTAATCGCCACCAGTCCGGCCACCGACCCCGAGATCGCGCCCAGCACGCTGGGCTTGCCGCTCCTGGCCCACTCGGCCACGATCCAGCCCAGCGCCGCCGCCGCCGCGGCGAAGTGCGTCGCGACGAAGGCGCTTGTCGCCAGCGCCGAGGACGCCAGCGCGCTGCCCGCGTTGAACCCGAACCACCCCACCCACAGCAGGCAGGCGCCGATGAAGCTCAGCACCAGGTTGTGCGGCTTCATCGGCTCATGCGGGTAGCCCCGCCGCTTGCCCAGGTACAGCGCGCAAACCAGCGCCGAAACCCCCGAGGTGATGTGCACCACGGTCCCGCCGGCAAAGTCGAAGCACGGGAACCGGCCACCCAGTGCCGCGTTCAGCAGCCCGCCCTTGCCCCACACCATGTGCGCCATCGGGAAGTAGACCACCAGCGACCAGAGCGTCATGAACAACAGCATCGCGCTGAACTTCATCCGCTCGGCGAACGCGCCGCTGATGAGCGCCGGGGTGATGATGGCGAACATCAACTGGTAGACCATGAAGGTCTGCTGCGGTATCGTCGCCGCGTAGTCCGGGTCCGGCGCGGCGCCGACCCCGTTTAGAAACGCATGTTGGAGGCCCCCCACGAACCAGTTGCCTTCTCCAAAGGCCAGGCTGTATCCAACCACGGCCCAGATGACAGTCACCAGCGCCATCAGGACGAAGCTCTGCATCATGGTCCCCAGCACGTTCTTCTTCCGGACCAGGCCGCCGTAGAACAGCGCCAACCCCGGGCCGGTCATCAACAGCACCAGGGCCGCGCTGGTCAGCATCCAGGCGTTGTCGCCGGCCGACTGGGCGGACCTGATCGCACTCTCCATGGCAGCCAGGCGGCCGCTGTCCGGGGCGCCCTGAGCCATGGCGGCTGCCGACACGGCCAACATCAGGGAAACCACGCGCTTCCAGTACAAGGTGAGGTCCTTTCCGGACAACGCGATCGGCGTTGCCTGAAGACAGTAGAGTGCGGCGTCGGGGCCGCGGAGGCACTATCGCGCGGTGAGCTCTCTACTCACGATGATGCACCGGACTCCCCTCTCGGCCAAGCGCAATGTTTCTATCGAAGCGATAGGAGTTCTTTATCGCCGGGCGGCCCGGGAACCCCGTGCCGTGAGATAAAATCGAGGGTGGGCCGATCCCGAAACGAAAGGTGAAGAATCCGTTTGAGTTCAAAGCCCCGCAACCCGGTCGTCGCGCTGTACCCGGGGTCGTTTGACCCCATCACCAACGGCCACCTCGATCTGATCGACCGCGGGGCCAAGTTGTGCGACCGCCTGATCGTGGCTATCCTGCGCAACGAGGAGAAGCAGCCCCTGTTCACCGTTTCGGAGCGCATGGAGATGCTGCGGGAGGTGGTCCGCGGCTACCCCAACGTCGAGGTGGACTCCTTCGACGGCCTTCTGGTGCACTACGCCCAGCAGAAGGGCGCCACGGTGATCCTGCGCGGCATCCGGGCCATCTCCGACTACGAATACGAGCTGCAAATGGCGCTGATGAACCGCCGCCTGTGCCCCTCCATCGAGACCGTCTTTCTGATGGCCGGCGAAGAGTACTCGTTCGTCAGCTCGCGGATAATCAAGCAGGTGATCGGACTGGGAGGCAACATCACCGGCCTGGTTCCGGCCTCCGTGGAAGTGCGGCTCCGCGACCGCGTGCTCAACGGCCACTAGTTCGACATGCCGGATACCGTCCCGCTTTCCCAACGCATTTCGCGCATGAGCCTCTCCGCCACCATGCGCGTGGCCGCCGAGGCCGAGCGGCTGAAGCGCCTGGGCCGCGACGTGGTGGATTTCGGCGCCGGCGAGCCGGACTTTCCCACTCCGGACAACGTCAAGCAGGCCGCCTTCCGCGCCATTGAGAGCGATTTCACGAAGTACACCTCATCTGCCGGCACGCCCGAGCTGCGGGAAGCCATCTGCCAGCGCCACGCCGCGGACTTCGGCACCAGCTACCGGCCCTCGGAGTGCGTGGTCTGCGTCGGCGCCAAGCAGGCCATCTTCGACATCATGCAGGTGCTCGTCGGCGCTGGCGACGAGGTCGTCATCCCGGTCCCCTGCTGGGTGACTTTCACGGAAGTGGTCAACTACGCCAGCGGCCGCTGCGTCCCCCTCCGGACCCACGAGCAGGACGGCTTCCGATTGACCGCCGCGATGATCGAGCCGCTGCTGGGCCCCCGCACGCGCGCCGTGGTCGTGAACTCGCCGTGCAATCCCACCGGCGCCGTGGTGGACCGGGAGGAGTTTGAGCGCATCGTTCACCTCACCGCGCCTCGCGGCATCTACCTGCTCACCGACGAGAGCTACTGCCATTTCGTTTATGACGGCGCGCCGTTTTCGGTGGCCGCGACGCCGCAGGCGAAGCCGACCGTACTGGTGGTTGGCTCCGTCTCAAAGACGTACGCGATGACCGGCTGGCGCATCGGCTGGGTGCTCGGGCCCGAACCGGTCCTGGCGGCCATCGTCAAGCTCCAGAGCCAAACCACCTCCAGCGCCAACTCGATCGCGCAGCGGGCCGCCGTCGAGGCGCTGCGCGGCCCGCAGGATTCCGTCCACGGCATGCTCGAGGAGTACCGGCGCCGGCGCGAGGTGACCCTGCGGGGCCTGCGCGGGATTCCTGGCGTCACCTGTGTCGAGCCGCAGGGCGCCTTCTACGCGTTCCCCAACATCGCCGCCGCGCTCCAGGAGAGCGGCGTCGGGAGCGCGCTGGAGTTCTCCGAGCGGCTGCTCGAGCGCGAGAACGTGATTGTCGTGCCCGGCGAGGCGTTTGGCGGTGAGGGGCACATCCGCCTCTCCTACGCAACCTCGATCCGCGATCTCGAGCGCGGCCTGGAGCGCCTCCGCCGCTTCATTGCCGCCGGGGCGCGATAGCCCCCCGCTCGGGCCGGCCTCTGCCGTATAATACTGTCCGTGACAAACCATCCCTCACAACTCCCCGCCGTTCCACATGACATGGTGACCACGTCGTTCACGCTGGACGGCTACCGGACCGTCCGGACGCTGGGTGTGGTGCGCGGCGTAATCGTGCGCTCGCGCTCGCTGCTGGGCACCATGGGAGCCGGCCTCCAGACAATCGTCGGCGGGAACATCACGCTGCTGACCGAGCTGTGCGAGAAGACGCGCGCCGACGCCTTCGGCCTCATGCTCCGCCACGCCGCCGAGCTGGGCGCGAATGCCGTCATCGGGGCCCGCTACGACACCACCCAGGTCATGGGCCACGTCACCGAGGTGCTCGCTTACGGCACCGCCGTCGTGGTCGAACGCAGCCGGGAGTAGCCCGAGCTTCTGACACCGTTCGAACCCAGGCGCCGCGCTAGCCCGAGCTTCTGATACCGTTCGAACCCAGGCGCCGCGCGAGGGCCGCCGCAGCTTGCCGGTGAGGAATCCGGATCGGAATCCCCGAAACGAACACCCAACTTGCCCCCGCCGGGCCGATAAGCAACATGTATGGCTCCCAAGCATGATCCGGAGCAAGAGGCGGCCCGGCTCGCGGCCAGGATTCTGACCGTGCTGCGCGACCACGATGCCGCGGCGATCGAGGCCGAGCTCGCCCGGGCGGCCGGCCTCTGCCGCGAGGCCGGCGGCGAGCCGGCCGAGCGTGTCGACCTGCTGGCGGCCATCATCGAGGACATTCGGCGCGCGCAGGCCGTCGGGGAGGCTCATGCCAAGTTGCTGGCGCACCTGGCGCGCCCTACTTGAGCAGCCCGAGGATGGAAGCCAGCTCCTCGCGGATCGACCGCAGGCTCTCGGGGCTCGCCGAGAACAGGTCCGCCTGGCCGGGCTTGGCCGGGCGCTCGCGCCGCCGGCGCTTGGGCTGAACCTCCAGGTGCCGCCGCGCACCCTCGATCGTGAACCTTTTCTCATAGAGCAACTGCTTGATCTGGAGCAGCAGCTCGACGTCCTTGCGCCGGTAGAAGCGGTGGCCCGTGCCCGATTTCTTGGGCGCCAGCCCGGGAAACTCGCTTTCCCAGTACCGCAGCACGTAGGGCGGCACACCCACCAGCCGGCTCACCTCCCCGATGCGGAAGTAGAGCTTTTCGGGAATCTCCGTTGGCGGCTCGGGTCTGATCTTAGGCTGGTTCATCACCAAGTGGGGGACACCGCCATCCTATGTAAAACCGTCGTCCGCGTCAACCCGTGCCACAGGGGAATCGCTCTGCCCGCCTCAGGTGAGTACCCGATAGGCGGCCGCCCGCAGCCAGCCGACTTCTAGGGAGAAACACCCATGCTGCGAGCCATCGTTGCCACTCCGGACCCCGCCGCCGCCGACCAGTTGCGCCTGGCGCTGGAAGAAAGCGGCCGCGCCGGCGTGGTCCGCGTTCTGTCACGCTACCCGGATGAGCACGAGTTGCTCCGCGTCCTTCGTGCGCACGCGCCCCAACTGTTCTTCGTGGACGTCAGCCCGCTGAAGGAGGCGCTGCAGATGGCCGCTCTGGTCGCCGAGCACGCGCCCGGAGCGCAGATCCTGGCGTTTGACCGCCAACGCGACCCCGAAACCTTGCTCGAGCTCATGCGCGCGGGCATCCGTGAGTTCCTCGCCGTGCCCTGTTCGCCGGACGAGCTCGCCGCCGTCCTGGACCGCGCGACGGCGGCCCTGGAACACGCGCCAGCGGTGGTCCGTGAAACCGATGAGCTCATCGCTTTCCTGCCGGCCAAGCCCGGCGTAGGGTGCTCGACCGTGGCGTTGAACACGGCCGTGGCGCTCGCCGCCGACGGGGCCAACCGCGTTCTGCTGATCGATTTTGACCTCAACTGCGGCATCATCGGCTTCCTGCTCCACATCACGGCGGAATACTCGGTGGTTGATGCGGCCGAGCACGCCCCGCACCTGGACGAGGAGCTCTGGACAAAGCTGGTCACCAAGTGCGGCAACCTCGACGTCCTCCCCTCCGGCCCCATACGCCTCGGCTTCCGCATCGAGCCCCCCGCCATGCGATACCTGCTCGATTTCGCGCGGCGCAATTACGACTTCATCTGCGTGGACCTCTCCGGCCTGATGGAGCGTTACTCGGTCGAGCTGATGCAGGAGTGCAAGCGCATTTACCTCGTCTGCACGCCCGAGCTCCCAGCGCTCCACCTGGCCCGGCAGAAGCTCGAATACCTCCGCGGCCTGGAGCTGGAGAGCCGCATCACGGTGCTGTTGAACCGGGCGCAGAAGCGCGCCCTGGTTTCGGGCGCCGAGGTGGAAAAGGCGCTCGGCTTGCCGGTGACCATCGAGATCCCCAACGACTACCGCGGCGTTCACCAGGCGCTTTCCGACGCCAAGCCGGTCCTTCGAAACTCGGATCTGGGAAAGTGCTTCACCAAACTGGCGGGCTTGATCACCGCCAAGGAGGCGCCGGCCAAGCCCGCCCATCGTCTCGTCGAGTACTTCTCAATCGTCCCGGCGCGCTACTCCACGACGGGCCCGGCGCAAGAGCAGTAGCGGGCGCGGAGCCACGCCGGCCCCCTAACATGCGCGCCCAAGAGCAGTAGCGGGCGGGGAATCACGCCAGCCCCCTCGCATCGACGCGCCCGGCCCAAGCAAGCCCGCCGCGACCCTCGCCGTTCTGTCAGAATGGTGTTTTCAGCCGCCGGCGCCCGCGCTTCCGATGATGCACTCGATCGCCTCCCTCCTCGCCGAGCTTCCCATCCTGACGTTGTTCGTGGTCGTCGGTCTCGGTTACTCTTTGGGCCGCATCAGCGTCTTCGGATTCCGGCTGGGAGTGGCGGGCGTGCTCTTCGCGGGCCTGGCGGTGGGCTCGCTTGGGCCGGAGTTCGCCCTGCCCAACATCGTATCGGTCCTCGGACTGATTATCTTCATCTACACCATCGGCCTGCAGTCCGGCCCCGGCTTCGTCAACCCGTTCGGCCGGGAGGGTTTCCGTGAGACCCTCTTCGCCATCCTGGTGCTTGCCTTCGGCGGCGTGGTCGCTCTGGGGCTGGCCTGGGCGCTGGCGATGCCCGGCCCGGCCATCGCCGGCCTGTTCTCCGGCGGGCTGACCAACGCGCCCTCCCTGGCCGCCGCGCAGGAAGTGTTGCGGCAATCGGCCGCCTCCCGGCAGCTCGGTCCCGCCGCCGCCGCGCGCCTCACCGACCTGCCAGTCATCGGCTTCGGCATCGCCTATCCCTGCGGCGTGGTCGGGGTGATGCTGAGCCTCCACCTGGCGCGAAAGCTGTGGCGGGTGCACATGCGTCCGCCCGAGCATGGCGGCGAGATCCTGGCGCGCGACTACGTGGTGCGCAACCCCGGGATCGCCGGCCGGACCATCTCCGACATCGTGCGGCTGCACCCGGCGCTGGGCTTCGTGGTCAGCCGCGTGCAGCACGACGGCCAAACCACCCTGGTCACGCCGGAAACCAGACTCGCACCGGGCGATATCGTCGTCGCGGTCGGCGATGCCGAAGCCCTCGAGCGCGCCGAGCAGATCTTCGGCGAAGCCACCGAGGCGCGCATCGAGCTCGACCGCAACCAGATGGACTACCGCCGCGTGTTCGTCTCCAACCGCGAGCTGGTCGGCAAGCGCGTCGGCGAGATCGACCTCTACAACCGGCTCTCGGCCGTCATCACGCGCGTCCGCCGCGGTGACGTCGAGCTGGTCCCCACGCCCGACATGCGCCTGGAATACGGCGACCTGGCGCGCGTGCTCACCGACCGCGCCAACTTCCAGGCCATTTCCTCTTTCTTCGGCGACTCGATCCGCGGAACGGCCGAGGCCGACTACGGCTCGGCCGCCCTGGGCATGGCGCTGGGCGTCATCGTGGGGATGATTCCGGTCTCGCTGCCCGGCGCCACGGTGCGCCTCGGCCTGGCCGGCGGCCCGCTGCTGGTGGCGCTGGTGCTCGGAAGGCTGGTGCGCACCGGGCCCATTACCTGGATCATGCCGATGAGCGCGAACCTCACCCTGCGCCAGATCGGCTTGGTTCTGTTCCAGGCGGGCGTGGGCACGCGCGCCGGTCTGGGCTTCGTCGAGACCATCCGAACCAGCGGCCTCCCCATGCTGCTGGCGGGCGCCGCCATCACCCTGGCGGTGGTGTGGGCGGCGCTCGTCGCGGGCCACAAGCTCCTCAAGATCCCCTTCGATTCGCTGATGGGCCTGGTCTGCGCCATCCATACCGAGCCGGCCAGCCTCCACTACGCCACCCATGCGGCCAACTCCGACGTGCCGCAGAGCGCCTACTCGCGGATCTTCCCCGTGTGCACCATCGGCAAGATCATCCTGGCCCAGTTGCTGGTAACCTGGCCGGGGAGGTAGCCATGCCCGTGCGCGCCGGAGTCCATCCCGTGCTCGAGGCGCTGCGCGCGCGCGCGCCGCTCGACCGCGTGCTGGTGGCTAGCGGAGCCTCCAGCGCCCGGCTGCAGGAGATCATCGACCTGTGCCGCGAGCTTTCCATCCCGCTGCGCTTCGAGCCCCGCGAGGCTTTGGACCGCGTGGCCGGTTCCTCGGTCCACCAAGGCGTGGTCGCCTTGGGCGCGGCGCGGGAGCCCGCCGAGCTGGAGAGCCTGCTGCCGGGCGCGCAGTTGCTGGTGCTCCTGGACGGCGTCGAGGACCCGCACAACCTCGGCGCCATCATCCGCTCCGCGCACGCGGCCGGAGCCGACGCGGTCGTCATTCCCGACCGACGCGCGGCCGGGCTTACCCCGGCCGTGGCCAAGGCCGCGGCGGGGGCGCTCGAGCACCTGCCGGTGGCGCGCGTCGGCAATATCAGCCGCACCCTCGAACGGCTCAAGGCGCTCGGCTTCTGGATCTACGGGCTGGACCAGCGCGGCGCCGAGGACTACGACCGCATCAGCTACACCCTGCCGACCGCGCTCGTGCTGGGCGGCGAGGGCCACGGCCTGCACGCCAACGTCGGCCGCCACTGCGATTTCCTGGTGCGGATTCCGCTGGCCGGCAAGATCTCCTCGCTCAACGTATCGGTCGCCGCCGGGATCGTGCTCTTCGAATGGAAGCGCCGGCGGCGCTGATCCGCCGGGCTACTCGATCGTGTACGGCCCGGCCTTCTGGACCTCTACCTCGAGCTCTCCCGCGTACCGCGCCACCACGCGCACCTCGACCCCGCGGACCGGGTCCTTCATCTGCCAGTGAAACTCGTACTCCTGCCCGGGCTCGAACGGGTCCTGTTCCACGTCACCTCGCTGCCGCGCGACTTCCTCGCCGCCCGGAGCTAACACGCAAAACACCACGTGCAACCCGCGGATGGGCCGCTCGCCGCTATTCCGCAGGCGCCCTTCGACCGAGACCGTGCCGTCCTCCGGAACGCGGCGGATCTTGAGCTCGACCATTTCGATCCTGGTGCGGCTCGGCCGCCGCGCCTCCTTGCCGGCCGCGGCGAGCATCAGCGCCGGCGCGAGCAACAGCACCAGACGTCGGGTAGCCGCCATAGGACCCCCTCAGTTTAGCAGCGGTCTCGACCAGCGCTCGCTGAGGTCGCGCCGCGCGGCGGCTCCGTCGCCCTGACAAAAACCGGGGCCAGACTACCACTTTTCGCGCTCCAAGTTCGCTGAAGACAACGGACTCGCGCAAGCGAAAAGTGGCTGTCTGTCCCCGGTTTTTGTAACCGCCCACCCGTGCCACGGGCTGCCATCGCGCGCCGCAGGAGATTGCTGGTGAAACATCCCGGCTAGCTGCGGCTCGGGTCGTACCTTCAGCCTGTGGGCGACTCGTCCTTCATCGCCGCGTCAATCGCTTCAAAAAGCTCGTCCGCGCGGATAGGTTTTGAGACATAGGCATCCATGCCCGCGGCGAGGCATTTTTCCCGGTCGCCCTTCATCGCATACGCCGTCATCGCAATAATCGGCCGGTGTAGCTGCGTGCCCTGTTCTCTTTCCCGGATAGCCCTCGTGGTCTCAAAGCCGTCCATCTTAGGCATCTGCACGTCCATCAGTATCAGATCGAACGTGCTCCGCTCGAGTGCCGCCAAAGCTTGCTCGCCGTCACAGGCCACCGATACCACATGGCCGAACTTCTCCAACGCCCGGATAGCCAGCTTCTGATTGACGGCATTGTCCTCAGCCAAGAGGATGCGCAAACCCCGCCGCTGCTCTCGCAGCGTGTGGCGAGTGACCAATTCGGGCGCCGCAGCTTCACTGGGTGCGCGGCCCAACACGTCCGCGATGGCATCCCGCAATTCCGCCTGCCGGATGGGCTTAGGCAGGTACCCCACGATACCCAGGCTGCGGCAGCGTGCCGCATCCCCTCGCTGTCCCGCCGAAGTGAGCATCACGATGGTGGTTCCGGCCATCTTTGGATGCTCTCTGATCTTCTCCACCAACATAAAGCCGTCCATCTCGGGCATGTGGGAATCGACCAGCAGCAAGGGGAACGCCCTTCCGCCGTCGCAGGCTTGTTGCATCCGGGTCAGGGCCCCCACGCCGCTGCTAACGCTCTCCGGTTGCATGTGCCAACTGCGAAGCCGCGCTTCCAGAAGCCGCCGGTTTGTGGCGTTGTCATCGACTACCAGCACAGGGACGCCCACCAGGCTGGCTGGTTCCGTGTCCCGTGTTGTTGGTGTGGCCTTCGCCATGCCAAACCGGGCAGTGAAGTGGAACCTGCTGCCTTGGCCGACTTCGCTCTCCACCCAGATGCGGCCGCCCATCATCTCCACCAAGCGGGCGGAAATCGTCAGCCCCAGTCCGGTGCCCCCGAACCTCCGCGTGGTTGTGCCATCTGCCTGCGAGAACGCCTGGAAGATCAGTCCCTGCTTCTCCGGTGGTATGCCCACGCCGGTATCCCGGACCGTGAAGTGCAGTGTAATGCCGTTCTGATCGGCCGGCCCAGCCCCGGTCCCGTCTCCGGCCTCGACCCGGACCTCCAGCGCTATTTCGCCTCGCTCGGTGAATTTGACGGCGTTCCCCAGAAGATTCGTGACAATCTGCCTGAGCCGGGTAGGATCGCCAAGCACCCGCGCCGGGACCTCCGGCCCGACATCACAGACCAGTTCGAGGCCTTTCTCTTGAGCGGGACTGGCAAGCGACCGGGTGGTCTCCTCCAGGTTGTCGAGGAGGCTGAAGTCAATGCACTCCATGTCCAGCTTCCCGGCCTCAATCTTCGAAAAGTCGAGAATATCGTTGATTACTGTCAGTAGGGATTCCGCCGACGTTTTCACCGTGAAGAGGTACTCCCGCTGCTCCGGACTGAGCTCCGTGTCTAACGCCAGCTCGGTCATTCCCAGGATGCCGTTCAGGGGGGTTCGGACTTCGTGGCTCATGTTGGCCAGGAACTCGCTCTTGGCTCGGCTGGCGGCTTCGGCCCCCTCTTTGGCCTTTTGGAGCTCCTCGGCGACCAGCCTGCTTTCCGTAATGTCGCGGCCCGAGCCGACCAGCCCGATGATCCTGCCAGATCCGTCGCGGAAAGGCACTTTTGTGGTCAGTATCCACTTCGCGGAGTTTGTCACGCGATCCCAACAGGGTTCTGCCTGGCCGACCAGGGGCTGCCCCGTCTGGAACACCCGTTGCTCGTCGGCGTAGTACTGCGAGGCCAGTTCCTTGGAGTAGAAATCGAAGTCGGTCTTGCCCAAGAGCTCGTTCGGCGTTTGGGCTCCCATCATGCGGGCCCCCGGCGTATTGACGAGAAGGAACCGGCTCTCGAGATCTTTCGCGTAAATGTAGTCCGGCAGGCTCTCCACCAAAGTCCGCAGAAGACTTCGCTCCTGAGTTAGCGCCTCCTCGGCGCGTATTTGCCGGGAGATATCTCGGAACCGCCAAACTCGTCCAGCGGTCCTCCCTGCCGCCAGGAGCGGTTCCGAGCGCCCCTCAACGGTTCTTCCGTCTTTGAGTTCGAGGCGGTCATCGCTATGCGCCTCCGGACTGACGTACAACTGCCGCGTTTTGGAATGAAAGGCTTCCGGGTCCTTTAGCTGGTTCAGCATCCCGGAGAGCGCCTGGCCGTAATCCCCGGACGCTGCGATGGACTCGGGGAGGCGCCACATCTCAACGAACTTCTGGTTGAACGAAATCATGCGTCCCCGGTTGTTGACAATCAGAATGCCGTCTGCAGTTGACCCGAGGGTGGTGTCAAGGATCCCGGTCAGCCTCCGCAGCTTCCACCTCAGGACCGCCCCCCAAGCCAGGGCAGCCAGAGCCAGCGCCGTCACCAGGCCCAGGCTCGACAGAGCGCCGCCGCCCGTGAGAGTCCGCCCTGGAAGCCTGAGGGCGATGAGGCCCCTGTCGGAGTCGCGCCTGACGGCGTAAACGTTCCGCTCATGGATGGAGGGAATCGCCGCTGTCACTGATTCCTGGCCAGGGCAAGTCCCTTGGCGCCCGCAGCCGCCGACGGAGATGGGCTTGTCAGTAGGCGCGGAGACCCAGACCCTTTGCAGCGGCGTCTGGGTTGGGATCATGAGACCAGCCAGCACAAGACCGCAAAGCCTCATCGGTCGGCCTGGTTGTGCCACTTTGTCTCCACCTCGTTTCCCAGTTCGCCCGCGGTTCCCAGTTCGCCCGCGGTTCCCAGTTCGCCCGCGTTTCCCAGTTCGCCCGCGGTGGTCTTAAGAGCCGTTGGTCAGGCCAATCACCGCCCCGGGCACCGCCCCGGGCGCCGCGTCGACTTATCCGCGAAGGCCCGGGCCCGCCAGCAGCGCGTGGTTCCGCCCAGCACCCGAGATCACGGAGGTTCCAAGGAGTACTATCGGCATTCGGCGGGTCTTTCATGCGTTTGGATTCAGTATTAACCCGGATATTTCACCACCATCGCGGCGAGGCGCGATCAGAGGGCCGCAGGAGGTGATTGGTGAGAAATGCGGGCAAGCCCGATCCTCTCACACCGTTCGAAGCGAGGCGCGGCGCGAGGCCGGTAGATTCAAGGCGCGCGACGGGGTGAGCCCGCAGGTCCGTAACGGATCGAGGACTCACCCCGAGCGCAACGCAGAAGATGCCGGCCTCCCGCAAGCCGCAGCCGAAGGCG
>JBEKLJ010000081.1:0-14140 GCA_050010255.1 Bryobacteraceae bacterium
CGCGCGCGGTACTTGCGGCGCATCCGCCTCAGCACTGCCCCAGTCGCCTGCGTTCTGGCCTGCCGCGCGTTCTCACAGACGGATTACGGACGGCCCGAGCGGGCCTTTCACCGGGGGCGGGTAGAATGAGAAGCCAGGGGCCTTGAACATCCCCATTCACATCCTCGGTGGCGGGCTGGCGGGCTCGGAGGCCGCCTGGCAGGCGGCGCGCGGCGGCTGCCGCGTCATCTTGCACGAAATGCGGCCCGGGCGCTCCACGGCGGCGCACAAGACGGATCGCCTGGCCGAGCTGGTCTGCTCGAATTCGCTCAAGAGCGAGCAGGAAAGCTCCGCGCCCTGGCTGCTCAAGCAGGAGTTGCGCCGCCTCGGGTCGCTTCTCCTGGGCGTGGCCGGGGAGGCCCGCGTCCCCGGCGGCCAGGCGCTCACGGTGGACCGCGAGATCTTCGCCACCCAGGTCACGGCCGCAATCACGGCGGACCCGAGCATCGAGCTCCGCCGCGAGGAGGTCACGGCGATACCCGAGGGAATCGTGATCGTCGCCAGCGGCCCCCTCACGAGCGACGCGCTCGCCGAGGCGATCGCCGAGCTCACGGGAGCCCAACGGCTGTACTTCTACGACGCGATCAGCCCCGTCGTCGAGGCCGATTCCATCGACCTCTCGATCGCCTTCCGCGCCTCGCGCCGCGGCAAATCGCTCGATGGCAGCGCCGACTACCTCAACTGCCCGCTCGACCGGGAGCAGTACGAGCGGTTCGTCGATGCCGTGCTCGCCGCCGCGGCGTTCGCCTCGAAGATCCCGGACGACGTGCGGTACTTTGAGGCCTGCCTGCCCATCGAGGAGCTGGCTCGCCGCGGGCGCGACACGCTGCGGTTCGGGCCGATGAAGCCGGTGGGGCTGGCGGACCCGCGCACGGGCCGCCGGCCGTACGCCGTGGTGCAGTTGCGGCAGGAGAACCTGCGCCAGTCCAGCTACAACCTGGTGGGGTTCCAGAACCACATGCCGTACGCCGAGCAGGCGCGCGTGCTGCGGATGATCCCGGCTCTGGATCGCGCCGAGTTCCTCCGCTTCGGCCAGGTGCACCGCAATACTTACATCAACGCGCCCGCGCTGCTGGAGGCGACGCTCCAATTGCGGAACCAGCATCGCGTCTTCTTTGCCGGGCAGATTTCGGGAGTCGAGGGCTACCTGGAGTCGATCGGCACGGGGCTGGTGGCCGGCCGGAACGCCGCCGCGCTCGCCTCCGGGCAGACGCCGCGCCCGCTGCCGCACGCGACCGCGCTCGGCTCGCTCGGCCGGTACATCTCCGGCGCCGATCCCCGGGATTACCAGCCGGCCAATATCACCTTCGATCTGCTGCCCGCGCTGGAGGAGGAGACCGAGCGCCGCCTGCGGCACGACCGGCGCGCCCGCCACGCTGAAATCTGCCGCCGCGCCCTGGCCGCACTGGAGGCGTACCTGGCCGGTTAACCGGCACGGCTGGGCCTCCCACGCCGCAGGAGCGCTGCGTCGTTTGCGACGCCGCGGGGCGCACCGGAAAACGGGGCCAGGCTCCGCTGTCCCAAGCGGCGGTGTTTGCCGCGCGTGGACAGCGCTGCCTGTGCCCGTTTTCCCACGTGGCCGGCGTCCCCCCCGCGCCGCCAGTGCGAACATTCCCGCGCCGCGCCCACTCCTTATCGGAAGCACTGTGCGCCATCCGTTGCTCGCCCCATCCGTCGTCTTGTGCGCCGGCGTCGTCGCCGCCCGGTACGTGCCGTTCAGCCGGGGCGGGCTGCTGGTTGCGACCGCCCTCGTGGCCGCACTGGCCGCGCTGGCGTGGAGGAAAGCGAGCCGGCCCACGGCGCTGGCGGCCGGACTCACGGCGGTCTTCTTCCTGGGCGCGCTTACCGCGGTGCTCCACCGCCTGCCGCCGCGGCCGGAGCTGGATGCCACCTCGCGCGAGGTCGTGATCCTGAGCGGCTGCGTGGTTGAGCCGCCGGCCTTTTCCGAGGGCCGCGAGCAATTCACGCTGGAGCTCGCTCCCGGCGCCCGCGCGCGGGTGAGCTTCTACGAACGGCCTGGCGTCGCGCTCCCCGATCTTCGTTACGGCCAGCGCCTGGAGCTGGACGCCCGCGTCCGCCGCACCCACAACTTCGGCAACCCCGGCTCATTCGATTACGCCGGCTACCTGGCCCGCCAGGGCATCTATTGGACGGCCTCGGGGCGGGCCGGGAGCGTTCGCCTCCTGCCGGGCAGGTGCGGCTCGCTCCTGGCGGGCGCCGTCTACACCCTGCGCGGCGCCGCGCTCGAGCGCCTCCAGCGGCTCTACAGCGGCGACTCGTACCAGACCGCGATGATGCAGGCGATCCTCATCGGAGAATCCGCGGGCCTCCAGAGAGTCTGGACGCAGGACTTCCGCCGCACCGGCACCTACCACACCCTGGTCATCTCCGGGCTGCACGTCGTGGTGCTGGCCGCGTTCCTGCTGTTCCTCATGCGAATCGTCTTTGTTCCGGCGCCCGTGGCGATGTTCCTCACCACCCTGGCTAGCTGGCTCTACGCGCTGGTTGCGGGCTGGCAGCCTCCGGTGGTGCGGGCGGCGGCGGGCTTCACTCTCTACGCCGTCGCGCGCTGGTTCTACCGCCGCCCGCGCGCGCTCAACCTGCTGGCGGCCGTCGTTATCGCTTTCCTGCTGCTGGCCCCCGAGCAGCTCTTCGACGCCAGCTTCCAGCTCTCTTTCCTGTCGGTCGCCGCCATCGGCACGCTGGTCCGTCCGCTCCTCGAGCGCACCACCGCGCCGCTGGCGCGCGGGCTGGCCGGCCTGGCGGACTGCGACCGGGATCTGCACTTCGAGCCCCGCGTGGCGCACTTCCGCGTGGAGCTGCGGCTGCTGGCCGAAACTCTGGCCCTCTGGGCCCGCCTTCCCGCGCGGGCTTGGCTGCCCGCAATGTCGCTGGTGCTGCGCGCCGTGTTTTGGGTTTGCGAGATGTTCGTCATCTCGGCGGCGATCCAGTTCGGCCTGGCGCTGCCGATGGCGGTGTACTTCCACCGGCTCTCGATCACCGGCCTCACGGCCAACCTGCTGATCGTGCCGCTGATGTCGGCCGTGGTGCCCGTCGGTTTCGTGGCCATCTTCACCAACTGGAAGCTGCCGGCGGCGCTGGCGGCCTGGCTTCTGACCGCCTCCGAGAAGGTCGCGCAGTGGCACCTCCGCTGGGAGCCGGACTGGCGCATCCCCGTCCCGCCGCTGTGGCTTGCGGTGTGCCTCGTCGCCTCGATCGTGGCCGTCACGCTCACCACCCGCAGGCTCCGCCTGGGCGCCCTGGCGGTTTCCCTCGCTGCCCTGGCCGTGCTGGTCTGGCACCCATTTGCGCCGCGGGTCGAGCCGGGCGCGCTCGAGCTGACCGCTATCGACGTTGGTCAGGGCGAGTCCCTGTTCATCGCGTTTCCCGGTGGCAAGCTGATGCTCCTCGATGGCGGAGGCATCGCCATCTACGGCGGGCGCCGCCGCCCCCAGCTCGACATCGGCGAGGACGTCGTCTCGCCCTACCTGTGGACGCGCTCGATCCGCCGCCTGGACGCCGTCGCCATCTCGCACCCCCACGAGGACCACATCGGCGGCATCGCCGCCGTCATCGACAACTTCCGCCCACGCGAACTGTGGGTCGGGTCCGTGGCCGACCTGCCGGACTGGCGGCACGTGCAACAGCGGGCCGCGGCGCGCGGCGTGCGCATCGTTCACCTGGCGGCGGGCCGCCGCTTCGACTACGGTGGCGTTCGCGTCGAGGTGCTGGCGCCGCCGCTGGACCACCTACCTTCGGCGAGTGCGCCGAACAACGATTCGCTCGTCCTGCGGCTGACCTACGGCCGCCACTCCTTCCTGCTCACTGGCGACATCGAACGGCGGGTCGAGCGGGAGTTGATCGGATCGGGGGCGCTGGGGACGGCCGATGTGCTCAAAGTCGCGCACCATGGCAGCCGGACCTCGACCACGGAGCCGTTTCTCGAGCTGGTCCGGCCGGCGTTCGCGGTGATCTCCTCCGGGTACGAGAACTCATTCAACAACCCGCACCCCGACGTAGTGAAGCGGCTGGAGCAGCATCACGCCCTGGTGCTCCGCACGGACCTCTGCGGGCTGGTCACGATCCGCACCGACGGGCGGCGGTTCCGTTCCGAGACAATGTGCCAGGGGGGCGGGAGCCCCGGCCTCTACGACCCCTTCTGAGGCGATAGCGCTCAGGCCCGCTGTCTGCCGTAGGCGGGAATCAAGAGTGCGCCGCCCCCGCCGCTCCCGCCCCCGCGCCGGCCTGGAGTTGGAGGCAGTGCAAGAGCCGGTCTTCAAAGCTGTAGTCGATCTGCCGGCGCGGATGGTGCCGCAGGTACCAGCGATAGGTTTCCTTGAGGCCCGTCAGGAAGTCCGCCGGCTTGAACCCCAGCACGCGCTGCGCCTTGGTGACAATCTGCGTGATGGGCGGCAGGTCGAAGTACATGCCGAAATAGAGGTTCGTCCCATTCGAGTGCCCGCCCATCTGGTGAATGCGCTCGCGCGGCAGGCGGACAATCGCCGGCTTCTTGCCGGCCGCGTCGGCCAGCGCCTGGACCGCCTCGGCCTGGGTGATCGCGCGCGGGTTGGCAATGTTGAAGGCGTGTCCCACCGCGTTGGGCTCCTCGACCGCCTTCAGCAGCGCGTCCGTCAGGTCCTTGATGTAGATGAACTGCATCATCCGGCGGCCGTCGCCGGGCAGGATGATGGGTCGGCTGTCCCGCATGCGGTCCCAGAAGAACGCTTCGCGGTAAAAGGGATTCCTGGGGCCGTAAATGAAGGGCGGGCGGATGGTGACCACCGGCAGCCCGATGCGCTGGTGCAGGCGGAACAGGGCCCGCTCGGTCATGGCCTTGTTGCGGGTGTAAGCATCGGGGTGATCGTCGGGGGCCAGCGCGTCGCCCTCGTGGTGGTTCAGCCCGTCGCCGTAAGCCGCCACGCTGGACATGAAGACGTAGCGCTCCAGGTTGCCGCTGCAGGCGCGGGCGGCCGCCTCAACCTGCGCGGCGGTCGTGCCGCGCTCCCAGTCGTAGACGTTGTCGAAGACGATGTCGTAGCGGCCGTCGCTCAGGATGCGGCGCATCGCTCCGACGTCGTTGCGGTCGGCCTGGATGCTCTGGACGCGCTTGCCGAAATCGTGCTCCGGCTTGCGATGTACGATCGAGACGGCATGGCCGGCCTTGACCAGCTCGCACACCACGGCCCGGCCGATAAACAGCGTGCCGCCTATGACGAGTGCTTTCCGTGGGGCCGCGGCGCCCCGCTCTCCGTTGTTCATGCGCGACTGCTAGTCGTAGTACTCCAGCCCGAGGTGCGTGATGAGGTCCTCGCCGCGCATCCAGCGAAGCGTGTTCTTCAGCTTCATCAACTGGATGAATATGTCGTGCTCGGGATAGAGGCCCGGCGCCGTCATGGGCGCCTTGAAGTAGAACGAGAGCCACTCCTGGATGCCCTTCATCCCCGAGCGCTGCGCCAGGTCCAGGAGCAGCACCAGATCCAGCACCAGGGGCGCGGCCAGGATCGAATCCCGGCACAGAAAGTCGATCTTGATCTGCATCGGGTAGCCCAGCCACCCGAAGATGTCGATGTTGTCCCAGCCCTCCTTGGCGTCTCCCCGCGGAGGATAGTAATTGATGCGTACGGCGTGATACAGGTCCCGGTACAGATCGGGGTACAGCTCCGGTTGCAGGATGTACTGCAAGACGGAGAGCTTGGTCTCTTCCTTGGACTTGAATGAGCCCGGATCCTCCAGCACTTCGCCGTCGCGGTTGCCGAGGATGTTGGTCGAGAACCAGCCCCTCACGCCGAGCATGCGCGCCTTCAGCCCCGGCGCGATCAGCGTCTTCATGAAGGTCTGGCCGGTCTTGAAGTCCTTGCCGGCGATCGGCATCTGCCGCTCGCGGGCCAGCTCGATAAGCGCCGGGCAATCGGTGGTCAGGTGCGGCGCGCCATTGGCGTGGGGGATGCCGCACTTCAACGCGGCGTAGGCGTAGATCTGGCTGGCCGAGATGTCGGGGTCGCTCGCGCCGAGCCCCCGCTCGAAGTCCTTCAGCGACTGATGAACGGCCGCGGGCGTGTGGAAGACCTCGGTGGAGCCGCACCAGATCATTACCAGGCGAGCCGCGCCGCTGGACCGGCGGAACCCCTCGATGTCGTCGATCACCATCTGGGCCAGGTCCATTTTCGAACGGCCCTGCTTGACGTTGGGCCCGTTCAATCGCTTGACGTACTCGGGGAAGAAGACCGCCTGCATCGGCCGGATGGCCGTCAGCGGCTCCTTGAGCTGGTCCAGCAGCGTGCGCTCCAGAACGCCGGCCTTCAGCGCCGCCTCGTAAGCGTTGTCCTCGAAGATGTCCCAGCCGGCGAACACCAGGTCATCGATCCCGGCCAGAGGGACGAAATCCTTGATCATGGGCGTCCGCCCGTCGGTCCGCTTGCCCAGCCGTATGGTGGCCATCTGGGTCAGGGAGCCGAAGGGCTTGCCCAGGCCGCGGCGGACGGCCTCGATGCCCGCGATAAAGGTGGTTGTAACCGCTCCCATGCCGGGGATCAGGATCCCGAGTCTGCCTTCTGGCGGCGCGATTTGGACGTTATCTTTGCTGGGCAACTCTGGTTCTCCTTGTGTAGAAGCGCACAATGCAGTCTCTTCAACGCGCTAACCGCGCGCGGCATGCTGCACTTGCGGTCGGTGCGCGACGCGGCGCCTCGGGGCGCCCGGAGCGCTCGAATGCCTATGTTATCACCGAACTCAGAGTGGGCGACACCCGAAAACAACCCTGCCGTTCAGGACCGTAGTCCGTCCGTAAGCCGGCGCGGCCTCCACTTTGTGGCGCGAACTTTGCCGTCGTTTGGCATCCGCGATCGGACAGTTTGCCGCGTCGGCTTTGCCGTCGTTTGGCATCCGTGGCCGGACAGCCGACGTCTGGCACAACTCTTCCCCGGGCGTGTCCCCGCACTCGCCCTGCTCAGGCGCAACAGGAAGAGAGCACTTCCAGGTAGCGCTCCGCGGCGCGATCCAGCGAATGCTGGGCGGCGATGTGGGCGGAGGCGCGCTGGCCGATCTCGCGGGCGTGTTCCGGGTGCGCGGCGAGCCACCCCATGTATGCCTCCAGCATGGGTTCCTCGGCGACTCCGCTGTCGATGCGGATGCAGGCGTCGCCGGGCAGCCTACAGATCTCCTCTCCGGCGGTGAGCACGACCGGTTTGCCGATGCCCATCAGCCGGATGGTCACTCCGGAGGTCTCGCCCGCCGAGGGGTAACGAAGGTTGAGGCAGGCGTCCACCGCCATGGCCGCCAGCCAGAACTCCGGCTCGCTAAGGAAGCCGGCGCGAACGACTCCGGGGGCGGTCAGCTCCGGCCCGAGAGCGCGCTCGAGATCCGGCGAAGCGAAATCTCCCGCAACCAGGAGCGCGGCGCCGCCTTCGCCGAGCGAGCGGAACGCCCGCAACACCGTATGCAGCCGTTTGGACTCGCGCAGGTGGCCGAAGACGCCGAACAGGAACGTGCCCACGCCAATGCCGTGCGCGCTGCGCCAGTGCGCGACCTCTTGAGGGGAGGGAAGCGCGGGCGCGCGGAACAGGTGCGGGATTTCGACGACGTGCGCCCGCGGCGCATGCTCCTGCACGATGCGCGCCGCGGCGGGGTTGTGGACCACGACGGCGCGCGAGACCTCGGCGATCCGCCGCACCAGCGCGCGCTCGAAGTAGCGCGCGTCCTGCGCCGACAGCGCCCGCTCCTCCCAGAGCCCGGCGGCCAGGCCGCGGCTCGACTCGCCGTAGTTGTAGACGAATTCCCGCAAGTAGGCCTCGCGGTCGAGCCAGCCGAGGAAGAAGTGGTGGAGCACGGCGTCGTGCAGCACGGCCACGCCCGGCCGCTCCAGCGCGGCCTGGTAGGCAGCCCGGTGCAGTTGGTTGTTGCCCAGGTGATAGAGGCACACGTCGGCGTCTGTAGACTGGACTCGCACCTGGCAGCGCGCTTGGAGCGCCTCCAGCAGCGCCTGCGCGTAGTCGGCCACGCCGGTGGCGGCCGGGGGCAGGGGAGAGAAGAAACCGACCGTCACGCCCGCGTCCTGGGGCCGAAGAGCGCCGTGCCGACGCGCAGGTGCGTCGCCCCCTCCTCGATAGCCACCTCGAGGTCGCCCGACATGCCCATGGAGAGCCTGACCAGCCCGCAGCGCTCCGCCAGCTCCCGCAGGCGGCGGAAGTAGGGGCGCGAAGCCTCGGGGTCCTCCGACCAGGGCGGCATGGTCATCAGGCCGGTCAGGCGCAAGTTCGGCAGGCTGGCGAGGCACTCGATGAGCGCCGGCAGCTCCTCGGGGCCAGCGCCGCTCTTGGCCTGCTCCGGCGAGAGCTTCACCTCGATCATCACCTCGATCACCGGGGCGCGCCGCTGCGGGGCCTCGCTCAGGCGGCGGGCCAGCTTGGCCGAATCGACGGTTTCAACGACGTCGAACAGCTCGGCCGCGCGCCGGCTCTTGTTGGACTGTACGTGGCCGATCAGGTGGAAACGGGCGCCGCCGAGCGCCGTGGCCAGCGGCGCCTTGGCTTCGAACTCCTGCACGTAGTTCTCGCCAAAGTCGCGCACCCCAAGCGCGTGAGCCTTGAGGATGGTGTCCGCGGGGAACATCTTGGTCACCGCGACCAGGGTGATGTCCTCGCGGCGGCGGCCGGCCCTCTGCGCCGCCCTGGCGATGCGCGCCTCTACCGCCTCAAGTCGCTCGCGCAGCATCAATACCCATGATGACAGAGCGCTAGCGCCTTCACGCGCAGGGATTCAGCCGCACCCGGGGCAAAGCGAACCCTTTCTTGCAAGGGATGACCGATGCAAAGCGGACGCGCGGTGGCAGCAGCGCCCACTTCCGGGACTCAGCTCAGTCCTTGTCCTTGGACTGCATGGCTTCGGCCCGAACGCCCATGATGCCTAAGGTGGGCGCCCAGATGCCGATCATGATCGCCATAGAGTGAGCTGTCTCCACCTCGTAGCCCAGACGGGGCGCAACCATGAACACGAAGAACGACAGAGCCATGGCAAACACCATGACCAGGTACCAGCGCTTTGGGTTGTTTTTCTTCACTTTGCTCCACCTCGATCGAGGGACAGTAAACTTCGCGGTGATTATATCCGAGAAGCGGGAAGCTGTGGTCTGAAATGTGGAGGTCCGGAGGGGCCAGTCGTACTAGTACCCCCGATCCGTAGCCTTAATCGTGCCGCGGGCGGGTGACGAGTCCGGCTCCGGGGCCCCGTATCAATGCCCGTTGAGAAACTCCCGCGCCGGCGGCACCTCAGTTATGAATGCCTGCCGGGGAGCCCGATCTCGGAGTCGCAATCGAGCGCTTTCTCGCCACTGCCCGCACACCCGCGCTGCTTGAACCCGGCGAAGACCAGTTCGCCCTGGCTGAGGGCCAGTACGAGCTTCAGCGCCGCGGCGGCCGGGTCGTCATCCAGGTGTGGGACGACACGCGGAACCTGGTCCGTCGCGTGCTCGCCGTGCGCGAGGAACGGCCGGGCAGGCTGGCGCTGACGGTGGAGCGCTTCGCCAGACAGCAGGGGCAGGTGCTGCTGCTCGATCTGGCCCGCTCCAAGCCCGCCGAGGAGCGTCGCGGGGCGCGGCTGGTGTTTCGCGAGCAGTTCCGCCGCTCGCTGCTGCGCCAGTTCCCCGGCTGGCAGGTGGCGGAGCTGAGCACCGAGCCAAACCTGGAGGAGAGCCTGTCGCCCGCTTACGCGCGGGCGCTCGTGAAGAAGGGTGCATCGGGTCTGGCCGCGCTGGCCGCGCCGCCGGAGCCGGGCTCCGCCGCCGGCGCGCTCACCTTCGGCCTGATCTGGCTCGACTACCTGCGGAGGCGCGAGCGAAGACTCACGGTCGAGGGGCTGGCGCTCTTCCTGCCGCAGGCCGAGGCCCGCTCGATCTACCTCCGGCTTCCGTTCCTGAACCCGAACGCCGCGCGATACATGCCCTTCGTCTACTCGCCGGAGGGCTACGAGGACCGGCTGGACCCGGCGGACTGCGGGAACCTCGACACCCAGCTCGACCCCGTCTCCCACCTGAGCCAGGCCTCCCCGCCACGCGCGGCCGCCTGGGTCGAGCGGTTGTGCGGCCTGCCGTTCGTCGAGCGGGTTGCTCTGAACGGCGGCGCCGTGAGCCTGCGCGTGCGCGGACTGGAGGTCGCGCGGGGGACCCAGAGGGGCCTGGTCTTCGGGCTGGAGCAAAGGCAGGCGGCGGGCGAGGGCAGTCTCGCCGAGATCGAGGAGTTGGCGCGCGAAGTCGCGCTGCGCCGCTCGGCCAGCGCGGCCGATCGCGACAGTCCACTCTACCGGCTCCAGCCGGAGGCGTGGCTGGAATCGCAGGTACGCGGGCATATAGAGCACATCGATTCATCGCTTTACCCAAGCCCGGTCTACGGCCAGGTGCCGGCCCTGGCCGGAGGTGAGCGGGGCGTCATCGATCTGCTGGCGGCGGACCGCCATGGCCGCCTCGCCGTGATCGAACTGAAAGCGTCGGAAGACATCCACCTGCCCCTGCAGGCCCTCGACTACTGGATGCGCGTGAAATGGCACGCCGAGCGCGGCGAGTTCAGCGAGCGCGGCTACTTTCCGGGCATCGCGCTGCGCCCGGACCCCCCGCGGCTCGTGCTGATCGCGCCGGCCCTCGAGTTCCATCCGAAGACCGAGACCATCTTGCGGTTCTTCGCGCCCGAAATCGACGTGGAGCGCATCGGCCTCGGAGCGGACTGGCGGAAGAGGCCGGCGGTGATGTTCCGGGTGGCGGGCGCGCGGCGGCCTGTCTGCGACAATGGCAGGCCGGATCCGCGGCTGGTTCGGGGTGGTCCCTGAGCGCCTGCCCCCCCCGCAGGTACATCCGACAGCCGGGCGACGTCGATTGCCGCCGACGCTTGCCGTAGCGCGGGCACTCGTGCCTGCCGCGTCGCCACTCCTGGCCACGCAAGGCGAGTGCGGGGACCTGCCCGGGAAGCGTTGTGCCAGACGTCGGCTAAAGCCGACGCTTCAAGCTGAAGCTCGCGCCACGACCCGCCACGCTACCATGGGAAGACCGGGCCGGCGGTTGCCCCCAGCCCGGCTACCGGGAGGCGCATGATGCGTGTTCGATTCCTGCTTGCGGCGATGGCCGCTGTCTCACTGGGATGGGGCGCCGAGCAGCGCCTCGTCGAGGGCAATCCCGACAGCGCGGTCCGGGTGATCGTGTTCGAAGACTTGCAGTGTCCGGATTGCGCCGTCTTCCGGCAAATGCTCGACGAAAAGCTGCTGCCGAAGTACGCCGCCAAGGTCGCTTTCGAGCACCGCGACTTTCCGCTCGCCCGGCACGCTTGGGCGCGCAAGGCGGCCATCGCGGCGCGGTTCTTTGAGGAGACCAGCGCGGAGCTGGCCATCCGCTACCGGCGCGAAGCCCTGCGCTCGATCGGGGAGACCACGCCGGAGAACTTCAGCCAGCGGCTGGCGGCGTTCGCGAAGGCCAACGGCATCGACCCGCAGCGCGCCCTGGCCGCGCTCGGCGATGCGCGGCTCGCCTCCGCGGTCGAGCGCGATTTCCAGGACGGCGTGGCGCGCGGCGTCGCGCATACGCCCACGGTGTTCGTCGATGGCGCTCCGTTCGTCGAGACGTTCACCTTTGAGGAGCTGGTCAAGGCGATCGACGCCGCGCTCGCCCAGGCCGCCCAGTAACGGAATCGGAATCGTGGAAAAACCAGTTGCCATCGTCACCGGAGCGAGCCGCGGAATCGGGCGCGGCATCGCCACTGAGCTGGCGCGCACGCACCGCGTTATCGGGACTTACGGGGCACGGCAGGACGCGGCCGAGTCGCTCAAGACCGAGACCGGCGCCGAGATCTTCCGCTGCGACGTCGGCGCGCGCGCCGACCGCGAAGCGCTCATGGCCTTCGCGCGCGAGCGCTTCGGCCGGCTCGACCTGCTCGTCAACAACGCCGGCATGGCGCCCCGCGTGCGCCGGGACATTCTAGAAGCCACCGAAGAGAGCTTCGACGAACTGATCGCCGTCAACCTCAAGGGTCCGTACTTTCTCACCCAGCTCGCCGCCCGCTGGATGGTGGAGCAGGGCGAGGGCCGGATCGTCTTTGTCACGTCGGTTTCCGCCTATGCGGCTTCGGTGAACCGCGGCGAGTACTGCATCTCCAAGGCGGGGCTGAGCATGGCGGTCGCGCTGTGGGCCCAGCGGCTGGCCGGCTGCGGGGTCAAGGTGTTCGAGATCCGGCCCGGCATCGTCCGCACCGACATGATCGCGGCGGTCGAGAAGATTTACGAGGAGAGGATCGCCGCGGGCCTGCTGCCTCAGGGGCGGATGGGCGAGCCGCGCGATGTCGCCCTCGCGGTGCGCGCCATCGCTGACGGTTTGCTGGACTACTCAACCGGCCAGGTGGTCAACGTCGACGGTGGATTCCACCTGCGGAGTTTGTAGGGGTCGATCATGATCGACCCCTACTCGACCGGCCAGGTGCTCAACGTCGACGGCGGCTTCCACCTGCGCACCTTGTAAGGATCAATCCTGATCGACCCCTGCCCGTGCGACAAGCCCGTGCTATAACGGGACGGTGCGTTTTTCGCAAGGCGCGACTCATCCATGAAGAAGGTCTTCTACGGCTGGTGGGTGGTGGCCGCGGCCTTTCTCACCTTTGGTCTCTCGGTCGGCCTGCCCTACTACAACATCCCTTTCTTCTACGACTACTTTGAAGCGGCCTACCACTGGCGGCGCGTGGACATTACGCGCGGGTTCTTCTATGCGACGCTGCTGACTCTCTGGGTGGGTCCGGTCCTGATTCCCCGCTTCAGCCCTCGCAAACTGATCCTGGCGGGTACCGCGCTGACCTGCACCGCATTCCTGTGGTGGGGGAACATGGGCCCGAGCATCTGGGTTTACTGGGGCATCTGGGTCATCTACGCGACGGGTTACTTCCTGTCCGGGCCGATCCCGCACCAGATCATCATCTCGAACTGGTTCCGGAAGAACCGCGGCAAGGCGATGGGAGTGCTGTATGTCGGTGTGGGCGTGGTGGGGTCCCTGGGCGCCAGGCTGGTAAGGCCGCTCACCGAGTCGCTGGACTTCCACAAGGCGCTCATGGTTATGGGCGGCCTGGTCCTGCTGGCGTGGCCGCTGGCTCTTCTGACGCTGCGCGACAAGCCGGCCGAAAAGGGCCTCTATCCGGACGGGGCCGCGACGCCGCCCGCGGAGATTTCCGCCCAGCCGTGCAGCTTTCGGTACCTGACCAGCAGGTATTCGTTCTGGCTGCTGGTCGTCGGCAGCATGTGCTCGATCGGCTCGATCGGGGCCGTGAATTTCCTGATGAAGTTCGTCTTCAAGGGGAACATGGACCCGCATCTCGGCAACGCGCAGGGACTGCTCGATTCGACCTGGGAATTCGCCCAGGCGGCCATCCTGCTTTCGAGCATCGGGGGGCGGCTCCTCATCGGCGGCCTCTCGGACCAGTTCGCGAAGAAATGGGTGATGGCGGTAAGCTACTTCCTTTCCGCCATCACGATTCCCCTGCTGCTCGCCGTCCACCCGCCGGCGCATCCGTGGGTGTTTGCGATCCTGTTCGGCTTCGCCATGGGCGCCGACTACATGCTGATCCCGCTGATGGCGGCCGAGCAGTTCGGAGTGAACTCGCTCGCGCGCGCGATGGCCATCATTCTGCCGGCGAATACCATCAGCCAGACGGGATTTCCGGTGCTCACGTCGCTCCTCCAGGAGCATTTCCAGAGCTACACCACGCCCATGTACATCGTATTCGCGGTGGGCATCCTGAGCGGTGTTGCGATTGCGCTGCTGCCGAAGCCGGATTTGCCTGGCGCGCGGGAGGTTCCTGCCGGCTAACCCGCCGAGCGCGACAGGTATCCGTCGATCAGCCGGGCGGCGCGGGCGCCCTCAGCCACCGCCGCGACCACGGTGCTTCCGCCGTTGACGATGTCGCCCGCGGCGAAGACGCCGGGCCGGGTCGTTTCAAAGCCGCCCTCGAGCGTGCAGATTCGGCCGTCGGGCGTGAGCGCCACTCCGGGCAGCGCGGCGGCCAGCTCGTCGTCGATCTGCTGCCCGATGGCCTCGACCACAAGGTCGGCTGGGAGCACGTGCTCGGTGCCGGGGATTGCCTCGGGC
>JBEKLJ010000082.1:0-14625 GCA_050010255.1 Bryobacteraceae bacterium
TTCCGCCCATTCACCCAGACGTAGAAGGCCGAGTCCACGCCCGCGAAGTGCAGGAACGTCTGGCGCCCGCTCCAGCCGTCCGGAACCGTGAACATGGTGCGGTAGGATCCCACGGAGTTTGGGTCGTGCGGCACCACGGGCGGCTGATCCGCCCGCTGGGGGAAGGGGTAAATAATGGTGGTGTAGATAGGGATGTCGCAGCCGTGAAGTTGGTAGCTGGAAGGCACCGGGATCGTCTTCCAGGCCGCATCGCTGAAATCCGCGCGGTAGAAGTCCGCCGGGCGCGAGGCCGGGTTCGGCGCGCAGTGGAACTTCCACTGGCCATTGAGCAGCTTGAACCACGGCGAGCGGGCGCGGTCAGCCGTCCGGGCCAGGGCCGCTGTCGGATACACCATCATCGTGGCGTGGGGCTTCTCGCGATTTTGCTGAAGCACCGCGACGTTGTCCCACTCGGGCCGTCCATCCGCGGCCAACGTGGCCGTCGCCAGCACGATCCAGAGAGAGAGCCGGGTAATGATATTCACAATCTGATGTTGTATCAGAACACCCGCGGGCGTGGGCCGCCGCCCCGCGGGGGTCCGGCTCACGCCGTCTGGTCATTGCCGCTCAGCATCTTCTGGACCGCCTGCACGAGGGTGGCCGGCCGGAAGGGCTTGCGGATAAAAGCGAACTGCGCGATCAGGCTGGTGTCGGCGACTTCGTGCTCCGTGACGAAGCCCGACATGAACAGCACGGGGAGTTCGGGGTTGCGCGCCACGATGTGGTTGGCGAGCTCCCCTCCATCCATCTCCGGCATCACGATGTCGCTGATGAGCAGCTCGATCCGCTCCGCGTGCTCTTGGAAGAGCCGCAGCGCCTGTGTCGGGCTGGTGGAGGTAAGAACCTGGAAACCGCGCCGCTCCAGGACGGACTGTACCAGCTTCAACGCCATCGGTTCGTCATCTACCACCAGGATGGTTCGCATGGCCGAGCGGTACAGCCGGATTTAAGTTTACTCCAACCGGCTGACACGGATGCGCGCGCCGGCTTTCCGCCGCCGCCGGTGATCGGGTACCTTGGTGAGTTGCCCCCGATGCCCGGCCGCGCCATGAACCGCCTGCTCGTCCTGGCCGCGGCGCTGTTGTTTTCCACGGGCGGCGCCGCCATCAAGGCCACTCTGTTCGGCCCCTGGCAGGTGGCCGGATTCCGTTCGGCGGTCGCGACCCTCAGCGTGTTCGCGCTGGTGGCGGGGGCGCGGCGCGGCTGGAGCTGGCGTGTGTTGCCGGCCGCGGCGGCCTACGCCTCGACGCTGATCCTCTTTGTGATGGCAACCAAACTCACCACCGCCGCCAACGCCATTTTTCTGCAATCGACCGCGCCGGTCTATGTGCTGCTGGCCGGGCCGCTCCTGCTGGGCGAGCGCGTGCGGCGCGCGGACCTCAGCTTTGCCGCGGTGGTGGCGTTCGGGCTCGCGCTGTTCTTCGTGAGCCGGGAAGCCGCGGTGGCCACGGCCCCGGATCCCCTCCGCGGCAACGTGTGCGCCCTGCTGTCGGGCGTGACCTGGGCGGCCACCCTGATCGCATTGCGCTGGCTGGGCAAGCGCTCCGGCGGCGAGGGCGCACTGGCAACCATCGTCGCCGGCAACGCCCTGGCGTTCGCCGTGTGCCTCCCGATGGCGCTGCCCGTGGTCTCTGCGCGCGCGATGGATCTGCTGGTCATCGCCTACTTGGGCTTGTTCCAGATCGGCCTGGCTTACTACTGCCTCACGCGCGCCATTCGCCACGTTCCAGCATTCGAGACCTCGACTTTGCTGCTGGCCGAGCCCGTGCTGAATCCGGTCTGGGCCTGGCTGATCCACGGCGAACGCCCCGCCGCCTGGGCGCTGGCGGGCGGCGCCGTCATCCTCTCGGCAACCGCGCTCCATACCTGGTGGGAAAGCCGCCGCGCCTGAACGCGCCCGCCACGAATCGGTTAACGGTGTGCACTCCGCATGCCACCTGGCGGTGGTGGCAGAGGCGCCGCAGCCCGGGTTTCGGCGTCCCTTCGTCTGCTGGCGGCGATTTGCTTTCATTTACATGCAGATCGCTGCCGCAGCCAGCAATTACGGCCCTCCCGCGCTGTTTTTGGTTGACTTTGCTCCGCGTCGAGCTTAAGATTCTGTTTCGTTCACTCGCAATTCCGAAGTATTAACTGCTCTCTGGTGTACTGGAGATCTGCATAATGATGTTCCAGATCGGGGAGAAGGTAGTCTATCCCAGCCAAGGGATCGGGACGATCGAGACCATCAGCTCGCGCTGCTTTGGAGCCCACCCGGAGACGTATTATCTGCTGCGCCTGATGTGCGGCCGCATGACGGTCATGGTTCCCGTCTCCCACGCCGGAGAAATCGGCCTGCGGAAGATCACCCGCAACGGCGAGCTGGCCCGCGTGCTGAGCTTCCTGGCCTGCCGCGCCTGCGCCTCCAACCAAGCCTGGAAAGACCGCTTCAAGGAGAACTCCGAAAGGATGCGCGTCGGCGGCCTGCTTCAGATCGCCGAGGTGCTCAAGAGCCTGCTGGTGTTGCAGCGCCATAAGCCGCTGTCCTTCCGCGAGAAGAGGATGCTGGACCGGGCGCGCCAGTTGCTGGTGACCGAGCTGGGGATATCGCGCGGCCTGGTGGAGCAGCAGGCCGCCGGGCTGATTCAGAAGTCGCTCTCCAAGGCCGGCCTGAGCCTGCCTCCAGCACTGTAACCGGCGCCGCCACCAGCTTGCGGCTGCGCCTTGCGGGAGGCCGACATCTTCTGCGTTGCGCTCGGGGTGAGTCCTCGATCCGTAACGGACCTGCGGGCTCACCCCGTCGCGCGCCTTGAATCTACCGGTTTCGCGCGGCGCCTCGCTTCGAACGGTGCGAGAAGATCGGGCTAGCAATATCAGCGCGACCGGCGGGGCCCAGAAGGCGCTGGTTGACCCCCGCGCCGCGTGCGCAGGCGCCGGATCTGCGCATCCTTCTGCTGAAGCTCCGCGCGCAGCTTCTCGACCTCGGCGCGGAGCTGGTCCCGCTGGCCGAGCAGCTCGCTCCCCGGCGCCGCGTCGCGCTGGACCGGCTGGCCCACGAAGCGGATGTACTCCTCGGTGGTCCGGTCGCGGCCCTCCACGCGGAGACGAACGTCCACAATGTCCGACCGCCGCACGTAATCCACGCTGCCGTCGCGCAAGCGCTCGCCGTCGATCGGGATGGCGGTGTGGTTCTGGCCGTCCTCGATCTCGAGCGTGGCGTTCCGCGCTTCCCGCACGGCCTTGGCGCCGCGGTCCCATTCGATCAGCAACTGCCCGCCCACATCCGCCACCCACAGCGACAGCGGCTCCGGCGGCGCTAAGAGGCGATAGTAACGCTCCAAACCGAAACCGCTCGCGCCAATGGCAATCACCGCGAGCACGAGCCAGAGGCCCTTGTGAGAGCGCTGCGGTTGCACCTGGACGAAGCTGGGCAGGTCGGGTAACGCCGCCCCGACAGACACCGGCGCCAAAACCGGCTCGGGCTCGAGCGCCGCGGCCGCCGCCGCCGGCTCGACGGGCGGCGCTCCCGCCACCTCGGGCTCGTCCGCCTCGGCCTCGTCCGGGAGGGTTTCACTCCCGCCGGCTCCGGCCTCCGGGAAAGGCTCGGCCTCCGGCGCGATCAGGCGGTGCCGGCGCGGATGGACCGTGAGCTCTTCGTAACTGGTTTCGGCCTGGATCGAGCCGTCCGGCTCGCGAAAGAAGAACCCGGCCCGGGCCGGCCCGAGCTGTTCCGGCCGCATCACGAGGGCGATCTGCCAGCGCTGCGGGAAGTACGAATTGTAGACTTCGAGGTCTCTCGGCGAGAGAGCGATCGCGCTCCGGGTGTGCGAGTGGTACCAGCCGACCGGCTCCATTCCCTCCAGTTCCGGCTCGCGCCGGGCGGCATATAGCAGTTCCTTAAGCCTGGCGCGGTCGCCCTCCGAGAGCACGAACCGCGGCCCAAAGGCGTGCTCACAGGCCAGGGGCCGGTAGGCCAGAACCCAGATAACGCCGCCGTCCGCCTGGCCAAAGAGCACGCCGCCGATCTCGACCCCGCCATGCCGGAACCGGTACAGGCCATCCACAGCCGAGGCGCAGATCTCTTCCAGCACCGGTACCCCGTACTCGATGCTGAGGCTGGCCCCTTGGGGGCTCCAGCGGCCGAAATCGGTCTCTGGGGGCGTCTGCGGCATGGGCGTCCAGGCCGGCGGCAGTGGCCCGCCCGGCGAATTCCAACTTTACGCCTCAGGTTTTCCCGTCGCAAGAGGCTGGGCAGGACTGTATGTCCTAGACCGGACGGTTCACCGGCAGGCTGCTGGTGAGAAACACGGCCTCAGGCCGGGCTGCCGGTTTCGGCCTGCGGCTCCGGATGGACGGTGACATCGGCCTCGGGCAGAAGCCCCTGGATGGTCCGCTCGATCTCCTCGGTCAGGTCGTGGGCCGCGCGCAGGCTCTGGCTGCCGTCCAGCAAGACGTGGACGTCAACGAACGGCCGGGAACCGGAGTATCGCACGCGGACGTGGTGGCAATCGACGACTCCGCGCAGCGCCTGGACGGCAGCAATCACCTGCTGCTCGAGGCCCGGCTGCGTGGCATCCAGAAGCGCCTGGACCGTCCGCGTGCCCAATGCGACGCAGACGTAGACCACAATCAGCGCCACAATGATCGCCGCCACCGCGTCGGCGTAGCGCAGGAAGTCCCAACCCGGCCGAAACCCGCTCACGCGGACGCAGATCAGGCCCAGAATGACAACCGAGGAGCTCCAGATATCGGTAGAAAAGTGCAGCGCATCGGCCTCCAGAGCCTGGCTGTTGTAGCGGCGCGCGGCCCGGTAAAGCACGCGGGTACGGGAGTAGTCCACCACGATCGAGGTGAGCATGACGGCGAACGACCAGAACGTGACCTCGATCTCGACACGTCCCTGGAGCAGGCGGTGCACGGCGCGCTCGATGATCCACACGCAGGTGACCAGCAGCAGAAACGTTTCGAAAAGCGCCGAGAGGTTCTCCACCTTCCCGTGCCCGTAGGGGTGCCGCGTGTCGGCGGGCTTGCCGGAGATCCACACCGCGAAGAGGGTCATTGTGGCGGCCGCCAGGTCGAGTCCGGAATGCGCGGCCTCGGCCAGGATGCCCAGGCTGCCGGTGGCGATGCCGACGACGGCTTTGATGAGGGTGAGGCCGACGGCGGCGATGACGGAGGTCCCCGCCGCCCAGCGCTTGTTGCGCTCCCGATGATCGTCCGCCGTCATCACGACTTCAACCTAGCATCCAGGCCGCCGCCGAAGCGAGTTGCAAGCTGCTTGCAAGCGGTGCTAGCCGCACGGCATGGCGCCTCACGGCGCAGAGGGGTACGTCACTCACGTGGGGAACCAGACGGGCACTCAGCCGTTCAGCCCAATGCGGCAGAGGTGCCGCTCCAGGGCAAGCTGCTCCTGGTCGCGGTAGGCACGGGTGCGGCGGAGGAGCTCGTCGAAATCCACCTGGTGCGCGTCGAACTCCGGGCCGTCCACGCAAGCGAAGACGACCTTGCCGCCGACGGTGAGCCGGCAGCCGCCGCACATCCCGGTGCCGTCCACCATGATGGGATTGACGCTGGCGAAAGTCTTCACGCCCCATTCGCGGGTGAGGGCGGCCGCGGCGCGCATCATCGGGATCGGACCGATGACGTGGGCCGCGGCCACCGGAGCGGTCACACCCTGTTCCTGCTTCCACCAGCGCATGAGGTCAACCACGGTACCATGCAGGCCGGCCGAGCCGTCGTCGGTGGCCCAGAAGACCTCGTCGGCCGCGGCGCGCAGGTCCTCGTCGAGGATGATGTGCGCCTGCGAACGCGCGCCCGCGAGCACAGTCACGCGGTTGCCCGCCTGGTGGAATGCTCGTGCCACCGGCAGCACCTCGGCCGTCCCCACGCCGCCGGCAACGCAGAGCACGTGGCCAAGGCGTTCGATGGCAGAAGGCTGCCCCAGAGGCCCGAGCAGGTCTGGAATCACCGCCCCGACCTCGAGCGCCACGGTCTCCCGCGACGTCTTCCCGAGCGCCTGGACGATGAGCTGGATGGTGCCGCGGGCGGGGTCACCGTCCACCAGCGTCAGCGGGATGCGCTCGCTCTCCGGGGTGGGGCGCAGGATGATGAACTGCCCCGGCCGCCAGCGGCGCGCGATATGCGGAGCTTCGATCTCCAGCCGCGCGATCTCGGGCGTGAGCAGGCGCTTGGAAACGATGCGGAAGCCCCGCGGCTCTTCCTCCGGCTGCCCGCTGACCCGCACGGCCGGCGGCGCTGCCTGAAGCGCGCGGTCGATCGCCTCGGCGGCCACGCGACCGTCGCGCATGGCCAGGATGACCGTGGCGCCGCCCCGGACGACGTCGCCGCCGGCGTAGACCGAAGGCAGGCTGGTCTGGCCGCCCTCGTCAGCGACGATCTTGCCGCGCTTGGTGAGCAACTGCGGCGTGGCGCGCTGCACGGTCGGGTTGGGGCTCTGGCCGATAGCCATCACGACCGTATCCACCTCGATGCGGAACTCCGAACCGGCGATCGGAACCGGCGATGGACGCCCCGAATCGTCCGCCTCACCGAGCCGCATGCGGATGCACTCGACCTCGTGGACCAAACCGTTCTCATCGCCGAACAGCCGCACCGGGACAGCCAGAAACTCGAATATCACGCCCTCCTGTTCGGCATGTTCGATCTCCTCCTGGCGCGCGCGCAGCTCGGCGCGGCCGCGGCGGAACATGATCATGCTCTCGCTGCCCAGTCGCTTGGCCCAGCGCGCCGCGTCCATGGCGGAGTTGCCCCCGCCGACCACGATGGTCCGCCGGCCAACGCGCACGGGAGTGTCGCTGGCCGGGAACTGGTAGGCCTGCATCAGGTTGATGCGCGTCAGGAACTCGTTGGCCGTGTAAACCCCGACCAGGTTCTCGCCCGGGATGCCCATCAGGTGCGGCAACCCCGCGCCCGTGCCGATGAACACCGCCGCGTAGCCTTCGGCGAACAGCTCCTCGACACCCTCGGTCTTGCCGACGCTGAAGTTAGTGCGGAACTCGACGCCGAGGCCGCGCAGGCGGTCCAGCTCTTCATCGATGATCTCGCGTGGCAGGCGGAACGGCGGAATGCCGTAGGCGAGCACGCCGCCCAGCTTGTGCAGCGCCTCGAAGATCGTGACCCGATAGCCCTTGCGGACCAGGTCGAAGGCGGCGATGAGCGAGGCCGGACCGCTGCCCACCAGCGCCACCCGCATCCCGTTGGGAGGCGCCGCCGGCGGCAGGCGCTGGTCGCCGGTCAGGCGCGCATGGTCGGCCAGGAACCGCTCCAGCGCGCCGATGGCCACCGGCTCCAGCTTGGTCTTGGGGTGACCGAGCAGGCAGGCCTTCTGGCAGTACAACTCGCATTGGCAGACCCGCCCGCAGATGCCCGGAAACGGCGTGTACTCACTGATGTTCTGGAAGGCGGCCGCATAGTCGCCTTCGACCATGTGAGCGATGAAGCTCTTGATGTCGATGTGCAGCGGGCATGCCTCGATGCACTTGGGGTCCCGGCAGTTCAGGCAGCGCAGCGCTTCGACGTACGCCTGCGCCTGGCTAAAGCCGAGTGCAACTTCCTCGCAGGTGCTGGCGCGCTTCAGCGGGTCCAGCAGCGGCAACTGCTGGCGCGGTGCCTTCGGGTTCCGCTTGGGCTTAGCAGGCGCGGCGCTGGCGTCGGGAACTTCCACAGTTATGGAACCTCAAGAGGGGCCAGTGCAATTGTATCACCAGCGGGGAGGATTTCGGAGTCGCGCCCGCTGGCCGCGCGGATGCTAGTAGCCGCGCGGCTGTGCGGCTCCGCCGCAGAGGCGAAACAGTGCAAGAGGGGCCGGTCGGTCGGCGGCAGCACCTACGTATGTGGCAGTTTACAACGATACCATCGGATGAACGGCGCACAACGTCGCCCGATGTATTGCCGTTTGCAACAGCGCAAATGGACACAGATCGTGGCATCTGACCCATGGACTTGGTGACATAACCCATTTAATTCAGGGCTCAAAACGATAGGTGAATGCTTCCCACGGGCAAGCCTGCGGATTCAACCGACCAAGGGGTCTTGACATCTACGATAACTTTTGCGACACTATGGCTCTACCCCTGATTCAGATCTCAACGGACGTTGTGAGACACGCTCGGAGGGGGACTTTTAGTGCGCGCGGGCCTGCGAAGCGGCCCTCCGGGGGTGCGTTTTGTACTTTCCTGTAAGGAAGGGGCAAGTGCTATGCGAATGCTGCGAGTAGCAGGACCACTTCGAACTGCGGTCCGGCTCGTTCTGGCGCTGACCTGCGTGGTCGGGTCGGCGGTGCTGCTGAGCAGTTCCGAGAGGCGAGCCTTCACGGCGACGGATAGGGCGTTCTACGCCGATGCCAACCTGATCAACTTCGTCCGTCCGGGCCTGGTGGTGAAGATCGTCACGGCGAGCATCGCCGATGACGGCACGGTCAAGGTCCGCTTCAAGCTCACCGATCCGCAGGGCCTGCCGCTGGACAAGGACGGCGTCACGACGCCGGGCAGCATCTCCAGCTCGCTCCGCTTCGTGATCGGCTACATCCCGCAGGGCCAGCGGCAGTACAAGTCCTACATCATCCGCAACGTCACCAGCCCGATCACCAACCAGACGGCCACCCAGGCCAACTCCGATTCGACCGGCACGTACGAGACCGTCGCCGACGGGGAGTACGTCTACACGTTCAAGAACAAAGTGCCGACGGATTTCGACCGGCACGTCACGCACAGCATCGGCATGTGGGCGGGTCGAGACCTAAGCGAGTTCGACCTGGCTTCGATCAGGAACTACGACTCCGACGTCTACACTTGGGTGCCGGACGGCAGCGCGGTGACAGTGACGCGCGACGTGATCCGAACCGCGAGCTGCGAGAAGTGCCACGACCCATTGCAGGCCCACGACGAGCGGCGCGGCATCGAGCTGTGCGTCATCTGCCACCAGCCCCAGAGTTCCGATCCCGACACCGGCAACTCGGTCAACCTGCCCGTGATGATCCACAAGATCCACATGGGCTCGCAGTTGCCGAGCGTGCTGGCCGGCGGCAAGTACCAGATCATCGGGTTCCAGCAAGCGGTAAGCGACTTCTCAACCGTGGTCTTCCCGTCCGACCCGCGCAATTGCACCGCCTGTCACGAGCAGGACTCGGGCGCGGCGCAGGCTAACGCCTACCTGAAGCCGAACCGGGCGGCCTGCGGCGCTTGCCATGACAACGTGAACTTCGCCACCGGCCAGGGCCACCTGGACCTGCCGCAAATCTCCGACAACGAGTGCGCCTCATGCCACATCCCGCAGGGCGAGCTGGATTTCGACGCCTCGATCATCGGCGCGCACATGATTCCGCGGTTTTCAGCGAGCCTGCCAGGGGTGGTTTTCGACATCCTCAGCGTCACGGGCGCTGGCCCGGGCCTGAAGCCCACGGTGACTTTTACGGTGAAAGACAAGTCCGGCAATAACCTCGACATCACCAAGATGCAACTGCAACTGGTGATGGGCGGCCCGACCACGGATTACGCCAGTTCCGTCTCCGAGAACGTGACGAAAGCCACGGGCGCCGGCGGCACATACACCTGGACCATGGCAAACGCGCTCCCGGCCAATGCGACCGGCACTTATGCGGTCGGCATCGAGGGGTACAACAGCGTCACGCTGCTGCCCGACACCACCATTGCGCAGACGGTGCGGGACGCCGGGGCTAACGTGGTGAAGTACTTCTCGGTGGACGGCTCACCGGTGCAGGCGCGCCGCCAGGTAGTCAGCCTGGACAAGTGCAACAAGTGCCACAGCAGCCTGAGCGTGCACGGCGACAACCGGAACCGGATCGAGCAGTGCGTGATCTGCCACAACCCGAACGGGACGGATGTGGCCAACCGTCCGGCTAACAAGCTGCCGGCGCAGACCATCCAGTTCGCCTACATGATCCACCGCATCCATACGGGTGCCGACTCCACGGCCGAGTACACCATTTACGGCTACCGCGCCTCGGTGAACGATTTTACCGACGTGCGGTTTCCGGGCGACCGCCGGGACTGCGCCGTTTGCCACGTCAACGGCGCCAAGCAATTGCCGCTCCCCGACGGCCTGTTGAATGTCACGAGCCCGCGCGGGCTTCTGAACCCAATGGGGCCGGCGACGGCGGCCTGCACGGGCTGCCACACCAGCGTGGCGGCGGCCTCGCACGCCCTATCGAACACCACGCAACTGGGTGAGGCTTGCGCCGCCTGCCACGCGACCAACCGCGAGTTCAGCGTGCCGAAGATACACGCCCGTTGATGGCGGTGCGTTCCGGCTAATATTGGACTGTGCGCACAAAAGCGATGAACTCCGGCGTGCAGCCATCGCGGTCAGTGGATGCCAGATCTCATCTTCCCTTCCCCGGAAAGAGGGTACCCCACGTTCATCCCCGATCGGTTTTCGCGATCGCGATGGGCCTGCTATTCCTGTCGGCCTCGGTGCTGGCGGCGCAGAACCAGCCCGCAGCGTACGCGGGCTCGGCAACCTGTCAGCCCTGCCATGACGACGTTTTCCAGGCGTTCCAGCGGAATCCGCACCACCAGGTCGAGGCCGACACCAAGCGCGGCTGGCAGGGGAGGGCCTGCGAGTCCTGCCACGGTCCCGGCGCGAAGCACGCGGAGTCCGCAGCGGCGTCGGACATCCTCAACCCGGCCCGGCTGAGCCCGCCGGAGACGGACCAGACCTGCCTGAAGTGCCACCTGAACCAGCCCACGCACGCGAGCCGGCTCCAGAATAGCCACGCCAGGAACCAGGTGGCCTGCACCGCCTGCCACGCCATGCACAAGGGGGCGGAGGCGCTCCGGCCCACCCGGCCCGCGGCGGTCAACCAGAGGTGCGCGCGCTGCCATAACTCGGAATGGGCGCAGTTCCAGAAGCCCTACAAACACCGTCTGCCGGAAGGCGCGATGTCCTGCACGGACTGCCACAACCCGCACGGCAGCCCGTTGAAGGGGTCCATCCGCACGGTGTCGGGCAACCAGCCCGTCTGCTTCCGCTGCCACGGTGACAAGCGCGGGCCCTTCACTTACGAGCACCCGCCGGTGAGGACCGATGGCTGCCAGCGCTGCCACGAGCCGCACGGATCGGCGAACCCGCGCATGCTGGTGCGGCACCAGACGCCGATGGTCTGCCTGGAGTGCCATGCGAACATCGGCGCGCAGAGGACGATCGGCGGTGTGCCGCCGGCGTTTCATGATCTGAGAACGGCGCAGTTCCAGAACTGCACCGTGTGCCACATCAAGATCCACGGGTCTTATGTGAGCGCCGCCTTCGAGCGATAGCCATGCGAGCCCTAGTCCTGTTTGCCGTTACGCTGCCGCTCTGGGCCCAGGCCGCGGCCCCGGCCCCGGCCCCGGCCGCGGGCGAAGACTGGCTCACGGGCGACGTGGAGGTGGGCTACCGCTGGCTGACGGACGTCGGGGGCGACTTCAACACGTACCGCAGCGTGGTGAACCTCGGCGAAGGTCCTAAACTGCTGGGCGCGGACTTCCTGATCCAGCCGAAGAATACGCGCCTGGCGGACCGCATCGACGTTAACCTGGCGTCCTGGGGCGGCGATCCGTATAACACGGCGCGCATCGGCGCACGGCGCTCGGGGCTGTACGATTTCCGGTTCGACTACCGCAACATCGCCTACTTCAACTTCCTGCCGTCGTTCTCCAACCCCGGCCGCATCAACCCTGCGCTGCCATTCCTGGACCAGTACGGGTTCGACATCCGGCGGCGCGTCGCGGACGCCGAGCTGGAGCTGTTCCCCGGGCGGCACGTGATTCCCTACCTGGCCTACGGCCGCAATGGAGGGCGCGGCGACGGGACGACAAACATCGTTGTGGACTCCAACGAGTACACGGTGCCGACGCGCTATAGCGATCACATCAACCAGGGGCGCGGGGGAGTACGGTTTGAGTTCAACCGCTGGCACCTGACGCTGGAGGCCGGCGGGTCCAGTTTCAGCGACGACCAGGCGGTCTTCCAAGGCAGCCAGCTCCCGAACTTCGGCAACCGCCAGACGCCGTTCCTGGGCCAGACGCTCTTCTTCTCCGGCGGCGGCGAGAACTACGGCATCCGGGGCGAGTCGGTATTCACGCGCGGGCTGTTCACCGCCAGCCCGGTTTCCTGGGTGGACATCTCGGCACAGTTCCTTTACAGCCAGCCGCGCAGCGACGCTCATTACACGCAGCAGAACACGGGCCAGTTCATCGATCTCGCAACGATCCTGTTCTACAACCAGGAGACGGTCGAAACCAGCGGCACGGCCAAGCAGCCGCACCCATCGGGCAGCCTGGGTATCGTCCTGCGGCCCTTCGGCGGGCGGCTCCGCGTTCTGGAGTCGTGGAGCACGGACCGCTCGCACTCCTCCGCTGGTGCGGTGCTGCTGGACCAGTTGCTGGTAACCGGGCGGGAGCCAACGGCCCAGAATGCGGTGGAGGCCGAGCGCTTCGTGGTGAACTACAACCAGCAGGAGATCAATCTGCTGTTTGACGTTACGGGCAGGCTGACGCTGCGCGCGGGTCACCGCTACCAGTGGGGCGACACGACCGCGCCGCCGTCATTGCTGTTGGAAGACGTGACGCCCGAAGGCGAGCGGGCCAAGCTGGCGCGCCACGTGGCCATGGCGGGCGCCACCTTGCGCATGCCCGCGCAGTTCCGTCTGACTGTGGACTTCGAGGCCTCTCCGGGCGGGCCGACGTTTTTCCGCACTAGCCTCAACCACTACCGGCAGGCGCGCATCCTGGGGCGGTGGCAGCCCGTCCAATCGCTCCAGTTGACGGCGCGCTTCAACCTATTGAGCAACGAGAATCCCGACCCGGCGGTGCGGAACGACTTCCTGAGCCGCGATAATGCGCTGTCCTTGTCCTGGAACCCCAGCGGCTGGAAGGGTTTTGGGGTGGTCGGGGAATACTCGCGCTCGAGCGTGCGTTCCCGGATCACCTACGTCATCCCGAACCTGCTGGCGCCGGACCTGTCCGACTACCATGAGCGGGCGCACATCGGCACACTGCTTGCGGATGTGCCGTTTAGCGGCTGGAAGAACCGCTTCAAGCTGAGTCTGGGCGGGTCCTTCTTCCGCTCCGCGGGCAGCCGGCCGACTCAGTTCTACCAACCCATGGCGCGGTTCGGCATCCCCCTCGGCGCCCGGCTCCAATTCAACACAGAATGGCGCTGGTATGCCCTCTCAGAGCGCTATTATGTGTATGAGGGCTTCCGGTCGCACCAGTTCACGACGGCGCTCCGGTTCACGCTGTAGCCCCGGGGAGGAGGGCGCGCCCGCAGGTTGACTCCGTTGGTGGTTGCGCGCCCGCGAGACTTGGTATAGTGAAAGACACGTTTGAATGACCCACCTCGCTTGGCCGAGATCCCTTTAGCTTGGTTAAGTCTTTCAAATAGTTAGGAGAAGCAATGAAAAACATCTATGTGGGCAACCTGGATTTCGGCGCTACCGAAGACTCCATCCGGGCACTTTTCGAGCCACATGGCACCGTCGAGCGCGTTTCGCTTGTTCGCGACCGCGACACGGGCCAGTCTCGAGGATTCGCGTTTGTCGAAATGACCAACGCCGCGGAGGCCGACCGGGCGATTGCGGCGCTCAACGGCACCCAAGTCGGCGGGCGCGCGCTGAGCGTCAACGAAGCCCGGCCCCGGCCGGAGCGCGGCGGCGGCGGTGGTGGCTTCCGCCGCAACAGCGGCGGTGGCGGCGGCGGCGGGGGGTACGGGCGGCGCCGCGAGCCGCGCTGGTAAGCTCAGCTCGGCCCCAGTTTCTAACCAGCAACCTACTGCGGCGCGCGACAGGGCCGCATCTACGCAAGTTGTGCTCGGCCGGCGTCCTGGGTCCATTACGGACCTGCGGGCGCCGGCTTTGGTGTGCCTTGTGGCGGCGCTGGATGCCGCTGAGGGCTTCTAGTCGCGGCTCGCTAGCCCGATCTTCTCACACCGTTCGAAGCGAGGCGCTGCGCGAGGCCGGTAGATTCAAGGCGCGCGACGGGGTGAGCCCGCAGGCGTACTTGAACAGTACGTCGAGGACTCACCCCGAGCGCAACGCAGAAGATACCGGCCTCCCGCAAGCCGCAGCCGGAGACCTGGGCTGGCCCGATACCATTCCAGAGTGCGGCGCAAACCCTCTTCCAAGGTGAAGCGCGGAGCGTGGCCGAGGTCGCCGATCGCGGCCGTCGTGTCGGCCTGGGAGTCGCGCACGTCGCCAGGGCGCGCTGGGCCGTACAGGGGCGGAATCCGGACGCCCTCGATCCTCTGGAGGGTCTCCCAGACCTGATTCAGCGTGTAGCGGTTGCCGTTGCCGCCGTTGTAGACCTTGCCGGAGACGCCCTCCGCGCGGGCCGCCTTCAGCGTCAGGGCGGTTACATCCTCTACGTAAGTGAAGTCGCGCGAGTGCTCGCCGTCACCGTAAATCGTCGGCGGCCGGCGCTCCAGAAGCGCCTTCATGAACAGCGAGATCACTCCGGAATAGGGGCTGGAGGGGTCCTGCCGCGGGCCGTAAACATTGAAATAGCGCACCGAGACGGTCTTCAAGCCGAAGCATTCCGCCCAAGCGCTGGCGTAGTATTCGCCCATGAGCTTCTGCGCGGCATAGGGCGACTTCGG
>JBEKLJ010000083.1:0-14047 GCA_050010255.1 Bryobacteraceae bacterium
CGCGGTAGACGTTGATCGCCACGCGGTCGGATATCACCGGGCTCGTGCCCCGTTTCTCGTACTTCACCTGGATGCCGGTCTGCTTCTGGAACGTCGGCAGGTACCAGTCGATGGCCTTCTCCAGCCCCCCATCGTCGAGGATCGTCGGGTGCAGAACCTGGGACAGGCTGCGGATCTTCTCCAGAGTGTTTTGCGCCACCTCGCGGATCTCGTGCATCTCCCCGCGGAACGGCGAGTCCGGTGGCAGGCCCTTCTTCTCCGCCCGGCGCAGCATGGCGCCGATGGCGGTGAGGATCTGCCCGAACTCATCGTGCAGCTCGCGCGAGATCGAGTGGAAAACCTCTTCCTGGACCGCGATCAGCTTCCGCGCCAGCTCGCTGCGGTGGTCCGAGAGCAGCGCCAGCCGGTTGAAGATGTCGCGGTTCGAGCGGATCATGTAGAAGCTGGTGAAAGAGATCACCACCAGCATCGCGGCGAAAAACAAGTACACTTGCAGCTCGACGCGGCTGTATATCGCCTGGATTTGCCTGGCGGCCTGCTGCTCGACCTCGTTGTTCTCGACCAGCGAGCGGGCCACGGCGTCGGTCAGCGCCGCCTGCTGCGCCTGGAGCGATGTGCGAATGAACGTCCGTGCCTGCGCCGGGTCGCCGCCCGACAGTCGAAACAACTGATCGACCGACGTCCAGAACTGCTTGAGCGAGCTCGAGATGTACTGCTGCCGGTCCGCGCCGCGGGCGATCGGCGCCAACTGGGCTTCGGCCTTCAGCGCGTCGTCCAGGTCCACGCGGATGCGGCTGAACTGCCCGCGCCAGGCCTCCAGCGGATACGGCTCGTAGCCGTCCACCATGTCCCGCATCGCCAGGCCGAGCTCGTTGAGGTTTCTCTGCGTGCGCAGCAGTTGCAGCGAGTCCTTCCGGTTGCGGTCCACCGTGCGCGTCTGGAGGTCCTTGAGGAAGGCGAGCTGCCTCAGCACGTACACGGAGAACACCGCCACCGCCGCGAGCGTGACGGCCAGGCCGATCATCAGGCGGCTGGTGGGAGAGGATAGGGAAAAGTTCTTCACGCTCAGCTACCACAGAATACCGCAGCCCGGGCCCTGCGGCGGGCCCGGCCGGCCGTACCGACCTCAGGATTCTCTTCTCGGCCTCCGCAGATCGGCCTCCGCCGTGGAGCAGGCTTTCCAGCCTGCAACGGCGGCGTCCTTGCCGCCGGGAAGCGCCCATGCCGGCACGAATGCCGGCATGGCAGCCTGGAAAGGCCGCTCCACGCAGTCCCAGCAACGTGACACTCACTTGTAGCGCACGCTCAAGAGCGTGCGCTACGAGAGGAGCTGCGCGTTCTTACGCACGGACTACGGACCCGGCGAGGGAACCGCCAACGCTCTCTAACATGTTTCAATTAGTATTTTCTCAGTATTCCTCGCTTAAAGACCCGGATGTTATAATCCTGTGAAAGCGTTAGTCTCGGTTACTGGCAGAGCGGGCCGCTGGGGTGCTCCATCGCGCTCCGGCGAGCGCGCACGAGGTCTGAGCGATGAAGAAAGTGCTCGCCATTCTCTTCGGCCTTTCCATGATCGCGGCGGCGGCCGCGCCGGACATGCCACGCTTCCGCTGGGAGAACTTCACCACCCAGAACAGCGGCCTGCCCGACAACCACGTGTTCAACGTCAAGGTGGACGGCGAGCGCGTCTGGGCGGGCACGGAGCAGGGTTTGGCGGTGTACGAGAGAGGCAAGTGGAAGGTCTACAGTACCCAGGATGGTCTGGCTCATCGAGCCGTGCTCTTCATCGACGTCGATCCTGCCACCGGCGACGTCTGGGCCGCGACCATGGGCGGATTGAGCCGGCTCTCGGCCGGGCGCTTCGTCAACTACACGCAATTGAACAGCGGCCTGCCGAACGACGTCGTCTACGGCGTCGCCGTGCAGGGTGACTTCGTTTGGGTGGCCACGGCCGCCGGCGCGGGGCGCTTCAACACCAGGACCAACCAGTGGAGCCTCTACAACGAGCGCAACACGCCCATGTACGAGATCTGGACGTACGCTGTCAGCCCCGGTCCCGACAAGGTCTATTTGGCCGTCTGGGGCGGAGGGCTGCTGGAGTACGACGTCCGGACAGAGCGCTGGAAGGATTACAACGACCCCGACGGCGAGACTGAGATGGTGGTGCTGAGGGACCAGGGCCTGATTCACGAAATCACCACCTCGGTCAGTTACCCCGGCAACGGTGTCGTCTGGGTGGCGACTTACTTCGGGGCGAGCCGCTACGACGGCCGGAACTGGAAAGGCTTCCTCACTTACGACAGCGGCCTGCCGAGCAACTTCTTGAACCAGGTCAAGGCGGTCGACAATGACCGCGCGTGGTTCTCGACCGACAAGGGGCTAGCTTACTACGACGGCGCCAACTGGGCCGTCTACCGGCCGGCCCTGGACACGCGCAAGCCGGAGATGATCGTGCGCGACGCGGCCGGCAATTCCACCCGCATCGACGTGGACACCGCCCCGGCGCACAACTACATCTTCGGCGTCGATTTCCAAGGCGACGACATCTGGGTGGCGACGGCGCACGGCCTGAGCCACGGCATCCGGACCAGGAACGAACCGAGACATTTGGCGCAGGCGCCGCGCTCGGCGCGGCACTAGCGGTAGGGGCGGCGGACGGCCCGGCCGCAGCCGCCAACATTTTTTGGAGGTTTTCTTAAATGATGGTCAGCGATATTCTGGACGAGATCGCGGCGGCGCACGCCATCGACAAGAAAGCGATCAGCGCCCCCGAGATCCTCAATGAGGCATACGATTACGCCAAGCCGAGTTCCTTTTCGCGCGGCCTGCGCATCGAGCTGGGCAATGTCGTGATTCTGTTCATCTCCGGCACGGCCAGCGTGGACGAGTCCGGCCGGTCGCTGCATATCGGCAATATCCGTGCCCAGTGCCAGCGGACGTACTTGAACATCACCAAGCTGCTGGAGAGCGAAGGCGCCACGTGGAAGGACGTCGTGCGCACGACCTGCTACCTGCGCGACATCGATCGCGATTACGACGCGTTCAACGAGGAGCGCACGACCTTCTACTCTCAGCAGGGGCTGAATCCGCTCCCAGCCTCGACCGGCATTCAGGCCAAGCTCTGCCGCCCCGAGCTGCTGGTCGAGATCGAGGCGATCGCCATGTTCCGAAAGGAGTAGGCCCGTGCGCGCCCGCTGGCTGCTCGCGCTGATCCCGACCGGCCTGGCCTGCGCCCAAGGTCTCGCCGGCCCGTGCTCCTGCGGCGCCAACCCGCTTGGTCCTCCCAAGAACCGGGAGCTGCGGCCGTATGCCAACGCCCCCGAGGACATGCGGCCGTATTCCAGATTCGGCAAGCCCTATTACGAGTTTTACACCGACTTGATCGAATACAACGGCGCGGCGCGCGACCTGCCGACTTTGAAGCCGTCCGACGTGGACGAGGTGCGCGTCGGTTTCCTCGGACCGATCGAGAACCACCCGGATGAGAAGCTCGGCAGGATGATGCTAGCCGGCTCGCAATTGGCCATCGAGGAGGCCAACGCCGGCGGTGGCTATGGCGGCAAGCCGTTCCGGCTGATGCTGCACAACGATCAGGCCGTCTGGGGCGCGTCCTCGAACGAAATCGTCAAGATGGCTTACGACGAGAGGGTCTGGGGCATGCTCGGCTCCATCTCCGGCGATTCCACCCACATCGCGCTGCGGGTCATCCTCAAGGCCGAGGTCCCGCTCGTGAACAGCGCCGCCACCGATCCCACCATCCCCGAGACGATCATCCCCTGGTATCTGACGACCATCCAGGACGACCGCGTCCAGTGCTACACGCTGGCGCGGCGCATCTACACCGATCTCGGTCTCCAGCGCGTGGCCCTGCTGCGCATCAATGACCGCTACGGCCGGTTCGGCGTCGGCAAGTTCAAGGATGCCTCACGCCGGCTCGGCCACCCCGTGATCATCGAGCAGAAGTACTTCCAGGGCGATACAGACTTCCGCCGCCAGCTCCGCATCATCAACGAATCCCGCGCGGACGCGATCGTCATCTGGGGCGACGCCAAGCCGGCCGGCCTGATCCTCAAGCAGATGCGCGAGCTAGGCCTCCAGCAGCGCGTCTTCGGCAGCTTCCGCACCATCGGCGACGAGCTGTTCGAGTTCGCCGGCCCGGCAGCCGAAGGCTTCGAAGCCGTCTATCCGTTTGATCCCTCCCGCGACGACCCGCAGTGGGTCGCCTTCCGGGATCGTTTCAGGAAGCGCTTTGGCAAGGAGCCCGACTCGTTCGCCAGCCTCGCCTACGACGCGATGAACATCCTGCTCCAGTCCATCTGCAAAGCGGGCCTGAACCGCGGCAGGATCCGCGACGCGCTGACCGAGGTCGAGGGCTACCGGGGCGTTACGGGCGAGATGGTCTTCGACCCCAATTGCAAGAACGTCGTGCCCCTGTACCTGGCCTCGGTGAGGAACGGCAAGCTTCAGTTCCGGCGCTATCCGATGAAGAAAGAGTACGCCCGCGTGGGCGAGCCGGGCGTGGAGTACAACGGCCCGCCGGTGGCGGACGCCCCCGCGGGGCCGCTGCGCATCGGCCTGTTCGGGCCGCGGGCCAGCCAGGCCGCGCTCGAGCTGGCGGGCCTCCTCCAGTCGTATGCGGGTCGTTACCAGGTCGTGCCCGTCTCCTCGGACGCGCCTTGGGGCAAAGCTTCGGAGGCGCTCGTGGACCTGGTCTACAGGCAGAACGCCATCGGCATCGTTTCGACGGAGCGCAACTCGAGCCACCTGGCCGAGCAGCTCGCCATCAAGGCTTTCGTGCCGCTGATTGCGCTCTCCTCCGACCGCAGCCTGACCTCGGTGAACATCCCCTGGATCTTCCGTCTCCCGCCCGAGACCGCGCTCGCCGACGCGGTGCGCTGCCTGATCGACGGCGCGGAGAGATCCGGTCCCAATCGCGGCCGCCTGCGCGAAGTGCTGGCTTCGGGCGCGGCGCTGGCCGGCCGGTTCGAGTTCGATTCCCGCGGCGAGCTGCGCCAGTAACGCGCGCCCCCGGGGCACGCCCCAGCCGAAGGCGTGTGAGAAGATCGGGCTAGTGAAGCGTGTGCGGCCCTTCTCCTTCGAGATGTCCCGGCTGCGGGGCATCCTCATCCTGCTCTCACTGTGCGCACTCGCCGGCTGCTCTTCCGGCCCGTCGCGACAGCCTGAGATCGGCACGGCCTACGCGGGCCCCGTGACACTCAAGGTGCGCCGCGAGATCGATCCTCGTTCCCCCGAGGTCGTCACCGTGGCACACGGCGAGCGGCTGGGCATCATCAGCCACAGGCGCCGGTTCGTTAAAGTCCGCACGGCCAAAGGCATCGAGGGCTGGATCGAGGCGCGCCAGTTGCTCGCCTCCGAGCAGATGGAGGCGTTGAACAGGCTGGCCGAAACGGCGCGCCGGACGCCGTCCCAAGGGGCCGCCACCGTCTACGAGCCTCTGAACGTGCACACCGAGCCGAACCGCCAGGCGCCCAGCTTCTACCAGATCCAGGAGGGCGAGCTGGTGGAGGTGGTCGCGCACGAGCTCAGCCCGCGCATGCCGTACCAGGCCAAGGGCCTCCTGCCGCCGCCCGCGCCACCCAGGAAGCCGGCGCGCAAACCCAGGGAGGAGACGGGACGCCTGGTGCGGCCGCCCATGCCGCCGGCGCCGAGCCTGCCCGGCAACTGGATCGAGCTTTCGAAGACGCCGCCGCACGCGCCGCTCGCGCCCGAGAGAGAACTTCAGCCGCCCCGTCCCGTGCCCATCGACGACTGGAGTCTGGTGCGGTTCAAGAACGGCCGCGCTGGCTGGGTGCTCACCGGAAACTTGAAGATGAACATCCCCGACGAGGTTGCGCAATACTCCGAAGGCCACCGCATCACCTCGTACTTTGCGCTGGCCGACGTCAATGACGGCGGCCAGATCAAGCACAACTGGCTGTGGACCACGATCCGCGGCGACAGCCAGACCTACGATTTCGACAGCTTCCGCTACTTCATCTGGAACGTCCGCCGGCACCGTTACGAGACGGCATACGTCGAGCGCAACCTCACGGGCTACTATCCCGTCCAGGCGCATCCCGCCAGGCTGCTGGTGAACAAGAGGCTGGAGACCGTACCGGGCTTCATTTTGATCGTCGAGGAAGGCGGCGTCCGCTACAAGAAAACTTACGCCTGCCAGACCTACATCGTGAGGCTGATCGGCAGGGAGAGGATCGCGGCGCCACCCCCTCTCAGCCACCAGGCCTCCGGAGCCCGAGCCGCCGCGGCGAGTCCGCCGGCGCCGCCCCAGCCGGCTCCGACGGGCTTCGGCGCCCGCCTCAAGGCCCTGAGAGAGCGCTGGTTCGGAAAGTAGCCCTGCTGCTGTTCTGCGCCGGACCCGGAGTCACACCCGGTCCATCGCGAGGAACTCGTGGATGTGCGGCTCCTCCGACTCAACCAGGCTGGCCACAGGCCCGAAGTAGATCACTTTTCCGTCGTGGAGCACCACCACGCGATCGGCCACTTTTCGCATCAGGTCCAGATCGTGCGTGACCACGATCGAGGTCAGGCTGAGCTGGCGCTTAAGCCGCAGCATAAGATCCGACATGTGGCCGGACATGATCGGGTCTACCATGGTCGTCGGCTCGTCGTAGAGGACGCACTCCGGCTGGGCCGCCAGCGCCCGGGCTATGGCCACCGCCCGCTTGTAGCCGGTCGAGATGTCGGCGGGGTAGGCTTCCACGAATTCCTCCAAATCCACCAGTTTCAACAGGCCGCGCACCACGTCCCCCTTGTTCTGCTCGTTGTAGTCCTCGCGCAACTCGAGCGAGAACAGGATGTTCTCGGCAATCGTCAGCGAATCGAACAGCGCGCCGGACTGGAAGACCATGGTGACCTTCTTCCGGATCCGGCGCAGCTCCGCCTCCGGGTAGTCCGTGATGTCCTCGTGGGCCACGATTACGCGCCCCTGGTCCGGTCTCATGAATCCCATGATGTGGGCCAGGGTCACGGACTTGCCCACGCCGCTCCGCCCGATGATGGCTACGGTCTCTCCGGCGTTGACGTGAAAGCTCACGTCGTCTAAAACGGGGTAATCGAACGTCTTATAGACGTGGCGGAATTCGATGTAGTGGGGATAGGTTTCACTCATGGTCTGCTGGAGAGCGCCGTGAGGGGCGAGCGTGCCGCATGAGGAGCCAAGTCGTTGGGAGTGTTCAGGTTACGGAAGGACACTGCCTCCGAGACGGGCCGGCAGACCGCCCGCGGCGCCGCCACGGCTTCGAGCCGCGCCGTTCTGCCGCACCGCATCCTGGCTTTGTTCGTCCCCATCCTGGCGCTCTCGCCTCCGGCCAGCGCGAAACCGGCGCGCCGGAGGATTCTGGCTCCCATCTTGCTGGGCGGCTTCCGGGCCTGCGCCCCTCGCCGCCCCCGGTCCATGAGAAAATGATAGCATCTGAGGAATCGAGCACCCGCCGAATCGCCGTGTTTCCGGCGGGTCCCGCGCAAGCACCGGCCGGCGGCGCCCGTGAATTGGACGCCGGCGGGCATCGAATCCCTGGGCACGAACGCCCCGGGTGGCGTAAAATGTCTTAGAACAGGAATATGCGATTCTGTTTTATTCTCGGCTGGGCGGCGCTGGCTTTCTGCGGCGCGGCCGAGCTTCCGGACCCCGCTGCGCCTCCGGCCCGCATTTCCACGGTTGTTCGCGCCGACCGGCGAAACGGACGCTTGGTGCGCGCGATCGCCGTCTCCCCGCGTCCCGCCCCGCAAGGTTCGGCTCCCGTGGCCCCGGCCGCCGTCAGCCTCGACCCTTACGTTCGGCAGACGGCGGAGCGCTACCAGGTGGACCCGCTGCTGGTCCACTCGGTCATCCAGATCGAGAGCAACTACAACCCGCTGGCCATCTCGCCGAAGGGCGCGCGGGGCCTGATGCAGCTCATGCCCGCGACCGCACGTCGTTTCGCGGTCCGGAACAGCTTCAATCCGGCGGAGAACATCGACGGCGGCGTCCGCTATCTGAAATACCTGCTAGCGCTGTTCGAAAACCAGCGGTCGCCCGAGCGGCTGGCCCTGGCCGCTTACAACGCCGGCGAGGGCGCCGTCCTCAGGCATGGCGGCATCCCGCCGTTTCGCGAGACCACGGCCTACGTCGACCAGGTCCTCAACCAATGGGCGGCCAAACGCGCCGCCGCGCCGAGGCCGGCCCCGCCGGCGTCGCCGCGCATAGTCCAATTCTTCGATTCACGGGGAGTGCTGCACATTCAGACCCTTTATGAACCCTGATGGCTATGCCGTCCGCGTTCGTCTCGGTTCCGGATTGCTGTCCGCGCTCTTGCTGGCAGGGATGGGAATGTCCCGGCCCCCCGAGGCGGCTGCGGGGGTCCGGGTTACCGCCGTTCGTTTCTGGTCGCTCGGCGATGTCACCCGCGTGGCGATTGAAACCGACGCCGAGGCTGAGTATCGTTCCGAGCGGATCGACAGCCCCGACCGGCTGGTTATCGACCTCCCCGAGGTCCGCCGCCAGCCAGGCATGCGCGGCGTCGAGACCGTCGAGGTGGGCGATCGCCTTTTGAAGCAGATCCGCGTGGCCCTTTGGACGCCGGGAACCACGCGGGTCGTGCTCGACTTGGCGGCCCCCGTCGAGTACTCGATCTCCCAGCTCACCAATCCGAGCCGCATTATCATCGAGCTGCGCGCCTCAGGCCGCGGCCCCGCCACGCCGCCGGTCCGGAGCGTCACCGGAAGTCACTCGATGGCTGAGCCCGCGCCAGCCCCCGAGCCGGCCGGAACCGAGCCTCTGAAGCCCGAACCTTCGTCCGCGCCGGCGCTCAGGCCGGAGACGACCGCCCCGGCGGTCTCAACCAGGCCGCAGCCCAGAACGGAGTTGCCCTCCGCCGCGCCCCCAACCAGGGCGCACCGGCAAGCCGGGCCGGCCCCGCCGCCGGCCTTGGCGGTGGCGCCGTCCAAGCCGGCCGCTAAGCCTCCTTCGCGCGCCGCCTCCGGCCAGCCGGCAGCCGAAGGAAGGACGCCTGCCGAGGTGGCGCTGGCCGCCAAGCGGGATAGTCACGGCGACCGCTCACTCATCCGCGCGCTGGGCCTCAAGCTGGAGCGCGTCGTCATCGATCCGGGACACGGCGGCCGCGACACCGGCACCATCTCCCGCGCCGGACTGATGGAGAAGGAACTGGTGCTCGATGTCGCCAAGCGCCTCGGCGCGCTCATCACGCAGCGGCTGGGGAGCGAGGTCATCTACACGCGCACCGACGACACCTTCGTCCCGCTCGAGGCGCGCACCCAGCTCGCCAACGACAAGAAGGCCGACCTGTTCTTATCCCTCCACGCCAACTCTTCGTCCTCGCCCCGCGTGGCCGGCTCGGAGACGTTCTACCTGAACTTCACGACCTCCGCGGATGCGCTGGAGGTCGCCGCGCGCGAGAACGCCATCTCGCAAACCTCCATCCACGAGCTCCAGACCCTGGTCCAGAGGATCACGCTCAATGAGAAGGTGCAGGAATCCCGCGAGTTCGCCGCCGCAGTCCAGAAGGCGCTCTACGCGGGCTTGCCGAGGAATCGCCTCGTGCGTAGCCGGGGCGTCAAGAAGGCGCCCTTCGTGGTCCTGGTCGGGGCACAGATGCCCTCGGTACTCGCCGAAATCGCCTTCCTAAGCAATCCGCGCGACGAGAGCTTGCTGAAGCGGCCCGAATACCGCCAGCGTCTGGCGGAAGCGCTCTACAAGGGCGTCGCCCAATACGCCAGCGCGCTCAGCCACTTCGAAGTGGCGCGGCAACGGGAAGCGGCATCTCAGGCTCACTGAAGAGGCGTTCCCCCTCCGACCCGCTCCACTCCACGCGGTTTCTTCCCGCCGCCTTCGCGCGGTACAGCGCGGCATCGGCCGCCTGGATGAGGTCGTCGGCGGTCGCCTCCACGCCTCCCTCCACCGCGGTCGCGCCGATGCTGATGGTCGCGCGCACGGAAACCTCGCCAACCCGCACCGGCTCGGCCGCCACCGCCGCCCGAACGCGCTCTCCCAGTTGCACCGCGTTCGCGCTCGAAGAAGCCGGCAGAACCAGTAGGAATTCCTCGCCGCCGTAACGCCCCACCAGATCGTAGGAGCGCAAACAGGACTGCATGCGGCGCGCTACCTCGCGCAACACCGCGTCGCCGCAAAGGTGGCCGTGCGTGTCGTTGACCTCCTTGAAGTGATCGAGGTCGGCGATCATCACTGCCAGCGCGCTGCGCTCGCGCACGGCTCGCGTCACCTCCCGCCCCAGCGAGTCCAGAATCGCGTAGCGGTTCCAGATGCTGGTGAGCGGGTCGCGCGTGGCCTGCACGCGCAGCGCCTCGCGCGCCTCCACCAGCTCCGTCTGCAGATCCAGGATCCGCCGCCCGGCGCGCAGCCGTACCTCCAGTTCTTGCGCATGAAAAGGCTTCGTGATGTAGTCGTCAGCTCCGGACTCCATGCCCGCGATCAAGTCCTGCCGCTCGGTTCGAGCGGTCAGCAGCAGAATGTAGGTGTAGGGTTCCCGGCCCCGGCTCCGCAGCTCGCGGCACAGATCCGGTCCGGTCAAACCAGGCATCATCCAATCCAGGATCGCCAGCTGCGGCGCCCCAGGTTTCTGGAGAACGCGCCAAGCCTGCGCGCCGTCGGCGACGGCGATCACCTCATACCCCCAGCTCGTGAGCTGCTTCGCCAGCATGAGGCGCGACACACTGTCGTCGTCGGCTATGAGGATCTCCACGTTTGGCTTATCGGCCCCCCGGTCAGGTGTTTGAGGGTCTAAAGTGGGCATTCCATAACGCCTGGCCAGGACCGCATCCTGTGAGCAGGCGGCCCGAGCCCGACGCCCGGTTCTTGGGGTCGGCCGGGGTGCGCAGTGGCTGGCCGGGTGGACGGCGAAGCGCGTCGGTGAGCTGGTTTCGCCGAATGTTCGCCCAGTCGCGGCGCGCCCCTTCAGCTTCTCCAGTCCCCGCTGCCCCCCCGTCTGGAAGTGTGCAGAAGCGTCTATGCTTTCCCAGAGACACCTGGAGGCCGCAGAAGCACGTGTTACACTCTAATTGGGAAAGAGTGTGTAGCCCGGGTTCCAGATCCTGGAACTGTCGCCGGTGTGGCGGCGTCTATACAGGCGATAGGAGAGTTGCTGCAAGCTTGTAAGAGAGTGTGTCCGAGCGACTAGACATGGAAGACCAAGGAAGAGCAAAGCCGCTGCCTTCAGACAGCCCCGCTCCAGGCGGGCCGCCGCGCAGCAACGCCGACGTCCACCTGGATCACCTCCTAATGGCCCAGGTTGAGGAGCCGTGGTATCGCTCGCTCTGGCGGAACCTCCAAGAGACGCTCCACCCACCCAAGCTGCCGCCGCTGGAAGTCACCTCAAAGCCCATCGCCGTCAAGGACATTTGGGGCGAGTATCGCTACGGCAAGCAGGCGGGCGTCTCTTCAATCCTGCTGCACGGCCTGGGGCTGGTGTTGCTGGTGATGGTGAGCACGACCAAGACGGGGCAGACCTTGGTCAAGCAGACCATCGGACTGGTGTCACCGGTCGATTTGGCGCCCTTCATCCCGGACATGAAGCCCAAGGCGCAGCAGGCGCAGGGCGGCGGTGGCGGCGGCGACCGCTCTCCGCTGCCGGCCAGTCTGGGCCGCGCTCCACGCGTCGCACCCCGGCAGTTCGTACCGCCCTCGGCCACACCCCCGCAGAACGCCAAACTCGTGATGGAGCCTACGATCGTCGCTCAATCGGATGTGAGGCTCCCGAACGTGAACCTCCCCATGTGGGGCGACCCGCTGGGCAAGCCTGGACCTCCATCCAACGGCCCTGGCTCCGGCGGCGGCATTGGCTCCGGCTCGGGCGGCGGCATTGGCCCGGGCAGAGGCCCTGGATTCGGCCCTGGTGAGGGCGGCAACATCGGCGGCGGCGTGTACCGCATCGGCGGCGGTGTTTCCGCGCCGATCCCGATCTTCAAGGTGGACCCGGAATACTCCGAAGAGGCGCGCAAGGCTAAGTTTCAGGGCACCGTGGTGCTTTCCATCGTCATTGACGAGCGCGGAATTCCGACCAACTTCAAGGTGATCCGCCCGCTCGGCCTGGGCCTGGACGAGAGGGCGATCGAGGCGGTGCAGAGGTGGCGCTTCAAGCCCGGCTACCGCGACAACAAGCCCGTTGCGGTCCTCGCTACCGTCGAGGTGAATTTCCGCCTGCTGTAAGAGGATAGAGGAACCTGGCCAATGCCGCCGGCGGCTCCCAGCCGCCGGCGGCATTGCCGTTTTCAGGCCTGCTCGCCGGCTGGCGCGCACTCAGCGCACGGGCAGATGCGGCGGAGGTGCTCGTAGGAGTAGATCCCGGTCGAATGGCCGTCGTTCCAGCGCAGACGGACGGCATAGTTGCCCACCGGCTCCACGCCCTCGATCTTCAGCGCCGGCTGGTACATCTGGAAGGGGTTGCTCGCCTGCCGGCTGGCGCCGGAAGGCGCGCCGTGAGCAGCGCTGCACTGGGCGCACGGGCAGTGGTCTCGCAGGTACTTCAGCTCGTAGTCGCTGTGGTGCCCACCCTGCCAGTCGATTCGAATGCCCTTGGATTTCGATACGGCGATGTGCTCGGGAACGAATTGATTCATGGTGGCGGATGAGCGGTGCGCCTCAGCACCGCTCGATGTCGCGAATGCCTGGAATACGGCGCATGGCGGCGACAATGCGCTCGAGTTGCTTGGTGTCCCGCACTTCGACGGTCATGTCCACGACGGCACTGTCCTTGTCGGTCTGCCGCGCCTCGAGGCCGCGAATGTTGCTGTTCTCATGGAACAGCACGGAGGTCAGCTCGCTCAGCATCCCCGGGCGGTCGTCGGTCTGGACGACGAGCTTGACCGGGAAGGATTGGCTGGCTGCGCGGGCCCACTCGACGTCGATGCGCCGCTCAAGCTCGTACATCAGGTTCTGCACGTTCGAACAGTTCGTCGAGTGCACCGCCACGCCCTTGCCGCGCGTGACATAGCCGACGATCGGCTCGCCGCGGATCGGGTTGCAGCACTTGGCGCGGTAGACCAGCAGGTCGTCGATCCCCTTCACCTTGATGACGACATCGCCCCCCTCGGCTGCGGCCCCGGCCGGCGTGGCTTCGGCCGCCGGCTGCCCGGACGTGGGCGGCTCCTCGGACTCCTGGACGGTGTTCGGCGCCAGCTTGTGCAGGATCCTCCGCGGCGAGAACTTCCCGTAGCCCAGCGCGGCGTACAGGTCCTCGACCTTGGCAAACCCGTACTCGGCCGCCACCTTCTCGATTTCGGCCTTGCCCAGTCTGGCGAGCTGCACGCCCAGCCGGCGCGCTTCCTTCTCCAGGTACTTTCCGCCGATCTCGATCGCCTTGGCGCGCTCCTCGGCATTGATCACCGTGCGGATCTTGTTCCGCGCCCGCGAGGTCTTCACCAGCGCCAGCCAGTCCTTGCTGGGCATGTGGCCCGGCTGTGTGAGGATCTCGACCATGTCGCCGTTCCTGAGCGCGTACTTGAGCGGAACGATGCGCCCGTTGACCTTGGCTCCGACACAGGAGTGCCCGACCGCCGTGTGGATGGCGTAGCCGAAGTCGATGGGCGTCGAATCCCGCGGCAGCGCGATCACCTTGCCCCGCGGCGTGAAGGTGTAGACCTCCTCGCGGTACAGGTCCACCTTCAGCGTGGACATGAACTCGCTGGAATCGCGCATGTCCTGGATCCACTCCAGCAGGTGGCGGAGCCAGGCGATGTGCTGGTCGTCCTCGCCGCTGTCTTGCTTCCCCTCCTTGTACTTCCAGTGCGCCGCGATGCCCTGCTCGGCGACGCGGTGCATCTCCTCGGTGCGGATCTGCACCTCGAACTGGTGGCCTCCGGGTGCGATCAGCGTGGTGTGCAGACTCTGGTAGAGGTTGGGCCGAGGCATGGCGATGAAGTCCTTGATGCGGCCGGGGACGGGACGCCAGATGGAGTGCAACAGACCCAGCACCGCGTAGCAGTCCTGCACCGACTGGCAGATGACGCGGATGGCCAGCAGATCGTAGACCTGGTCCAGGGGGAGCTTCTGCTCGGAGAGCTTCTGCTGGATGGA
>JBEKLJ010000084.1:0-17127 GCA_050010255.1 Bryobacteraceae bacterium
CGGATTTCGAGCTCGACCTGCTGGCGCAAGTCGGCGGTCCGGATCTGCTCCTGGCGGAGTTGCGAGAGTGACTCGGCGCGGCGGGCGTCGCGCCGGCCGCCGTCGAAGATGGGGACGCGCAGCGCAGCGCCATAGGTCCGCGTGGGCACGGCGCTGTTGATACCCGTTCCGATGGAGCCGTAGTCGGCGAAACCGGCCAGCGAAGGCAGGCGCTCGAACTTGGTGGCGCTGTGGCTCAAGCGGGCGGTCTCTTCGCGGGCCTGCTGCGCCTTCCAGTCAGGGCGGGCGGCTAGGGCCTGCTGGACGGCTCGGGCCAGCGGCAGCTCCTCGGCCGGCGCGTGGAGCAGCTCATCGCTCAGCTCGACCTCGAGATCGAGCTTCAGGCCGATAGCGCGGAGAAGCTCGAGCTTGGCGCGACGGGCGTCGGTTTCGGCGACCAGCAGCCGCTGGCGCGCGTTCGCCAGCTCCACCAGCGCGCGCGTCACCTCGATGAGGGTGCCGGTGCCGGCGCTTCTGCGGTTCTCGCCCAGGCGGGCCAGCGCTTCGGAGAGCGTGACGCTGGACTGGGCGGCCTCGACGTGCGCCCGGGCCGCCAGAGCGCTCAGGTAGAGCGCGGCGACCTGCGCGCCGGTCTGATCCGAGGCGCTGCCGCTGTCGGCTTCGGCCGCCCGCAGTGCGGCCCGCGAGGCCTGGAAGCGGCGGATGGAGCTGAAATCGAAGACCGACTGCGTGGCGCTCACCCGGGCGTCGAACACTGTGAACGGGCCGACGAAGGTGGGGAACGAGAAGCCCGGGATGGGCACCTGAATCTGAATGCCGAAGGCAGCGAGATTGCGCGTCTGGCTCTGCTCGGAGACGGAGGAGTCGAAGTTCGGCAACAGGGCGGCGCGGGCCTGGGCGGAGCGCGCCCTCACCTGGCTGACGCCCTCGCGAGAAAGCCGGACGCCCGTGTTGCCCTCGGGGGCGAGCGCGATTTCGACGGCCTGCTTCAGGCTGAGACGCAGCGGTTGGGTTTGTCTGGAAGGCGCGGAGGGGGCCTGGGCCAGCGCCGCGGCGGGCGCAGCCAGGGCCAGAATCAGCGGGAGCCGGTGCATTTCCTTCCTCCTCTGTGAGTAGCGCGCGCGGGGGCCTTGAGGCCGGCGGCGATGAATGGGATCAGCCGCTCGACCAGGCCGCCGGCGTCGGAGACGTCGCAGCGCCCGCCGGAAGTGGCGCGGATGTGGCGCAGGCCGGCTAGCGTATGGCCCATGACGCCCACGGCAAAATGGAATCTCCAGAACAGCTCAGTGTCGCCGACGCCGGGCATGGCGCGGCGGAATGCGGCGATGAAGCGCCGCACCACGCCGGAGAGCTGCCTCTGGAAGAGGCGCTCGAAAACGTCGCCCGGCTCGACGAAGGCGCGGCCCAGCAGGCAGGCGGCGTTGGCGCCTTCCCGCTCCCCGCACACCTTCACTACCGGCTCGATGAAGGCCCGCACCAGGTGCTGGAGCGGGACCGGGCGGCGCCCGGCCTTGGCCTCGGCCGCATCGAGCATGGCCAGGCGCCGCTCGTTCACCGGCCTGATGCGGCGGGCAAAAACGGCCTGAATGAGGGCGTCCTTGGACTGGAAGTAGTAGTTGACGGCCGCGAGATTGGCGCCGGCCTCGGCGGTGATGTCGCGCAGCGAGGTGCTGGCGAAGCCGCGCTCGGCGAAGAGGTGCTCGGCGGCGTCGAGGATGCGATCTTTGGTGCTGACTGGCGTGGGCTCTATCATACGTAAGATTGAAACAGTCGTTCAATTCAAGTATACGTATGCTGGGTGAAGCCGTCAAGGGCGCAAGTGCCGTCAATCGAGCTGGACGGGCAAAAACGCCTGTCCCACTCGGGCGTCCATGTGCAACAGACGGTTTCGTCGGTCCGCGCTTACTGTTGCGGCGGGTGGCTCGGGGTGTTCGGCGGCATGGCGCGCCGATTCCGATCGAGTTGGTCGCGCTCCTCGGCCGAGGCCCTCGGCCGCGGTTCGCCCGCCTGGACGGCGGCGCCCTGGATGGCTACCTCGAGCGCCTTCTTGAGGATCGGGTCCTCGCCCGGCCTCTCCGCCGGCGCCGGCGGCGTCTCGGGCGGGGCTTCCTCGTCCAACTCAGCGATCGGCTCGGTCTCGGCCACCACGACGGTCGGGGTCACCCCGGTGTCCTGGATGGCCTTGCCGCCGGGAGAGTAGTATTTGGCCACCGAAAGGATGACGGCGCCGCCGTCGTCCATGGAGATCGCCTGGCGCACGGAAGCGTCGCCATAGGTGCGCTCTCCGACCACCTCGGCGCGGTGGGAATCCAGCAGCGCGGCCGCGACTATCTCGGCGCCGCTGGCGGTTCCGCGGTTGGTCAGCAGGACGAGCGGCAGGCGCGTGATGGTCCTGGCGGGATCGGCCGCGAACTCCTTGCGCGGGTAACGCTGGCCCTGCAAGTAGGTGATGAGGCCGTGGTCCTGGAACAGGTTCGCCACCGCGATGCCTTCCTCGGGCCCGCCGGCGCCGCAATGGCGCAGGTCGAGCAGCAGCTTCTTGGCGCCCCGCGCCTCGAGGTCGCGCACGGCTTGGGCGATCTCCTTGGCCGTCCCGGGCATCATGGCCTGCACCTGGATGTAACCGACCTGGTCCTGGATCATCCTGGAGGTCACCGGCGGGTACTGGATGACGGCGCGGGTGAGCGTGGTCTTCTTCGGCTCCGGATGGCGGATCGCCAGAACCGTGACATCGACGGTGGTGCCGGGCTGGCCCTGGAGCAAGAGGTCCGCGTAAGCCAGCGGCATGTCGCGCGTGGCGATGCCGCGGATGCTCTCGATCATGTCGCCGGTAGTGAGGCCCGCCTTGGCGGCCGGCGAGCCGGGGATCACGTCCACCACGCCCAGGTAGCCGAAACGCTTCGAAAGGATCAGGCCGACACGGCCTGAGGCGGCGTCCTTGTTCTTCAAGTATTCCTTGTACTGCTCGGCGCTGAGGTAGCTGGCGAACGGATCCAGGGACTCCAGCAGACCGTTGAGCGCGCCCAGCGTCACACTCTTCAGGTCAGGCTCCTCGACGTAGTCGGTCTTGATGCGCTGGAGGACATCGGCATAGACGCCCAGTTGGCGGTAGGGACCCTGGTCATCGGTGTTCCTGGCCAGCACCGCGCCGATCAGCAGAAAGCCGAGCAGGATCGCGGACAGGGTGACGGTAATGCGTCGGAAGCGTTTGCTCATAAGGGCGTCGCTATTTGCATTGTAACAGGCCGCCGTACGGGGCTACTGAGGCTGCCACTGACGGATGACACGCCGGACGTAGTCCATGGTCTCGCGGTAGGGCGGCACGCCCTGGTAGCGCTCCACGGCCTTCGGGCCGGCATTGTAAGCGGCCAGCGCTTTGCGGACCTGGTAGTCGTCGTCCTGATACTTCCGCAGCAGCTCGACCAGATACCGGGCGCCGGCATCGACGTTCTGCCGCGGGTCGCGCGGATCGGCGCCCAACTGCCGCGCGGTTTGGGGCATCAACTGCATGATGCCGATGGCGCCCTTGGGCGAGACGGCCGCGGAATCGTAGCCCGATTCGACCCTGGCGATGGCGTGCAAGAGGGTGGGCGGAAGGTCCCAGCGCGCCGCGGCTTCCGCCACCAGGGACGCGGCATCGGCGGGCGCCGGCGCCGGCTGGCCGGAGGCGGCCTGCGCCGAGGGAAGCTCCTCCTCCTGCTCGAAGCGGACCACGGAGGCGGCCGGAAGCTCCATGACGCCGCCATTCAGGTACAGGCGAAGCGTGGCGCCATCGCGCTCATGCCGGTCCACGCGCAGAGGGAAACCGCTCGCCAGGATGGCGTACTCACCGGCCAGGGCGTTCATGGCCAGGAGAAGCCCGGCAGCCAGTTTCATCGCCATTCTAGACAACTCTCCCACTTAAGGTATGACGGACCCACCCGCGGAAACGTGCAGGGGCATTTCTCACCACGACCGTGCCGGACGAGTCCGGCTCCTACGGCTGCGCGACCAACTCCACGCGCCGGTTGCGCGCGCGCCCATCCTCGGTGGCGTTCGAGGCCACGGGCGCGTAGGGTCCAGCTCCGTGCGGCGCCAGCCCGCTTTTCTCACCACCGACCTGCGTCGAGCGCGCGGCGCTAGGCCTCCGGCAGCTTCCAGGGCTCCCGATACGGCCGCGAGAGGTATCTCTGCGCTTCGGAATCGCCAAGGAATTCCTCTCTCTCCACGTCCCACTTCACCTGGCGCCCGAGGCGGTAGGCAACGTTGCCGAGGTGGCAGGCAATCATGGAGTTGTGGCCGATCTCGACGTCGGAGGTCGGCCGCTTACGGCTGCGAATGCATTCCACGAAGTTCCGCACGTGCAGGAAGTGGTAGTCCTCCATGTCGGCGCTCTGGCGGGGGAGGCCCGTCATCTTGTATTCGCGGACCTTCTTGTCGATCCGGTCGGTGTCGGCATAGACCTCCCAGCCGCCGCGATCCACTACGAGCACCCCGTTGTTTCCATGAAACGCCACGCCGTGTTCGCGCGTTTCCGGTCCACGGCCCACGCCCAGCGCGTGCTCCCAGATCATGCTGAACTCGGGGAACTCCCAGATGACCTGCTGCGTGTCCGGTGTCTCCATGGCGTCCTTCGGATAGCCGAACTTCCCGCCGACTGACACAGCCGAACTGGGCGCCTTGATCCCCATGCCCCAGTTGGCGATGTCGATCATGTGCGCGCCCCAGTCGGTCATCAGGCCGCCGGCGTAGTCCCAGAACCAGCGGAAGGTGAAGTGGAAGCGGTTCTGGTTGAACGGCCGCTTGGGCGCGGGGCCGAGCCACAGGTCGTAATCCACCTCGGGGGCCGGGTCCGTGTCCGGCAGCACCGGAGTCTCGCCCTTCCAGTCCAGATAGGCCCAGGCGCGCACCAGCCGGATCTTGCCGAGCTTCCCGCTCCGGACGTACTCGATGGCCTGCGCGTAATGGCTGGCGCTGCGCTGATGGGTGCCCATCTGCACCACGCGATCGTACTTCCGGGCGGCGTCCACCATGCGCCGCCCCTCGGCGATCGATACCGAGAGGGGCTTCTCGACGTAGACATCCTTGCCGGCCTGGCAAGCCAGGATCGTAGGCAGCGCGTGCCAATGATCGGGCGTGGCCACGATGACCGCCTCCAGGTCTTTCAGCTCGAGCACCCTGCGGAAATCCTTGGTCGTGAGCAGGTCCGCGGTGCTGTGCACCGGCTCGACCACGCCTTTGGCGACGCGCGCCACCTGGCGGTCGTCCGGATCGCACAGGGCCACGCACTGTATGTTCTTGATCCGCAGCGAATTCCGCAGATCGAATGCCCCCTGGCCGCCGCAGCCGATGAGCGCCACGCGGATGCGGTCATTCGCACCGGCCACCTGCGAGGCGGAAGTGGCCGCCTGGGCCGCGAGCGGGCGGGCGGCGGCCAGCCCGGCCGCCGCGGCGGAAGCGTGGATGAAACTGCGTCGTCGCATGGAACCTCCCGAATCGTGTCGGAGCTTTCATTGTAGAGAACGTGAACGTCGAGGTGCGGCCGGGCGCGCCCGCGAGGGGCGCTGTGCCGGTGGTGCTGTAGATCGGCGGCCTTGCATCGAACACGGCCACCGTTGCAATCGAGTGATGGGAATGGCCCAGGCCGCGGCGGACACGTCCGGCTCCTACGGCTGCGCGACCAACTCCACGCGCCGGTTGCGCGCGCGCCCATCCTCGGTGGCGTTCGAGGCCACGGGCGCGTAGGGTCCAGCTCCGTGCGGCGCCAGCCGCTTCGCGTCGATCCCCTTCTGCACAAGGGCCTTGACGACCGCGGCCGCTCGCGCGCTCGAGAGCGTCATGTTGGTCTCCACCGAACCCACGTTGTCCGTATGCCCGACCACCCACACCTTCAACGCCGGATTGGCCTGTAGCAGCCTGGCCACCTCCGCCAAGGCCGCCTCCGACTCCGGCTGGATCGCCGACTTGCCGAACTCGAAGAGGATCCCCGGCACCTCGACGTGCCCGGCCTCCTTCAGGCCGGATTGAAGCGCGTCGGCGCTGGCGACCACGTCCTGCTGCATCTGCTGCTTCTCGATGATGTCCAATTGGTACCCTCTACCGTCGTTGAACGCTTCGAGCGCGACCCACGTCTCCTGGCCGCTCTTGACAATACGAATCGTCGTTCGGCGTGCGTCCTCGTACAGGACCTGACCGCCGATTCTCTTCGCGGCTGCCTGGTAGTTCCGGACGATCTGCAGGTAACTGGGCATGTTCCCCGCGGACTCATCGAAGTTGTAGTAGTAGCGCAGGTGATGCCCCTCGACGCTCTGATTCCCCGTCTTGAGCATGAACTCAAATGCAGCAAACGGGGTGTCTACAAAAGCACCGTCGCTGGAAAGGAAGTAGTGTGGCATGCGCGTGAACAGCGCCGGGTCCTTAAACCCCTCTTTGTCGGTGAGCTGAGCGGTGGCGGCGGCCACAGTCAGTAGCAGCAGGCCCGCGAGTTTCAGATTCAGTCGAGGCATATTGGGCAAAACCTCCATTTTGGCTTCTTGTCTGCCCTCCAGTTTACGCCCAGGCGCCTCCGTTGGGGCTGTCTCCACCATGGCTCCAAACAGCCGCCGCGTCAGATGGCTGGCCGCCAGCCGCTGCGCCGCGCCGGTGACGCGCCTTGCCGACTATCGGCGCGCCGCCGGGTCGAGGGCGATTGCGAAACTACCTATGTCTCGGTCGATCGTAGTTTCGATGGTGCCCCGGTTCTCCTGCAATCGGTAGCCCCGAACGGAAGGGACGATCTCGTACTTGCCCGTGGGGAGACCGACGAATTCGAAGTGGCCATCGCGGCCGATGATAACCGTCTGGCTGTCCCAGGCGCGGTAGGCTGAAATTGTCACCCGCATCCCGTCGGCCATGGCGGCACCGTCGCTGAGCGTGACCCTCCCGCGGAGGCGATGGCCGGGATGGATCTGGATATCACCGACATTGACTTCCTCGCCGTCACGCGCGGTGGCGCACTCCACACGATCAGTTGCGCCGACGGCGGCGATTGATTCCATCTTGCCGTAAACGTACCAGTCTACGGGCACCGGCACGTTGGTGATGACGAAGGAGCCGTCTTCCTGCGTGCCGATGCGGATTTCGTCATAGGGGTCTCCGAAGATTTCGAGATTCCCACCGAATCCGACTCTGTTCCGCGCAATCAGACCGACTTCGGCGCCGGCCACGGGTTTGCCACGATTCACAAGACGGCCGCGAACCACGGCGCCATTGGAAACTGTTATGGTCTTGCGTTCTGCTCCTGTGGGCACCCCGATCAGCTTGGTCGCCATACCGCGAGCCTCCACCCGCAGCATCATGCCCGTAGCCTTCTTGCTGTATGCGAGTTCGAACTCCCCTCTTGGATTGGTGACCGCCATGGGTTCGAGGCCTTCTATCTCCCCGTACAAGGAGGCGAGACCATGGCCCTCCAACACCGTGGCGACTCCTTCCGGCACCACGACGGCCGCACGCAGTGGTTGGCCGTGCGGATCCACCACCCGGCCGCGCACAACACGACCGGGATCATCCACAGCCGCTCGTGGCGCGAGGGCTACCGTTTCGGCAGGTCCACGGGAAGGATCGACCTTCTTGACGAACGTGGCAGTATAGCCGTCACGGATCACCAGTAGCTCGAACCACAGATCGGGAGCGAGGCCCTTGATGGTGAACGAACCAGTTCGATCGGTGACGGTACGTTTGCCACAGTCCACGTAGCAGCTCGGGCAATTGGTGCTGTAGCCCTTCTTGACGCCGGCGTGGTAGATCATCACGGTGGCATCCTCCAGTGGCTTGCCGAGATTGTCAGTTACTCGTCCAGTAAGAGTAACGCGGTCGGCGGCGAACGACACAGAGGCGGTGACGATCAGACTGGCGATCAGGAGCCCGTTACGCATTGCGTGCTCTCCTCCCGCCAATTATATTCCTTCGATTTCATGTCAATCAGGCCGGCAAGAACGCTGTCCCCTTCCGCCGGCGCCGATAGTACGGCATCAAGCCTCGTTTGCTTCTGGTTCACAAGCCATCATCCAGAATTCCCGTCTTGGCTTCTTGCCGCCCTACGTTGTACATCCCACCGCCTTCGTTGAGGGCGCCTTTTCATCCCCGATCTTTCCCCAGCGACTCCGGCGGCCCAGGAAGGGGCGAGCCCGGCCTCCTCCGTGTATGCAAAAACCCGGAAGCGCCCAATTTCAAGCGGCTTCTCAGACGCCTCTCAATGTCTTCCCTCCTCCCTTGGCCCGGTTTGCTTCCCCTCCGCAGCCGCGTCCTATCCGGTCGGCGCCGGCAGAGCCGCAATGCGCCCCTCCATGGCTCCAAATAGCCGCCGCGCCAGATGGCTGGCCGCCAGCCACTGCTCCGCTCCGGCTCGCTATGATCGAGTCATGGGGGACTTTCGCACGGAGCGGGACAGTATGGGCGAGATACTCGTGCCCGCCGAGGCGCTCTACGGAGCCGAGACCGAGCGCGCGGTCGAGAATTTCCCGATCAGCCGCCTGCGCTTCACGCGCCCATTCATTCGCGCACTGGGGCTGATCAAGAGCGCGGCGGCGGCCGCCAATCGTGAGCTGGGTGAGCTCGAACCGGCGATCGCCGGCGCCATCGAGCGCGCGGCCGAGCAAGTCGCCGCCGGCCAGCACGATTCGGAATTCGTAGTCGATATCTTCCAGACCGGCAGCGGCACCTCGACGAACATGAACGCCAACGAGATAATCGCCACGCTGGCCGGAGGCGAGCTCAACCGGCCCGGTGTGCGCGTGCACCCGAACGATCACGTCAACCGCGGCCAATCCTCGAACGACGTCATTCCCGCGGCGATTCACATCGCGGCTGCCGAGCAGGTGCGGCGCGAGCTGCTACCCGCCATGGCCGCGCTCGCCGAATCGCTGCAGACCAAGGCCCATGAATTCCACGGCGTGATCAAGATCGGCCGCACGCACCTGCAGGATGCCGTGCCCATGCGCCTGGGCCAGGAATTCAGCGGCTACGCGCGGCAGGTGGAAGCCTCGCTCGAGCGCGTGCACGCGGCGCTGGACGGCATCTACGAGCTGCCGCTCGGCGGCACGGCGATCGGCACGGGCCTCAACGCGCCCGAGGGTTTCGGGCGCGCCGTTATCCGGAAGCTGGCCGAGCGCACGCGCCTGCCCTTCCGCGAGGCGCCGAACCATTTCGAGGCGCAGGCCGCCAGGGACGCCGTTTCGTTCCTGAGCGGTGCGCTGAAGACTTACGCGGTGGCGCTCACCAAGATCGCCAACGATGTCCGCTGGCTGGGCTCGGGGCCGCGCTGCGGCATCGGCGAGCTACGCCTGCCCGCGGTCCAGCCGGGCTCCAGCATCATGCCGGGCAAGGTGAACCCGGTGATTGCGGAGAGCGTGCTGATGGTGTGCGCCCAGGTGATTGGATACGACGCGGCCATTACGTGGTCGTGCGCCATGGGCAACTTCGAGCTGAATGTCATGCTGCCGGTGATAGCGTATGACCTGCTTGAATCCATTGAGCTGCTGGCGAACGCCACGCGGAATTTCAAGGACAAGCTGATCGACGGCCTGGAAGCGGACCGCGAGCGGGCGGCGGCCTTCGTCGAGCAGTCTCTGGCCCTGGTGACGGCGCTGGCCGTCGAGCTGGGCTACGATCAGGCGGCGGCGCTGGCCAAGGAGGCATACGCCACCGGCCGAACGGTGCGCGAGGTGGCGCGAGAGAAGAGCGGCCTTTCCGAGCAGCGCCTGAACGAGCTGCTCGACCCGGCGGCGCAGGCGGGACGGTAAGACCCTGAATGCCCCGCCCTACTGCGCCAACTTGACCGTCACGGTCGCTTCAGTGACGCCCCAGGTTAGCGCCAGCGTCCCCGATGCCGGGCCGGTGCCTGTCAACGTGATCCGGAACGTCTCGACGGGGGCGCTGAGCGTGGTCAGCGTCAACGGCACGCTTCCGAGATCCTGAGACTGGTCGTAGTGAAGGCCCCACTGGCCGGTCTGTTTGTTGATGACGAGTTTCCACCCCTCTGGACTGGCCAGGGTGAAGATGGTGTGTTCGCCCTTGGGCACTCGTAAGTCGCCGATCATCAGGTCGGCATCGGTTGTCAGCGTCGTCGCCGCATCCGCCCCCGTGCGCCACACGTGGCCGTAAGGAATCAGGCCTCCCTCGACCTTCCGGCCGCGCGCCGACGGAGCGTTGTACTCAATCGTAATCGAGTGACCGCCCAGCGTAAGGCTGGTGCTGGCTGACGGACTCAGTTTGTTGTCGGTTTTCCGCCGCGCAGCGGCAACCGGAAGCATGGTTCCGATAACGAGCAGGCCGACCGCCGCGAATGCAAGTGCTTTGGGCATTGAGTTGTGTCCCCCCTACGCTCGTAAGTATCGCACGCGCGGACACCGGCGCAGGAGCGCGCCAAAGCAGATTGCTGGTGAAACATCCGGGCTAGACTCAATGCTATGCTCGGTCTTCACGCCATGAAACCAACTATCGCTTGTGTCGCTGTCGCCCTGTGCCTGGTCGCGGCGGCCCCCGCGGAGGAGCCGGTCGATCTGTCGGTGGTCCACCGCATCAAGGCCGAGGCGTTCCAGAACTCCCACGTTATGGATCATCTGTTTTACCTGACTGACGTCTACGGCCCGCGGATGGCGGCTTCGCCGAGCTACCACCACGCGGCCGAGTGGGCTCTCCAGCAGCTCAAGGAATGGGGCCTGGCGGACCCCAGGCTCGAGAAGTGGGGCACGTTCGGCAGGAGCTGGAGCTACACGCGCTTCTCGGCGCACATGCTCGAGCCTCAGGAAGCGCCGCTGATCGGCGTGCCGCTGGCCTGGTCGCCCTCCACCGAGGGACCGGTGAGTGGCCCGGCCATCCTCGCGCCCATGCGCACGCCGGAGGAAGCGGAGAAGTACAAGGGCAAGCTCAAGGGCAAGATCGTGCTGCTGGATTCGCCGCGCGAGTTGAAGCTGCATCTGGAGGCCGACGCGCGCCGGCTCAGCGATAGCGACCTGGCCCAGCAAGCCCTGGCGCCCGATCCGGGGCAGTCGCCCGGCCCGCGGGGAGGCCCCGATCCGGCCGCCCGCCAGGCGCGCGAGAAGCTGCGAATGCTCCTGAAGGAGGAGGGCGTGCTCGCCGTCATCACGGAAGGCCCGTCCGGCGACGACGGGACGATCTTGACCATGCCCGCCGGCTCCCGCGAAGCCAATGATCCGCTTCCGCCCGTGTCGGTGACGCTGGCTGCCGAGCACTACAACCGCATCGCGCGGCTGCTGGCCAGGGACATCCCGGTGAAGATCGAGCTCGACGTGCGCACGCAGTTTTACGACAACGCCGAGGGCTTCAACGTCATCGCCGAGCTGCCCGGCGGTAAGAAGAAGGACGAAGTGGTCATGCTCGGCGCGCACCTGGATTCCTGGCAGGCGGGCACGGGCGCGGCGGACAACGCCGCCGGTTGCGCGGTGGTGCTCGAGGCCGTGCGCATCCTCAAGGCGCTGAACCTGAGGATGGACCGCACCGTGCGAGTCGCGCTCTGGGACGCCGAGGAAGAGGGGCTCGTAGGCTCGCGCGCCTACGTCACGGCCCACTTCGCCGACCGGGAGACCATGACGCGCAAGCCGGAGTACGAGAAGCTCTCCGCCTACTTCAACTTCGACAATGGCAGCGGCAAGATCCGCGGCATCTACCTCCAGGAAAACGACATGCTGCGGCCGGTGTTCGAGGCCTGGCTGGCGCCGTTCCGCGACCTGGGCGCCACGACGGTGGCGATCCGCAACACGGGCGGCACCGACCACCTGTCCTTCGACGCCGTGGGCCTGCCCGGGTTCCAGTTCATCCAGGATCCTCTCGACTACGGGCCACGCGTCCATCACACCAACATGGACACTTACGATCGGGTGCAGAGAGGGGACCTGATGGAGGCGGCGGCGATCATGGCCTCCTTCATTTACAACGCCGCGACGCGGCCGGAGATGCTGCCGCGCAAGCCGGCGCCGAAGCCCCGGCCGAAGGAAGAGGCCAAGTAGCCCCGGCGGCGCTGGCTCAGGCGAAAGCAGTCGAGCCCTTGCCAACCCCCGCAAAAGGCAGGGTGCTACCCCTCCGAAGAGACGTTCTAGGACTAACAGTAGTTTAGTACTATGCTGCTACGGTGACCGAGCGCTTCCAGCAAGATGCAATACCCTTGCTGGGAGAGCCGATGAGAGGTATTGGGTGTACCCAGATATGCAGAGGAGCGCCGCGGCCACGCAGGTTCGGATACTGCCCGATCTGTCGATGATCCGGGAGAGCAAGGGCATCAGTCTGGAGGACATTTGCAGGAGCACGAAGATCGGGAAGCGCTACCTGGAGGCCATCGAACGATCGGCATTCGGCCAGCTTCCCGGGGGCGTTTTCAACACCAACTACATCCGGCAGTACGCCCGGGCAATCGACTACGACGAGTGGGATCTCGTGGCCTGCTACGAGGCCAGCACCCGCCCCGCGCAGCCGCAGTTGCCTGAAACGCCCGAGCAGGGTGTTCCGAAGTTCTTCCGCTTCGCCGAGCCGCTGTGGCGGCTGCTTGCGCCAGCCAAGAAGCTGTAAACGTAAAGCCGCGACAGGCACTGTCCCGTTAGCGAGGTTGTGCGCAGGCGTTGTTCATGCCGGCGCGGCTTGGGTCAGACGCCGCGCAAGCCACTCGCGCACGAGGGCGAAGAACTCATCCCGCGCGGCCTGCTCGAGCCAGGGGTAGTGTCCACAGCGCTCCCACTCGTGATACTCCAACTGCGGGATATAGGGTTCCAGGCTCGCCCGTATCATCGGCCCCGGATGAGGATCGGCGGCGCCGTGCAACATCAGGACGGGCACATGGATGTCCGAGAACGCCGCGGGGTAGACGCCTTCCTCCTGTAGCCGCACCATGTCATCCCAGGTCTCCTCGTACGCGCGCGCGTCGCACGCCTCAATCTCCTGGTCCGTGGTGATGAGCTCGTAGGAATAGAGCGGCAGCAGCAGGGCGGCGGTTGCCCTGAGCCGCTCGTCAGGGTCCAAGAACTGCTCCTTCAGGCGCTCCATGCTTCGCCGCGCGTCGTCGTCCCTGCGCTCCTCGAGGATTGCCTTCATGCGGGCGTGCGCCGCCGGGTCGAAGGTGCCGCAGCCCACAAGGACGAGCGGGCCCGCGGAATCCGGGTGCGCAGCAGCGTAGGCGAGCGCGAGCATGGCGCCCCAAGAGGAGCCCAGCAGGGCCGGCCGCGCGGCTCCGCAGTGCGATTGCAGCAGCTCGTGGAGGTCCGCGACATGGCGCGAAACCGTGAGCGGCTCGGCGCCGCTGCCGCGCTGGAAGGGCTCGAGGACCCGAAATGAATCCGCGAGTGCGCGCGCTACGGGCGCCATGTAGCCGGGAGCGCCCGGACCGCCGTGCAAAACCACGACCAGCGGCCCCGCAGTCCCGTATGTGCGAACCTGCACCGCGCCGGGTTTAGTCCGGGACAGTATGCTCATTTCCGGTTTCGCGTCTGTGATTGCCCGGAGCTGCGCCGCCGTGTCGCCGGGTGAAGGCCATCCGCAGGCCCCGGCGCGCGTGTACCCAGACTGCGTAGAGGACCAGGTACGCCACCGCGAAGGGAAGGGCGACGATCTGGGCTGTGGCACGGACGGAGCCCGCACCGGAGAAACCCGTGCGCGTGGCCGCCAGGCGGACCAGAATGCCCGAGTGCCCGCGGTCAAGCCACAAGTAATCGGCGTTCTCGTTGATGACGAACACCTTGGCTGGCAAGCGGGCGGCGATGGCCCACTTCCACTTGGTCATGATCGGGTCGCCCGAGCAAATGATGCCGGCAACGGAGTAGCCGCCCGCCCGCAGCTCCGCGTAGAGCCGCTTGCGCCCCAGGCGGCCGGCGTAGTCCGAGACGCGGAACACACGGGTCTGATCCGGCCAGCCGGCGGGCAGGCCCGGGTAGCAGGTGACCAGATCGATGGTGACGTCCTGGCCCAGCGTCGCGCGCAGCACCGGCAGCACACGCTCGGCGACGGCGCGCGCGCCGCTCTCGACCACGAGCACACGCTCGATCGGCGGGATGCGGGCCGGCGCGGAATCGAGCACCTCGGCGAAACGCCGCGCAACCCGTTCCCAGGAGAAGCTCGCGGCCACCATCTCCCGCCCCCGCGCTGCCATGCGACGGTTTTCATCCACGGATTCCAGCAGTTCCAGGCAGCGGGCGGCGAAATCCTCAGGGCGGTCCGCAATCCGGATATCATCCGGCGGATGAACCTCCAAGCCCTCCGCGCCCACCGTCGTGGAGACCACGGGGATGCCCGCCGCCATGGCTTCGTAGATCTTCAGCCGCGTCCCGCCGCCGATGCGCAACGGGACCACGGAGACCCCTGAGCCCCACAGGTATGGCCGTATATCCGGGACGGTGCCCGTAACCCGCACCCCTGTATCCTTCCGCGCCAGTCCAGCGATTCCCGGCGGCGGATTCCGGCCCGCGATTATGAACGTGCAGCCTGGCCGGCGCCGCCGGATCAGCGGCAGAACCTCTCGTACGAAGTACCCGACGCCATCCGCATTCGCCCGCCAGTCCATCGCGCCGACGAATACCAGGTCCGCCACGCGCTCACTGAACGCCGGCCGAGCGAAGTACTCGAGATCCACGCCGGTCGGGATCTGGGAGATGCGCTCGGCGCCGAACAGTGTCCGCATCAGTCCGGCATCCACCGCCGACACTGCGATGATGTGGCCCGCCGCCCGGCACGCCTGGCGCTCATAGGCAAACAGCCGATTCGCCTGCAGCCGGAAGTACAGCTTGCGTGCGGGGTCCCGCGCGCTCTCGGCGTGCCGGCGCCAGATCATCGTCTCCACGTTGTGCTGGAAGAGCACGCTGCGCTCCAGCCGCGGACACGAAAACGCCATCGCCAGGAAATCCACTACCATACGGTCAAACGACTCCCGGCTCAGCAGCGCTTCGAGAAACCGCTTCAGCTCCGCCGAAGCATAGAGGCTGATCGCCACCGGCACCCGCGAAAAGACTCCGGCCGCAACCTGCGCGACAAACCGAATCGAGCCTTTGTCAAGCACCGCATGGGGGATGGGGTAGGCGCGCGCCGAGTACTCGCTGGCCCGCCGCGGGCCTTCCGGGTGCGCCGGATCCTCATACGCTACGTAGTGAACTTCGTGCCAGCGCGCGAGCCATTTCAGAATCCCGAGCGTGCGGATCTGGCCCCCCTTGGTCGTGGGGTGCAGGAATTCCGGGCCGACCCAGAGGATCCTCATAAAGCGGCCGGTGGCGTAGGACCGGCGAAGGCCAAGGCCGGATGGGCCGCCGTCAGGTCGAGCACCGGCAGGCCGCTCCGCCGAATCTGCTCGGCATAGACGGGGGCGGGTTTCTGTGCCACGACCAGGTGCTGGGCCCACGCCAGGGTATCCTCCAAGCGGCAGTCGAGCAGCCGCTCCACATGGGGGATGGCACTGAGGATGAACCGCTGGTTGCTGCCATAGATCTGGTCGAACCGGATCTGGGGATCGAAGACGCGCAGGTCGCAGCCCTTGCCGATCAGGGTTTCGAGCAGGGCCACGACTGCGCTCTCGCGCAAGTCGTCCGTGTTCTCCTTGAAGGCCAGCCCGAAGACGCCGATGCGCTCCGCCGGCAGATCCAGCACGCCGCGAATGGCGCGGGCCAGGTGCGCCTGGTTGGACGGCAGGATGGATTCGATTAGCGGCAGTTGGAGATCCAGCCGCGCGGCACGGTAAACCAGGGCGCGCAGGTCTTTCGGAAGACAGGAACCGCCAAAGGCGAAGCCAGGCTGGAGGTACGCCGGGGAGATGTTCAACCGCCCGTCGCGACAGAGAGTGCCCATTACCTCGCCGGCATCGATGCCCAACTCGGCGCTGAGGGCGCCGATCTCGTTGGCGAAGGTGATCTTCAGGGCATGAAAGGCATTGCACGCGTACTTGATCATCTCCGCCGCGCGCAGCGAGACCAGGCACGGCGCGACCCCAAGCGGCGCATAGAGCGCGGCCACGCACCGGACCGCCTCCGGATCCGAGCCGCCGATGACAATCAGGGAAGGCTCCATGAAGTCGCGTACCGCGGCGCCCTCGCGCAGGAACTCCGGGTTGGAGACGACGACGGCGCGGGCCGGGTCTCCCAGGGCAGGCGCGACCACCTCCTCGCAGGTGCCCGGAAACACGGTGCTGCGAATGGCGACGATGAGCGGCTCGGAGCGGCGCGGCAGGCACTCGCCGATCTCACCTGCCACGCGGCGCAACTGCTCGAGACCTAGATCGCCGTTGCGCTCCGGCGGCGTGCCCACGCAAACCAGGGCCAGGCCGGCCTGTTCGAGCGCCTCGGGCAGGCACGCGGAGGCAGACAGCCGCCCAGCGGCCACATTCGTCCGGACCAGCTCCGGGAGGCCAGGTTCGTAAAAAGGAGCGCGCCCGGCCAGCACGGCATTCACCTTGAACTCATCGCGGTCCACGCCCACCACGCGGTGGCCGAGCTCGGCCAGACAGGCGGCGCTGACGCAGCCCACATAACCCAAACCGACCACGGCCACGCCGGTCCTAGCTTTCATGCTGGAGGGCGGTTCCATCGGAATCCTGGCTCGCAGAATAGCATCATGGCACGCACGCGTGTGTCCGCCAGCCGGCGCGGGACCGCTTCAGTTGGGGTGCGCGACATGAGAAGTCTGAGCGTAGGGGGTACGTCAGACTGAGCCGCGATCCCAAGGGAGCCGTCTGCCGGAGTGACGCGATGGATCAGATCGAAAGCGCATGGAAGCACACGATGATTATGGAAGGACGCGGATGGCGGTCCTCGTCGCGGATCGCACTTCGTCAGGGCGCAACCAGCAACTCTCGCATGAACTCAGACGACTTCAGAGTTGGCGTCCGCAGGGCAGAGTGTGGAGCGCCCGCGGCGATGTCCCCGTAGACAATACCGCGGCCCTGCGTGCCGACGTAAACGCGGCCGTAAATCCGCGGGTCGCCCGTGATCGTGCCGAGAAAGCCATACTGATGGGCATCGTCATTGATGCGGGTCCAGGAAGCCCCGGCGTCATCGGACCGGAAGATCCCGTAGACTCCGCTCACCGTCCCGATCACGTACACGGCGGGGTACGAGGCGCCGGGAGCCGACATGCCGAACCCGATCAGCGGGGCGTCGTCAACTGTGCCGACCTTGGTGAAGCTGG
>JBEKLJ010000085.1:0-13927 GCA_050010255.1 Bryobacteraceae bacterium
CCTGAAATCCAGGTCCTACCCGCTACGGCCAGCAGTGCTCTCGCTCAGCGCGGCACCGCCACCCCGTTTTGCCGCGTCCGGCGCGCCAAACCGCTTTCCGCGTGAAACATCCGGGCTAGCGCGGATGTTTCACCAGCAATCTGCTACGGCGCGCGACCGCCGGCGCCCGGAGGCCAGCCCACGCCGGCGCTACTTGGCCGGTGCGGTGTTCCGGGAGATGGACTCGGCGGACTCGACTTCCACTGGTGGTTCGGGTCCCGGTGAAAGGGGCGCCGCCGGGGACGTTGGCTCTCCCAAGGGCTCGGCGGCTTCCCGAGACCGCCTGCGACGAGGGTTGAACTTCTCCCGGCGTCTCCGGAAGCTGACGAAGTTCACCCGGCAGTAATGGCACCGGTAGGGCTTGGCGCCCAGCCTCAGCAGGAGCCTCCGGAGCAGCGGAACATGGTAATCCTCTTCGGACCAGCGGCTGAGGTCCATCCTCCAGCAACCGGGGCAACGGGCGTACTGGACATCGGAAAGCCGCCAGGTTCGATCGATGAAGCGGATTCGGCAGTCGCGGCAGCGCAGCGGGCGCACGCCTATCCAACCCCAGCAACGCTCGGAGAAGCTCCGGAGCCGGGAGAAGCGCAGGTTTCGGCCTCCGCACTTAGGGCAAGTAAGCGGCATGAGTCAAGGATCCTGGGTATTTGTCGAATTCAAGTTCAGGCACGTTCCGGCCCGGCAGACGACGGGCTCTACGTGGGCTCCACCGGCCGGGAAACACCGGCCGACGGGCCCTGTCTGTGCTCGGCGATGTAGCTGGCCACGTAACGTTCGAAGGCCGCTCCAAGAGTATATCGGATATTCCCGGCCCGCCGCATAGGCTGACCGCCAACGAAGATCACTGGAAGAAGGCTCCTGGTGGTGGAGGTGATAAAGACCTCTTCGGCGGCGGCCAATTCCTCCAGGCGCAGGGGCTTCTCCCGGACTGGGATGCCCTCGACCCGCACGGTTTCGAGCAACAGCTCGCGCGTGACACCGGGCAGGCAGCCGGAATCGAGCGGCGGCGTCCAGACCGTGCCGTCATGGGCAATGAAGATGTTGGCCGAGGTGCACTCGCTCACCTCGCCGCGCTCGTTGAGCAGCAGGACCTCGTCGAATCCGCGGCCCTGGGCCTCCTCGAGCAGGGCGAGATTGAGCGCCCAGGAGAGGATCTTGGTCCCGCGGAAGCGCGAGGCGGCGTGGCGGGCCTGCTCCTGAACGGCCAGCCTGGCGCCTTCGCCCCATTGCTTGAGCGGGGCCGTGAGCGCGATGACGTCGCTCGCGCGATCGCCCGGTCCCTCCCAGATGCCGCCCGAATTGCGCACGACGGCGACACGCAGCGTGGCATTCCAGGCCTGATTGGCTTCAATGAGCCGGAGCAGGCGGCCGCGCAGATCTTCCGGATCCTCCGGAAAGGGTACGCGCAGAGCCGCGGCGTCGCGGCGCATGCGGTCCCAGTGGCGCTCGAAGGCGAAAGGCACGCCGCCGACAATACGAATGGTGCTGAAGACGCCCCAGCCCGACAGCAGGCCGATCTGCCCGGGCGAGAGCAGCTTGGCGGAGGCATCCGCGATGTCATCGTTGTGGAGGACGTATCGGTGAATCACTGACCCCTCATATTCTATCGGAATTGCGGGGCTAGCCCCTGCTACAGGCTCCAGTTGGGGAACAAGGCGGGCTTGGCGCGACGGCACTCGAGCAGCAGGTCCGGAACCCGGCGGCGGCGAGCCAGCAACTGCTCCAGCAAGGCTTCGAGCGCGTCTTGCTGGCCCTCCAGCCATTCCAACGGCACTTTGCGGTAGGCCTCGTCCAGGATCTCCAGAGGGAAGTGGGTGATCCGCTCGAGCCAGGGCTCGAAGGCGGCCAGCGAGCGCACTCCCTCGTAGACCAGGGGGCGGTGGTAGAGGCCATGCAGGGGTGCGTCGGGGAAATCCCAGAACGGGCCGTTGAAGGCGAAGCCGTGGTCGATCATCCAGGCCAGGAAACCGGGGCGCGTGGTGGCGCGGGCGGCCATCCATTCCCGAACGCGGCTGCGGAAGAAGACGGCCTGACGCCCGTCGGCGTTTCCGACCCACTTGTCGAAAGCCAGCATGCCCAGAAACTCGCCCAGGTTGGCGACCTGCCGCAGCAGTGCGTCCGGAATGAAGTCGTAGACGGCGATCTGGTCGGGGTGGCCGGGATAGAGCGAGCCAAAGTGCCAGCCCGGCTCGGCGGGCAGGCGGTGGGAGCCCAGCTCAACGCACAGCTCGGGGCTGGCGGCCAGGAGCTCCCGGGAGAGGGAGATGATGGCGACCTCGGGCGCGGAGATTTGCAGGTAGTGCAGGAAGACGGAGGCCACGGCTTCATTGACCAGCACCCGCGGGTGCTGCGGGTTGTTGCGGAGCTTGACAACGTAGAAGCGGCCGTCATCGGCCTCCACCAGATGAGACTGTGCCCCGCCGCGCATCTTCCGGACATGGCGGCGGGCGTTGAGCGGCATGGGAAGCTGTTACCCTAGTCTTGGACTGAGGGGACGTTTCGGCGCCCGGGCCGGCGTGGACAGGGCGCTCAAAAGACGCTCACCCGAAGCCGCTGGCTTACGTGCGCGGTTCGGTAAGTGCGGGCGAATGAACAAGCCCCGAACTGAACCACGACCGTAAGGGAGTGGGCAACGGCGTTTCTTGAGCAGCCCGTGGATCCCGCCCAGCGGCGCGCCGCAAGGACATCTTCGAGGTCGGGAGAGCTGGCTCATGGACGAACAGGTGTCGCAAGCAAGCCCAGCGCGGAGCAAGGAGGAAGTTGCGCTGGAGCTGATGAAGTTCATCGCGGTCACGACGGGTTACGGGAAGGGCGCACAATCGGCGGGCTACACAGGGAAACCCACCAAGACCGCGGAAGAATACGCAGACGCCCTGCTGCAACTCTACCAACGCTGCCGGGAAGTACTCGGATGAAAGGGGGCGCCGACTCGAGCCGGCGCCCGGTGAGCCTTTCGAGAGCTACTTCCGCCCCTTCTTGACGGCCTTCTTCTTGGCCGGGGCCTTCTTCGCCGCTTTCTTGGCCGCCTTCTTGATCACCTTTTTGACGGCCTTCTTGGCCTTCTTGACGACCTTCTTGGCCTTCTTGGCGGCCTTCTTGGCCTTCTTGGCAGGAGCCTTCTTGGCCGCCTTCTTGGCGGGTGGTTTCACAGCCGCCTTCTTGACGGGTGGTTTCACAGCCGCCTTCTTGGCGGGTGGCTTCACAACCGCCGTCACGGCGGGCGGCTTCACAACCGCCGTCACGGCGGGTGGCTTCACAACCAGCGTCACGTCGGGTGGCTTCACAGCCACCGTCACGACCTTCTTCACCGGCATGGCAGCCTTCTCGGCAGGCTTCTTCTGAGGGAGCTCAACGGCCGGGGCCGGGGGGGCCGGCGCAAGCGGCGGTTGCAGGGGAGGAGCAGAAACTGGCGGGGCAAGTGGAGCGATCGGCTCCTCCTCGTCGTCCTCTTCCTCTTCGCTGACCAGGTCCGGGCCGTACTCTTCCAGGTCGGACTCCAGCTCTATGTGCTCATCGCTGTATTCAAAGTCGTCAAGCTCGTCCTTCGCCCGGGCGAGCTCCAGCTCATGGAACATTCTATATGCCTCCTGTAGGAGCTTGATCACACATAGAATAACTCGTTTTCGAGAGAAGGCAAGAGCGGGCGCGAAAAAACATCGGCGCGGCTCACCCGGCGTGCGGCCTCCGGCGAGCCTAGGCGGGCTGCGTGCGGACCGACCGGAACAGGGAGAAGCGGCTGGCGCGTTTCTCGACCGGGTTTTGGCCGGCGATTCTGGCGGCAAGGTGGGCGATGCGCCTGCCCAGCTCCGCTCGCGGCGAGATCAGCCGCCCGCCGGAGTGCGCCTCGGCGACCTCCCGGCGGTCGTCGGGCAGGATGGCCTCTACCGGCAGCCCGATCAGCTTCCCCAGCTCTCCGGCGTTCAATTCCTGGTCGGCGAACACCCGGTTCACCGCGACCCGGATAAACTCCTTCGGGTGCCCCAGATTCGTGAGCCGGTCGATGATCCGGCGGCTCTGAAGCAGCGCTTCGACCTCCGGCGTCGTCACCATGAAGATGGCGCTCAGCTCGGACATGAGTGCGACGTTGAGCGCGCAAAGGCCCCGGCCGAGGTCTGCGATCACCCAGTCGTACTGCGAGCGGGCAATCCGCAAGATTTCCTCGAAGCCCCGGTTGCCGGGCAGCCCGGTCAGCGGGATTTCCGCGGGCGCGGCGAGCACGTCCAGGTGCGGCTGCACCGTGCTGACCATGCCCATCCAGAGGCTCTGGTCCATCCGGCTCAGGCTATTGACGGCGTCCAGGATAGAATAGCCGCCGTTGGCACGGAGCCAGAACCCGGCCGTCCCGGCGCCGAGGTCGAAGTCAGCGACGAGGACATTACCCAGCTCCATCCGCCGCAGCTCGGCGGCGATGTGACAGGCCAGCGTGGTGGCGCCGCAACCGCCGCGGGCGGAGACGAACCCAAGCGCCTTGGTGGCCTGGCGCCGGGCGTCCGCCTGCATGCGCTCGCTGGCGATGGCGTCCAGCGCTGCCTTCACGGCTTCGGTCTTGAGCGGGGGATAGAGGAACTCGCGGACGCCCGCCCGCAGCGCGCTGACGATGATCTCCGGGTCCGCGGTGAGGCTCGCGCCGATGACCGCCGGCGGGTTGATCATCGACTTAAGCTCCGCCATGACGGCATGCGCCGCCGGCCGACCGAAGTCCAGGATGAGGACGTCCGGATTGGTGTATTCGAGTTTCTCGATTTCGCGGCTGGCGTCGGCCACGGCAAAGGCCACACCCGCGGCGAAACTCTGGAGGCAGGCCACCATGCTGGCGCGGAAGTCGTCGTCCTCGATCACGATGCCGACGTGGATCACTGGGGAACCTCCCTGGAGAGCAGGCGTGGAAGCTGGAGGGTGAAGGTCGTGCCCTGGCTGGCATCGGAGTGGAAGGAAACGCGGCCGCCCAGGTAGCGCTCGGTCACGAGCTTGACGTAGTACGTGCCATGGCCCCGGCCCGGGCCCTTGGTCGAGCACGAACGGTTGAACAGTTGAAGCCGGACCGCGCGGGGCATCTCGCCGCCGTTGTGCACACTGAACTGGACCTCGGCGCCGGAGGGTTTGGCGCCGAGGGTGACCGTACCGCCGGGCGGCGTGGCCTCCAGGGCGTTGAGCAACAGCATCCCCAGCACCTTCCGGGCCAGGCCGGGATCGGTATCCGCGATGGCGTCTTCGGAGGGCGGCTGCAAGCTGATCTGGCGACCCTCGGCGGCCGGGTGGTGATCGAATTCCGCCGCCGCATCCCGTATGAGTTCTCCGGCGGCAACTGGCTGGCGGGTGACGACCAGTCTTCCGCTCTCCGCCGCAGTCAGTTCGGCCGGCTCACGGACGAGGCTGACCAGGCGCCTGGAGGCAGCCGTCAGCAGTCCCACCAGACCCTCGCGGGCCTCGGCGCCGGCGCTGGCGAAACTGCCGGCGAGCGCTTGGATTTCGACCGCGGACGCCAGCGCTTCATGCAGCACGACGCGCTCGACCCAGTTTTCCCGCACGCCGTCGGAGACATCGGCGGCGCAGACCATCGTGAAGGGGCGGCCGGAGATCTCGAGCGGCGTGGCCGAGAAGGCCAGCTCCAGCGCCTCCTCGCCCGCGGCGGTCTGGCGTCGCATGTGGCACACCCAGGTCTGGGCGCGGCCCAGCCGTGCTCCCACGATCGCCCGAAAGGCGCCACAGAAAGCGCAGGCTTCGGTGGAGCCGCAGCCTTGATCGGTTTCGGTGGAGTGGATGCATTCCAGCACCTCTCCGGGACGCAGACCGTTGATGTCGTCGAGCGCCTCGGCGCCTACGAAGTCCAGCAGGCGCTGGTTGGCCAGTACGATCTGCCGGTGCGGGTTCAGGAACATGGCAATGGCCGGGAAGCCATTCAGGATAGGCTGGATAGCCGGGACGGCCTCGAGGAGTCGAGCGTCGGCCTGAAGCTCCTCGGCGGACGCGCGCTCGCCTGGCGGAACAGAAGCAGCGGCAGATTCCATGATAAGTCATGTTCGCACGAATGCGCCGTTGAGGCCAGTAAACACACGCAAAGTTGGGTTTCTTCCGTCGCAAACGGTTCTAGTACACACAGAACCAATGAGGGTGCTACAGCGGGCAAAGGGGTCGCGCTCCGGAGAGAGTGCTGCCGCGCTGTGGAACGCCACCGGCGCCACGGCAGCCGCGCCAAGCGGGCGCGCTGCACGCGGGTTGCGGAAACCACTAGCCGCGCCGCGGACTAAGGTAGAATGAAGTGTCTCGGGCCGTGGCGCAGCCTGGCTAGCGCGCTTGCTTGGGGTGCAAGAGGTCCCGGGTTCAAATCCCGGCGGCCCGACCAGCCTTGAGAACAACACACTGCCGGCAGCACCCCGTCAGAGATCCCCTCCTGCCGTCGCCTTCGGAGTCCAAAGCGTTCGCAAGCCTCGTTGTGTCTGTGAGTTGCGCTGCTCAGTGCATCGGGGGTTGCGATGGTCCTCCGGGGCGATGTGGTCATCGAGAGAGACGATGACGTCGCCCCGGTTCGGCCACACCCAGACCGCCGGCTTCTCGGAAACCGGCGGGCGGCGGCTGGACCGGCCGGCGAGTCGAAAGCGTGCGGTTTCGGCAACCTGTCGGCGTTCGCGAGAGTTGCGTGGAAACCGCGGATTGCCTAGAATAGCCAGGTCCGAATACTCGGCTTGGAAGGCATATGCGCAACATGATTCGAGCAGGCGTTTCACTCCTTTTCACGGCGGCTGTGTTTGGCCCGGCCGCCCTCGCAGAGGCTCCGCGCTATTTGCGCGCGCGCAGCGATCTTCACGTCGCCCACAGGCTGTTGGTTGACGCTACAGAACCGGGAAACGTGGCCCGGTACCTGAACCGTGCCGCCAGGGAGGTCGAAGCCGCAATTCGTGAGGTGGAGCGGGCCGCGATCGCCGATGGCAGGAATCTCGCGGTTCATCCGCCAGTCGATACCAGGCTGGAGCGCCGGGCCCGCTTCAGCAGGATCATGGCTCTGCTGAGGAGCGCCCGGGAAGACATCAGCCACGCAGAAGAGAACCCTCGCGCCCGCGGCTGGCGGAACGCCGCGTTCCGCCACATCGACGACGCGATGGATTCCGTGCGGGTGGCTGCTCGGGAGCTCCGGATCGACCGAGAACTTAGGTACTGAGCCCGTGTCCTGACAGCCGCGGCTGCGGCGTGCTCCAGCCCGGATGTTTCACCAGCAATCTGCTGCGGCGCGCGATAGGATTGCATCTGCTGCGTTGCGCTCGGCCGGCGTCCTCGATCCGTTACGGACCTCCGGGCGCTAGCCGTCGCGCGCCTTGTAGCTGCAGCCCTCTCATCGCGCCTCGCTAAGATCGTGGTGAAACATCCGGGCCCGGCAGACCCTTACGGCGATAGACAAGCAAGCGGCAGCCGGCGGCGCCCTCGACGGCAAAGGCCAGATCGTAGCCGGCGCGGCTGCTGGCGGCGCTGTCACGAAAGCCGGCATAGGGGTCGTAATAGTGCCGGCCCGGGTAGACGGCACCACACCCGACGCATGAGATCAGGTAGTCGGGCGCCGCCGCACCGTCGAGGGTGGTCCAATACCAGGGTGTAAACCGCATCGCAAGGTGAGATGTTTGCGCCAACAACCCCAGGTAGTCGTGGTTGATCACAAGGCCGTGGACAAGCACACCAGCCCTGACCGGTTGCCCTGGCGCGAAGTGCCGGCGGGCATCCGCGACGAGCAGGCGAAACGTCCGATCGACACCAAAATCGCGCCTTTCCACCGGGTGGTTGTCATCGAACCAGTCCGGCGGATTCAGCGGGAAGCGGCTGTCCAGGATTCGCAGGTTGCCAAACCGAATGGGCGGCGCCGGCAGTATCTCGAAACAGTTGTGCAGAAACAGAACCAGCGAGAGCGCAGCCAGGGTTCCCAGCATGGCCAGCAGCGCTTTCGCCGAGCGGCAGACCGCCGCGGCGCCGTAGACCGCGAGTACCGAAACCATGGGCAGCGCGACCGTCAGATAGCGGATTGCCTGGATGCCGCCCGCGAGAACGAGCGCCAGCATCGTACCCCCGCTCAACACGAGCACCACCCAGGCCTCGCGGCGGAAGGGGCCGGTTTCAAGGGCGCCGCTGTGTCTCAGGCCCGCGACAATGCCGATGGCGGCCACGAGCGAAACCACCAAGAATGGGCCACAGGAAATCATCGAGAGGAACGCGGACACGACCGGGTATTGGGTCTCCAAGCGGACGGCCCCGCCCCCGGAGTTCATCTGCGCGACACGGACGACACGTGCCATGTTTGTGCCGAAGCCGTACCAGCTCGCCGCCACCCCGGTCGCCACCGCTGCCAGGAGGCTGAGCCTGCCGGTGCAGGCGAGAACGGCGCGCGCAGCGCCCCCGCGTCTGGCCACCGCGGCATACGCAACCCACGCCATGTACAGCGCCGGCGGAAGAAGGAGAGGCAGCATCAGAGACTTGGTTAGGAGCGCGAGCCCGAAGACGAAGCCGAGCACGACGACATTGCGCCAGCGCTCGAGTCCCAGCCGCAGGAGCAGGTCCAGAAACACCACCAGCACAAGCGCCGACAGCCCTTCGACGTAGAAGCGGTGCGTGACACCAGCCACGACCGGCGCCGTGATCAGAAACAGCGCGGCGAAACCGGCTAGCGCGGGCCGGAACAGGTTCCGAAGCAGCGAGTAACCAGCCAGGCCCAGCGCCAGGAAGATCAGCACCAGGGAGAGCTTCGAGGCCAGCACGACGTCATTAACGAAGACATTCAGCACCGCGGCGGGAATCGAGATCAGCGGCGGCTTGAATCCCAGCGCTCTGACATAGGAATCCACGACCTGGCGCGGCGATGCCGACCTCAGGGCTTCGCTGATGCTGTACACACCAGTCATGTAGTGCGCTTCGTCCGAGCTGGGGATGGCTCTTGAGAGCAACTGATACGCGACGAGGCAGGCGGCCAGTGCGAGCAGTAAGGCGATGAAGGCCTTGAGCGCGACCTGGTCCGCGCGCCGCAGCAGATGGTCGTCAGGCCGCCGTGTCAGGCGCGGCATCGGCAACCAGGCCGGCAGCGCAACGAGGTTCAGGAGGAACAACGGCCAGACGGGCGCCGCCATCCGGTCCTGCGAAGTCAAGACCAGAACATGAAGGCCCAGAAAGGCGGCCGGCAGGAGCGTGAAACCGAGGATCGTGGGATCCATCCGCCAGAGGCCCACCGTAATCAGGATTCCGGTGGCGAGAAACCCGAGGAAGACCAGGACATCGTAGAGCGGCGCCGCCCGATTAAGTGCGCGGCCGAGAGCCGGCAGCCGTACCGGGCGGGCGAACTGGCGCTCGATGGCAGGAAAGCCGGGCGGCCCCGGCATGATGATCGTTCCGGAAGCCGTCAGGATTGCCGTCCGGAACCCAGCCGAGTCGCTCTCCCATCCTCCGAGCCCGGAGAGCAGCAGCAGGTTGCGAGCGACGCCGCTCAGATACCGCGCGGGCTGGCTCAACATGCACCGGGAGAAGACCGAGATCCCGGATCCCGGACGGGAAGCGGCAGCCGCCGCAATCGCATAATCCCTTCCGTCCCGCAGCCCGCTGAGGGGCAGACGGCCGCGGTCAAGTGACCGCGCGATGGCTTGCTGGTAGTCCGGCGCCGCGGTCCCCAGAATCGGGTCTTGCGGCGCAATCGCAGCCTGCCTGACGAGACCGTAGATTACGGAGTCGCGAACCCGGGCCGCCACCTTCGGATTCCTTTGCCAGGGATAGGCGAGCAGGAAAGGAAGGAGAGTAACCAGGGCGGCATACGGCGCCAGTCTGCGCGCACACATGAAGCCGCGGGCGCCCCGGGCCTTCAGTTCCCGGGTTGACGCCAACAAGAACACGGCGCCGGCAACCGGAGCCATGAACAGGAACGAGGAGCGGTGATAGTAGGCCAAGGTGAGAGCGCCGGCCAGCGCCAGCGCGCGCGCGAACATCCGCCCGCGCGGAACCACAAGAAGGTTCACCAGCAGCGCGAGAAAGAAAAAGCTGGCCGCCTCAGTCAGCACCGCGTGTTCGTATGCGATCAGCGTCGGATAGGCGCCGAGCAGGAGAACAGCGATCGCCGCCGCACGCGGCCGGCCCAGCCGCCTCAGGGCGTCGCCGAGCAACCAGATGCCGGCGAATCCCAGGGCGCCCTGAAGGGCAGCGACGGCCAACGGCTGTTTTCCGAAGACCGCAAAGGCGAGCTTCAGAAGGCCCGGATAGATTGGCCCGCGCAAGAAATCCCACTCCGCGGGAAACCGTCCCGTGCCGAGCACATCGGCCAGTTTCAAGTACCAGTGCCCGTCGTAGGTGATCAGAATCGGCAGGCCGGCGATGTGGACCAGGTAGATGAGGCCCACGGCGCACAACGATGCCACCCACAATGGATCCGCGACCCGCATTTCCAGGTCGCGCCCCCGCCATCGCAGCTTCAAACCGGGGACCGGCATGGGTGGAAGCGGCCGAATAGGCCAAACACGGGCACAGCATAGCACAGGCGTCGTCAGAGCAACTTGAAGAACCGCTCCCACCGTATTCGGCGAGGCCGGGCAAACGCTTCATTCACGAGCCGTTCGGTTGGCCGATCCTCTGAGCCATAGATCAGAAGGGGCTTGCCAAGAATATCGTCAGAGCCGACAAACCCCCAGTGCCGGCCGTCCAACGACATGTCCCGGTTGTCGCCCAGAACGAAGTATTTTCCCTCGGGGATGACAACCTCGCTGTTCACCACGTGCTTCTCGATCATCTCCCGGGCCGCGTCTGCGCGCGATCCAGCGATGGTGTCCGATTCTCGCTTGACGCTTCCCGCGAGGTACACACTGACCGTGGCGCCAGAGTCGCATTGTGGCTGTTCCCCACCCGGCTGCCCAGACCGCAGCTTTGGGCACCGGAACGTAGCCAAATTGAACCTACGGACTTTTCGCGGGCCGTTTCTTGCTGTCGTCGATGAGGCCGTCGAAGAACTCTTGAAACAGCTTGCTGTAGCCGCGTTTCGCGATCTCCCACGTTTGCTGGACCTCATGGCTGGCCGCCCAGTCGCCGAACGTGCTCATCCAGCCTGCGTAGCCGGGGCTGAACCGTATCTCCTTGCTGTAGAAATCGAGGTCGAAGTAGACGTCCTCCATCAACTGGATCGCGTCCAGGCAGAAGTAGAACGCTTTCCGGTCGACATCAGGGTCAGTTGGCTTGAGCACCTTATGGGGCTTTCTAAAGAACTGGCAGCCGATAAACTCTAGATCCTTGTCCTCGGCCAGACGCTTCATCAAGCTGTTGTATCGCTCGGTGTAGTTGCCGGTCTTCTCTTCGCCGGGGACCGGATGCCATTTACGGTACAGATCCTGAAACAGATCCAGGAGGCGGTCATTCGCTGTGCCGTCGCTAAGACGCTCCTTGATGCGCTCGAACGTGGTCTCCACTACGTGCTGGCCCAGCCTTCGGTAGCTCTCAAACTGCGACTCGCCGAAGAACTGGTCGCTGGTCGGCTCGTGGGGAAATCCTCCGTGGCCGGCCTGATACTGCTGTATGTCTTCCGGTTCGTCGCCGGTCAGAGAGGCTTTGAAGTAAACCAGCCAGCCCCGCATGCGCCCGTCCCTTACCTCGTCTGGATCAGCCTCTGAGCACATCGGCTCGGGCTTGGCGGCGTCCTGTTCTGGGTAGCGAATCGTTCCCACAACGCAATGGCCGCCGCTGTACGGCTTGTCCTTGGCAGGGCGCAGCGAATCGGGGTTGATGGTAATCTCTACTCCGAAATCGGCGCGGCATTTGCGAATCGCCCCGCCGAGCGCTGCGAAAGTGTAATGTGGATCCTCTTCCGCGTCGCCCACGATGATGTAACGGCAGCGGCGCCGCACGAGTTCATAGAGCCCCAGGTTTTCGAAGTGCCCTCCGTCGGAAAGATTCAGGTAGGCGCTGCGGCTATCGCTCTGGGCGAACAGTTCCGCCAGCAGGCTCCACAGCGCAACCCGGGGTCCAGGCCGGGCCCTCTTCCTGGCCCGCCGTGGATTTCCCACCCAGCAGCCCAGCCTCACGTTGAAGACCGTCAAGAGGAACGCCAGCGGGGTCGAGGTGTGATAGCCCGCGTTGGGATTGACAGCCGCGCCCGAGATCGCCATCGCGGTTCCCAGTGCCGGGCCCTCGGGCATCATGAATCCGTCGGTGTCGGAATAGCCGTGCGCACTCAGGTCGCCGCAACGCCGCTCGTACAACTGCTTGTCCAGCTCAGAATGTGCCGGTTCGAAGCCGCAGACTCTCGGCGTAAACACGAACGACGCCGCCTTGCGCTCGGCCGTGGCCAATTCCGACCCCGTGTTCAGGTTCAGTGCGCAGTTCACTATCGGGTAGGGGCCGTTGTAGGGCCGCTGCTTTGCTGGTGTATGCGGTGCTGCTCTATCCGATGCCGCTGCGTCCGGCGGTGCTGGATCGGCGCGTAACGCGGCGATCTTGAAATCGTCGTTGGGATCGAATCCCGTTAACAGGTCTGGCTTTCTGTTCTCGGCGCGGCCCGCTCCGAGGTAACAGCGCACCAAGCGGTTCTTGTAGAAGTGATGCATGGAGAACTCATTGATGTTTACTCGTAATGAGAGCAGGAACGCTGCCAGAAAGCCTGCCAGGGACAGCACGCAAGTGGCCTGGAAAGGCGTCTCGCCAATCCACGCGAGGACCGTCTGAAATATGGAGGCCGCGGAGCTGGGCGTCGTCTTTGGGGCGGAAGTCACGGGCTTCGCTACGTCGATGACGTACCAGTAGTGGTCGCGCACCGGTTCCAGCCATTCGAGCCAGCCCGACATTTGCGCCGCGCCGGCGGTCTTGGCCTTCGTCTGAATGTCGGCTTGGGGGTTCTGCCGCTGCTCTGGTGGCACTACCGCGCGGACCGCCATATGCGCGCCGAATGACACCAGTAGCAGGCTGAGCGCCATGAAAATCGGCGGCGCGACCGTCGCGATCCTCTCGAGCGTCGGGGAAGTATTACGCGCTCCGGCCGCCGCTCCTATGGTCCTGCTGCTCTTCCCGGTGAAGTAGCTGGCAGCGCCCGCGGTGACCCACGCAACCAGGGCCGCAACGCCGGCGGGCAATTTCCACAGAGCTAGCTCCGTCAGCCAAAGAGGTCCGTAGACGCTCAACGCTAGAAGCCCGACCCAGACGCTCGCGATGATCGCCAGCATGGAACCAAACTGCGCCAACCACTCCCGGGCCGTGTCCGGAAAATCGGCTCCCATCAATCCAATCTGCAGCGACACACCGCCGATCCAGATCAGGACCACTAGGCCAGGCCCGAACGTAATTGGGATCCACGGCGTCGCTGCCATCGCCATGCCCTGCAACCAGCCCCACAGCAGAATCATGCAACCGCCCGTCACGGCCGCGCAAAGCAACGGGATCACCAACAAAAGGAACACAAACAGAACACCCCACCGTCCACCCTTGTGACGGTTCCAGAAGCAAAAACAGAAACCACCCAACAACTGGAGCCCGAGGAACAGCGCGAAGAAGATGCCGAATGTTGTCGGGAACCCGCCATGTTGGAACCGACCCGTGCCTACAATGCATGCCCCGAGCATGCTGAGGGTGACCGCAGACCACGACGCCCCCTTGCGACCCAGTGCAGGCACTCGACGCCACAGCCAGCGAGCCACTCGACCTATCCACACAAACAGCTCCCGCCGTAGCGGCATCAGTGTCTTGTCTGTGCCGTTCGCTTTGGGCTCTGCCAGCACTATCCGCCGCAGGCGCAATCCGATCACCGCGACCGCGATACCGATAGCCGGCACCCATGACCACCATAGCCACCGCAAAGGGCCGTGTTGTCCGCCGAAACGTAGTTGCGCCATGCCCAGTGCACGGGTGAACAACATGACGGACGCCAGGAACGGAATCAGGATGAGCAGATTCAGCC
>JBEKLJ010000086.1:0-13889 GCA_050010255.1 Bryobacteraceae bacterium
GAGATGGTGCGGGACCAGCGCTCCAAAGAGAGAGCGCCGGGGCTGCGCGACGAGGTCATCCAGCGCGCCTTCGAGCGCGGATTGCTCGTGCTGGGGGCAGGCGAGAATGCGATCCGGCTGAGCCCGCCGCTCATCGTCACCAGCGAGCAGGCCGATTTTGCGCTCGACGTGCTGGAGGACTGCCTGGCCCTGGCCGGCCGCCGCGCCGCACTAGGGGAGGCCTGCTCGCCGGCGGCGTGACGCAGGCTGGTGGCTTGTGGACCGGCGCGCTGCGCGGGCCGGGTGAGCCGCAGCGCTCCGCGCCACTGGTGGCTTGTGGATGAACCACCGTCCACGCGCCGCAAGCCACAGGCCGGTGTAACATAGCGGGGGTGAGAACCCTCGACGTCGGCTGCGGCCTCCGGAAGGCGCCGGGCGCGATCGGCATCGATCGCAACCCCGCTTCCGCCGCCGATGTCCTCTGCGACCTCGACCGCCTTCCGTACCCTTTTGCCGACGGAGCCTTCGACCGGCTTCGGGCCGTGCACGTCATCGAGCACGTCTCCGACGTCATCCGCACGATGGAGGAATTCCACCGGCTGCTGCGGCCGGGCGGCCGCGTGTTCCTGGTGACCCCGCACTACACCGACTTCAGCTCGTTTTGCGATCCCACACACCACTGGCACCTGAACAGCTTCTCGTTCCGGTATTTCGGCGAGGACCACGGCGGTTTCGGCTACTACTCGCCGGTGAAGTTCCGGGAGATTTCCGTGCGCGTGCGGCTACTGGCCTTTTGGAGGGCGTTGGGATTCGAGTTCCTGGTGAACCACTCGCGGCGCTTTCGGCGGTTCTGGGAGCACTACCTGTGCTTCCTCGTGCGGGGCAAGGTGATGGAGTTCGAACTCGAGGCGCTGAAGTGATCCGCTGGCTGCTGCGGCTCTCGGACTGGGCGCACTTCCTGTGCTTCCTCGTGCGGGGCAAGGTGATGGAGTTCGAACTCGAGGCGCTGAAGTGATCCGCTGGCTGCTCCGGCTTTCCGACGCGGCCCGGCACCTCGCCCGCGCGCGGCGGGGGCCGGCGGACCAGGCCGCGGGCCGCCGGGGCGAGGATCTGGCGCACCGCTACCTGGAGCGCCGGGGCCTGCGGGTGGTGGGGCGCAACTATCGCCCGCCCGGAGGCGGCGGTGAGGTGGACCTGGTGGCCTGGGAGGGCGACACGCTGGTCTTCGTCGAGGTCAAGGCGCGCCATACCGACGCCTCCGGCGCCCCGGAGCGCAACATCGGCGAGGCCAAGCGCGTGGCGCTCCAGCGGGCGGCGCGCGCCTATGCGCGGCGGGCCGGCGTCGACTGGGAGCGCGTGCGGTTCGATGTGGTGAGCGTGCTGCTCACCCAGCCCCCCGATATCCGGCACGTCCGCGACGCAATTCGCCCCTCCGGTAAGCGGAAGTGAGCCTTGCCCGGGCTGCCGGCTCAACCGAAACCGCGGTCGTCGTGAGAAGTGCGGGACGTCGGCTGTCCGGCTACGGATGCCAAACGACGGCAAAGCCGACGCTGCAAACTGAAGTTCGCGCCACAAGACGGAAGCCGCGCCGGATTACGGGTACGCTCCTCCGGGATGCCCACACAGCCGTTTCCGTGCCGCGGCATGGCGTATACTTGGGGGTTTGAGTCCTGAGGGTGGCGGTGCTCCGCCCCCCAGGACCGCCTGGAGCGCCCGAACTTCCGGGGGGCGGTGGGAGGGGCGTCCGCCCGCGGGGGAACGGGAGTGCCCGGGCAGACAGCCCCGGAGAATGCCATGGCTACCACAGAAACTCTGGCACTAGCTGGGGCCAGCCGGTTGTTGGGGGAGGAGCCGGACCCCAACGCTGAGTTGGCCCAAAGGTTTTTGCGTTACATGTTCCTCCACAGGGAAGTCGAGGAACGGATAGAAAAGAAGCTCCACCGGCAGGGCAAAATCGCCGGTGGCGTCTACGTCGGCCGCGGGCAGGAAGCCATCTGCGTCGGTGCCGGGATGGCGGCGGACGCCGAGGACGTCCTCTTCCCTTGCCACCGCGATATGGGGTTGTACTTCATCCGCGGCGTCCATCCCAGGCAGGTCTTCGGCCAGTACATGGGCCGTGTCGGCGGGGTCACCCGCGGCAGGGACGGCAACATGCACATGGGCGACCTGAAGCTGAAGATTGTCGCCATCATCAGCTCGATCGGCGCCGCCCTTCCAGTGGCCGCCGGCGCGGCGCTGGGGCTGAAGTACCTGGGCAGCCGGAACGTCGCCTTCTGCTTCTTCGGAGACGGCGCCACCAGCCGCGGCGACTGGCACGAGGGCGTGAACCTGGCCGCGGTGCAGCGCCTCCCCCTGGTGTTGATCTGCAACAACAACATGTATGCGTACTCGACGCCGCTGGAGAAGCAGTATGCCTGCGCCAACGTCGCCGACCGCGGGCCCGCTTACGGCATCCCGGCCGAGATCGTCGATGGCAACGACGTCTTCGCGGTTTACCAGGCCGCCGGGCGTGCTCGCGCGCATGCGCGCCTGGGCCTGGGGCCGTACCTGGTCGAGTGCAAGACGTTCCGGATGACCGGCCATGCCGCGCATGATGCCGCCGAGTACGTGCCCCAGCATCTCTTCGAGGAGTGGGCCGCCAAGGATCCCATCCAGCGGCTGGAGCGGCTGATGCTGGAGAAGAGCTGGACCACCGCGGAGGAACTGGAGCGCACTTACGCCTGCATCCGTAAGGAGGTGGACGAAGCGATCGCCTGGGCCGAGCAGAGCCCGTTTCCCGATCCCGCGACGCTCCTCGAGAACGTCTACGAGCGGAATTCGGGGAGGTGATGGGTGCCGATCACGTACCTCGAAGCCATCCGCCAGGGCATCTGGGAGGAGATGGAGCGTGACCCGAACGTCTTCGTGATCGGCGAGGATATCGGCGTTTACGGGGGCGCGTTCAAGGTCACCGCCGGAATGCTGGAGCGCTTCGGCGAGCGGCGCGTCATCGACACGCCGCTCTCGGAATCGGCGATCGTGGGCGCGGCCATCGGCGCGGGTTTCCTGGGCCTTCGGCCGGTAGCGGAGATGCAGTTTGCCGATTTCATCTCGTGCGCCTTCGACCAGGTGGTCAACTTCGCCGCCAAGTGCCGCTACCGCTGGGGCGCCCCGGTGCCGATCGTGATCCGGGGACCGTCGGGCGGCGGCGTCCACGCCGGGCCGTTCCACTCGCAGAACCCGGAGGCTTGGTTCGCGCATGTGCCCGGGCTGAAGGTGGTTGCGCCGGCGACCGCCTACGACGCCAAGGGTCTCATCAAGTCCTCGATCCGGGACAACGATCCGGTGCTCTTCTTCGAGCACAAGGGGCTCTACCGGCGCATCAAAGAGGACCTCCCCGAGGGCGAGTACACGGTGCCGCTGGGGCAGGCCCGCGTGTTCCGGGAAGGCACGGACCTCTCGATTATCACGTACGGGGCCACGGTCTACGTGGCCCAGGAAGCCGCCGAGACGCTCGAGCGGGAAGACAAAGTCTCGGTGGAGATCGTCGATCTGCGGACGCTGCTGCCGTTGGACGAGGAGACGGTGCTCGCCAGCGTGCGCAAGACCTCGCGGGCCATCGTACTGCACGAGGACACGCTCACCGGCGGCTTCGGTGGCGAGATCGCGGCGCGCATTGCCGAGAAGGTCTTCGACTGCCTGGATGGTCCCGTGGTGCGGGTCGCTGCCGCCGATGCGCCGGTGCCCTTCAGCGGGCCGCTGGAGGAGGCTTTCCTGCCGAGCGCGGCCAAGGTGCTGGAGCGGGCGCGCTGGCTGCTAGCTTACTAGCCCGCGGCCTGCGGCAGGTGGCCTGCGGCCTGTGGCAAGTGGCCTGTGGCAAGCGGCCTGTGGAGCCGCCCGGCGCTGCGCAGCAGTAGCCAGCGCCAGCGGGTGGTATCAGCCAGAGCTGCCGGGTTCAGAACTAGCGGGTGGTATCAGCCAGGGCCGTCGGGTTCAGTACCGGGCAAACCCCGCCGCAGGGTGAGGGCCACCAGGCGGCGCGGGTCCAGCAGATGCTTGGGACGGAAGCGCCGCTTATTCCACTTGTACCCCGGCTCGAACTTCACCCCGAGGAAGTAGCCCGTGTCACGGTAGACGCAATAGCAGACCCGGCCCGTCAGCGTGGCCTTGGGGTGCTGGATGCGCACCACCACTCCGACCGGCACCGGCGCATCCACCTGAAGGCCGGCGCCCGAGAATGAAATGTCCTCCAGGTTGGCCTGGGTCTTCTGCTCGTCTCCGGCTTCACCGCTCCAGCAGACATCGATCAGGTCCGCGCAGAGCATGCGCGCTTCCAAGCGTCGGTCGCGTTCCGGCCACGTCCCGCCGGTGCGTTCAGCCTGCATCACCGGTCCCTCCACGAGCACTCATCGGCAGCCTACCGCGCGGGGTTTAATCGAAGGGCCCGAAAAAGCCACTTACTGGCGCGACGCCGGAAGCCCCTTTGGCGCGCTGGGGGACCTCCGGTGGGCGGCGCGGCGAACCGCTTAGATGCGATCGCACATCTCCACGACCCTCGGCAGCGGTTTGTACTGCCTGGCCAGAGGCTAGGGGTTGACGGGTCTCCATTCGAGGTCAGTGTACAACCTGGTGTGTACGGCTGGTGCGTGCGGCTGATGGCTTGGGCCCGTTGCCGGCTCTTTGTGGGCCGGTGATGGGCGAGCCGGGCTATATTGGTCCTTCACATGAGAATCACGGCGAAAGCGCCTTGCCGCGTGGACCTGGCGGGCGGCACCCTGGACATCTGGCCGCTGTACCTCTACCACCCCGGCGCCGTTACGGTGAACTTCGCCGTGGACCGGTACGCGAGCTGCGTGCTGGAGGCGCGCGGCGACGGCAGAATCGCGCTCAGTTCCGGGGACCTTCACCGCGAGGAGACGTTCGATTCCCGCGACGCGCTAGCCGCCGCGGCGAGCTACAGGCTGCCACTGCTGGCTTGCGTGGTGCGTTTCTTCGCCCCCCGGACGGGTCTCACGCTCCGGACGCACTCGGAAGCGCCGGCGGGCGCCGGGATCGCCGGTTCCTCGGCGCTGATCATCGCCCTGGCCAGCGCGCTCAACCGGCTCACCGGCGCCGGGTACAGGCGCGAGAGAATCCGCGAGATCGCGCAGAACGTCGAGGCGCAGATCATCCGTGTGCCGACCGGCTGCCAGGACTACTACCCCGCCTTGTACGGCGGCGTGAGCGCGATCGAGCTGCGCGTGGACGGCATCGTTCGGAAACCGATCCAGGTCGATCTGGACGACTTCAACCAGCGCCTGGTGCTGGCTTACACCGGCGTTCCCCGAGACTCTGGCATCAACAATTGGGAGGTGACCAAGGCCCATATCGACGGCGAGCGCGGTGTGCGCCGCAACTTCGAGAGGATCGCGGCCATCGCGCGCGCCATGCGCGCCGCGCTGGAGCGGGCGGACTGGGCCGAGGCCGGCCGGCTGCTGGGCGAGGAGTGGGCGCATCGCCGCAAGAACGCCCCGGGCATCACGACGCCGCTCATCGACCGCCTGGTCGCCGCGACGCGCCGCGCGGGCGCCTTGGGCGCCAAGGTCTGCGGCGCGGGCGGCGGCGGCTGCGTGTTGTTCCTGGTTGAGCGCGGCGCCAAGGGGCGAGTCGAGCAGGTGATTGCGCGCGAGGGCGCCCAGGTGCTGCCCGTGTGCGTGGCCCCGGCAGGCGTCCGGGTCCGGGTCCGGGCTGAGCCGGCCGGGCCCGAGCGCTGTGCTAGAATGCTAAGTTAGTCCACTTAAGGAACCTTCCCGTAATGCGTATCCATGTAACCCTCGCAATGATGTTCGCGTTGAGCGCCTGGGCGCAGTCGTCCAGCCAGCAGGCGCCCGGCGCTCCCAGTCCGGAAACCGTCCAGAAGCTGAAGGCGGCGGCCCAGGAAGCCGTCACGAGCGGCCAGCCCGCCTCCGCGCCCCAGACGGACAACAGAAGGATTCAGACGATCACCATCCCCGCGGCCACGGTGGTGCCGATCATGGCCCTGCCGCCCGACACGCTGATTGGCACCGTGAACGGGCAGAAAGTAACGGCTGGTGAGCTCCAGGTGATCCTGCGATCGATGCCTCCGCAGGTCCAGCAACAGGCGCAGGCGGACCGGCGCAGATTCGTCGAGCAGTATGGCACGCTGCGCCAGTTGGCCGAGGAAGCCAGGAAGGTCAAGCTCGATCAGCAAAGCCCCTGGCGGGAGCAGATCGAGTACGCGATCATGCAGACCCTCTACCAGGCCATGATCAATCACAAGTTTGGAGAGATCTCGATTCCCGTCGAGGAGGTCCGCACGGCGTACGAGGCCAGCAAGGACAGTCGCCTCCAGGCGCGGGTGAAGTCCATCTACCTGGCTTTCAGCACCACGCCGGTTTCGCAGCCGGACTCCAGGGGCGAGCGGTTGCTCAGCGAGGCCGAGGCCAAGGCGAAGGCGGAAGACTTGGTGCGGCAGGCTCGGAGCGGCGCGGATTTCGTGGCCCTGGTCAAGAAGCACTCGAACGATCCAACTTCGGTGGCCAAGGATGGCGACCTCGGCTTTATCCGCAAGAGCGACCAGATCCCGGCCGATTTGAGCAACGCCATCTTCAGCGCCAAGGTGGGCGAGATCGTCGGCCCGGTCCGGCAACCCAACGGCTTCTACATCTTCCGCATCGAAGAACTCGGCCCGCAGCCGTTCGAGCAGGTCCAGGGTACGATCACCAACGATCTGAAGAGCAAACGGCTTGGGGAATGGGTGAACACGATCCAAAAGAGCCTCGATGTTCAGGTAGAGCTTCCGCCGTCCGGGATCACCATCACGCCGGCCGTACCGGCCGCGCCGGCCGCACCGGGCGCACCGGCGCAGCCGGGCACGCCGGCGCCGAAGTAGGGGCGCGCGGTCTGGCTCGCGGCTTGTCGAGGCTTCCGGCCCTGGCGGGTAAGCCCATCCGCGTTCGATTCCTGCCCGGTCTGCGGGTCCACCGCGGCCGGCTGGTCTGCGGCGGCACGCGCGGCGAGGAGGTCCACGCGGGGTCGTTCCTGCGGAAGCGCGAGATTGTCCTCTCCGCCGAACTGGCCACGCAGCCCCGGGAGCTGGCCCGAATTGTTCTTCATGAGCTGTTTCACTTCGCGTGGCTGCGGGCCGGGAACGGCTTGCGGCGGGCTTATGAGGAGCTGCTGAAGGGCGAGATCGAGCGGCGTGCGCGCGGCGAGCTGGGCTGGTCCGCCGAGCGGAGCAAGCGACGGCTCAGGCCGGGGGACATCCGCGGGCGGACGCGCCGCTGGCGCCAGTACGTCTGCGAGAGCTTCTGCGACTCGGCGGCCTGGCTGTATTCGGATCTCCGACGGCACGAGGAATTCTCGCTTGCTGCGCGGTTCCGCGAGCGGCGCCGGCGCTGGTTTGGCGCGGCGTTCGGGGCAGGGGAGATCTCGATATAATTGAGCTACAAGGCCTTGCTTCGACCCATCGGTTGGAGAGCAATCGGAATAGGAGTCCTGCTGCTGGCCGCCGGCTGCTCCTTGCCGGGGGGCCGGGAGTCGCGGGTTAAGCCGGCTTCCGCGCGCCGGGCCGCGCCCGACTTCGAGCTCAAGGATGGCGACGGCAAGACGGTTCGCCTTTCCAGCTACCGCGGCAAGGTCGTCCTGTTGAACTTCTGGGCGACCTGGTGCGGCCCGTGCATGGTGGAGATCCCCTGGTTCATCGACTTCGAGCGCCGCTATAGGGAACAGGGCTTCGCCGTGCTCGGGGTTTCAATGGACGAGGACGGCTGGCGGGCGGTGAAACCCTTCGTTTCCGAGGTTGGCATCAACTACCGCGTCGTGCTCGGCGACGCCACGGTGGCCCAGCTCTACGGAGGAGTCAGCGCGCTGCCGACCACGTTCATCATCGACCGCGAGGGCCGGGTCGCCGCCGTCCACCAGGGCCTCGTGAGCAGGAGCAATTACGAGAACGACCTCAGGGAACTCTTCGAGAGCCCGTCGCGCTCGACTGGCGCTCGCGCTCCTGGCGTGCCAGCCGTGGCTGTGGGCGCAAGGTAACGCGTTGCTGACGGCGGAGCCGCCCCACACGCTGATCGCCAAGCGCAACGGGAGGGCGGAGGCGCGCATCCGGCTGCGCCTTCGCCAGGGCTACCACGTCAACAGCAACACGCCGAACCAGGACTTCCTGATCCCGCTGCGGTTGAGTTGGGAGACGGGCCCGCTGGCGCCGCTGGAGGTGATCTTCCCGAAGCCGGAGCAGCACGACTACGCTTTCTCTTCCAAGCCAGTCTCGGTTTTCACCGGGGACTTCCAGGTGGTGACGCGCTTCCAGGTTGCTGCCGACGCGCCCGCCGGCCCGGGCATTCTCGTGGGCAAGCTGCGCTACCAGGCCTGCAGCCAGGACACCTGCTACCGCCCGGCCACGCTCGAGATCCGGCTGCCCTATGAGGTGCGCTAGCCTTCCTGCATGCGCCGCCTGATCATCCGCCCGGGAGCGATCGGCGACTGCATCCTGGCGCTGCCCGCCATGGACTTTCTGCGGTCGGACTACACAGAGGTGTGGGTGGCGCGGCCGAACGTGCCGCTCATCCGGTTCGTGGATTGCGTTCGAGCGATCCCGGACACCGGCCTCGACCTCGCCGGCATCCCCGGTTACGAGCCGCCGGGCGCTCTGATGGAGCGGCTGGCCTGGTTCGATTCGATCGTCTCCTGGTACGGCGCGAAGCGGCCCGAGTTCCGGGAAGCGGTCTCCGGCCTGCCGTTCACGTTTCTTGATGCTCTGCCGCCGGGCGGCGCACGCATTCACGCGGCGGACTTCTTCCTGGAACAGGTTGGCGGCGCCGGGCCGGCTGTGCCGCGGATTGACTGCCCGCGCGCCCCTGGGGAGTACGTCGTTATTCAGCCTTTCTCAGGGAGCGCCAAGAAGAACTGGCCGCTCGAACGCTATCAGGAACTGGCCCATCGCCTCGACGCACGTGTCTGCTGGTGCTCCGGTCCCGAAGAGCCACTCGATGGCGCCGTCCGCTTCGATGATCTCTATGAGCTGGCCTGCTGGCTGGCCGGAGCGCGGCTCTGTCTGGGCAACGACTCCGGGATCGCCCACCTGGCCGCGGCGGCGGAAGCGCCGGTGCTGGCGCTCTTCGGCCCCAGTGACCCGGCCCTCTGGGCGCCGCGCGGCGAGCGCGTTCGGGTGGTCGCGACGCCGCGGCCGGGGGAGCCCATGGAGGCGATTGGCCTCGATCGGGTCCTGGCCGCCGCGCGGGAGATGCTCTAATCAGATCAGGGAGGTTTCATGACGCAGACAGAGAAAGCAGCGCTGTTCCGGAAGCTTCATCGCAGCCCTCCGATCCTCGTGCTTCCGAACGCCTGGGACGCCGCCAGCGCCCGCATCATGGAAGATGCCGGGGCTCCGGCCATTGCGACCACCAGCGCCGGGATCGCCCTCTCGCTCGGCTACCCGGACGGCCAGCGCATAAGCCGCCAGGAGATGCTGGCCGCCGTGCGGCGGATCGCGGCAGCCGTCGAAGTCCCAGTCACGGCCGACATCGAAGCCGGTTACGGGGAGGGCCCGGAGGCGGTCGCCGAGACCGTGCGCGGCGTGCTCGAAGCGGGCGCGGTGGGAATCAACCTGGAGGACAGTTGGGAGCGCGACGGTGTGCGGACCTGGGCCGATGCCGGCCTCCAGCAGGACCGCATCCGGGCAGCTTGTGAAGTTGCGCGGGCCGCCGGCATCCCGCTGCTCGTGAACGCGCGCACGGACGTCTTCCTCCATGCCTTCGGAGAAGAAAGCGCACGGTTCGACGAGGCCGTTCGCCGGCTGAACGCTTACCTCGGCGCCGGCGGGGACTGCACGTTTCCCGTGGGCGTTCGCGAGCGGACGGTCGTCGCGGCTCTGGTGCGGGCCGTGAAAGGACCCGTCAACATCCTGGCCGGGCCCGGCGCGCCGGCAATCCCGGAGCTTGCGGAACTCGGCGTTGCGCGGGTGAGCTTCGGCGCGGGTTTTCTGCGCGCCGCGCTCGGTGTCGCGCGCCGCATCCTGACCGAGTTGAGGGGCGCCGGAACCTACGCCGGTTTCCCCGAGGACACCCTGACGTCCGCCGAGTCGGGCCGCCTATTCGCGCGCGGGAGCAGGGGCTGAAGTCGCAGCCTGCGGCAGCGCCGCGCCGATCCAGGCGGGCAAGTGCCGGATCAAACGCTCCATGACGGCAGCCGCGCCTTCCACGTAGACCGGCATGCGCCCTTCGTAAGCGTCGCCGCAGCCGTCGCCGACCAGGTCGCTCACGCCGCGCAGGATCAGACACCGCACGCGGTTTCGTGCCGCCACCCAGGCGATGGATGCCGACTCCCAGTCTGCCGCCACGGCCTTGAACCGGGCCTTGAGCTCCGGAATTTCGCCGGCCACCAGATCGCGGTCGGCCGAAACCATCAAAGCCCTCCGCACGGGCTGCGGAAGCCGGTCCGGGAGCCAGGACAGATCCAACTCGGTGGTGTAGTGGGCGATGGCCGCATCGGGATCGGTCATCTGCTCGAAGATGTCGTAGACTATCGTCCGCTCCACCAGCAGGATCTCGCCGTGCTCCACCTCTCCCCGGAACCCGCCGCACGTGCCCAGGTTGACCAGAAGCGCGGGCGCCCAGCGGTCGATTATGTACTGGGCCGAAGCGGCCGCCGAGATTTTCCCCCAGCCGCCGCGAAAGAAGAGGACGGGGGTTGCGTCTCCGTCAACGGTCAGGCTGGCGACGAACCACTCGCCCAGCGGCGAAGGCTGCACGTCCGCGCCCGGAAACAAGGGTACGGTCGCCCGCCACTCGTAATTGCAGGAGACGATGACAGCGGCTCTCATCAGGGGCGACTCCGCCATAGGTTTTCTTTGTGTCCTCTGCGTCTCCGCGGTGAATCCTACTTCGGCCGCCACCGCAACACGGGCCTGCGCGCGGCCAGGACCTCATCGACGCGGCTGGTGCGGGTGGTGTGCGGCGCCGTGCGCACGAGGTCTGGGTTCTCCTCGACCTCGCGCGCGATCGAGATCATGGCGTCGGTGAAGAGGTCCAGCTCGCGCTTGCTTTCGCTCTCGGTGGGCTCGATCATCAGCGCCCCGTGCACGATCAGCGGGAAGCTGACCGTGTAGGGATGGAAGCCGTAATCGATGAGCCGCTTGGCGATGTCGCCCGTGCGCACGCCGCGCTTGGCCTGCCGCGCGTCGCTGAAGACGCACTCATGCATCGAGGGCGCCTGCTGCGGCAGGTCATAGTAAGGCTCCAGCGCCTTGCGGATGTAATTGGAGTTGAGCACCGCGTCCTGCGTGTTTGCCAGCAACCCGTCGCCGCCGCAGGCCAGGATGTAGGCGAGCGCCCGGATGAGGACGCCGAAGTTGCCATAGAAGGCACGCACGCGCCCGATCGATTGCGGGCAATCGTAGTCGAACAGCCACTGGCTGCCGGCGCGCTTCAGCCGCGGCACCGGCAGGAACGGGGCCAAATGCGCCTTCACGGCCACCGGCCCGCTGCCCGGCCCGCCGCCGCCGTGCGGCGTCGAGAAGGTCTTGTGCAGGTTCAGGTGCATGACATCGACGCCGGTGTCGCCCGGCCGCGTCACGCCCACCAACGCGTTCATGTTCGCGCCATCCAGGTAGAGCTGCGCGCCCTTGGCGTGCAGAAGGTCCGCAATCCGCCGGATGTTCGGCTCGAAGACGCCCAGCGTGTTCGGGTTGGTGAGCATCAGCGCGGCTACGTCCTCATCCACAACGCGGGCCAGGTTCTCCAGGTCGATCATGCCGCGCTCGTTCGAGGGGATGTTCTCAACCGCGTAGCCCGCAATGGCCGCCGTGGCCGGATTGGTGCCGTGCGCCGAATCCGGGACGAGGATTCTGTGGCGCGGCCCGCCGCGCGAGGTGAGCAGCGCGCGCACCAGCAGGATGCCGGTCAGCTCGCCGTGCGCGCCGGCGGCGGGCTGGAGCGTTACCGCCTGCATGCCAGTGATCTCGGCCAGCGCCGCTTCCAGGCGCGCCATGATCTCCCTGGCGCCCTGCGAGAGCGCCCGCGGCTGGTAGGGGTGGGCCCAGGCCAAGCCCTCCACCTGCGCCGCCGCCTCGTTCACGCGCGGGTTGTACTTCATGGTGCATGACCCGAGCGGGTACATGCCCAGGTCGATCGCGTAGTTCCACGTGGAAAGCCGGGTGAAGTGCCGGAGGGCCTCGACCTCGCTCACCTCGGGGAAGTCTTCGATCTGGGCGCGCACGTTGGTGGCGCCGAGCACCGCCGCCGCGTCCACCGCCGGCACGTCCAGCTCGGGCAACTGGAAGCCCTTCTTGCCAGGCGAGCTCAGCTCGAAGAGGAGCGGCTCGTTCTGGCTGGGGTGGGTCCGGACCTTGCGGATCATGGCCGCGCCTCCCCGGCCGCTCCCGCGCCGCCCGGCGCGTACGCTTCAGCCAGCGCATCCATATCCTCGCGGCGGCTCATCTCGGTGGCACAGAGGAGCACCGAGCCGGCGAGCTCCGGATACCAGCGCTCGAGCCTCAGCCCGCCGATGATCTTCTTCTCGAGTAGTCGGTCGTTGGCAGCCTCGGCGTTCCCCACCTCGGCCACGAACTCGTTGAAGAACGGCCCGGAGAACCGGAGCGGCAGCCTGCCGGCGAGGTAGTGCGCCTTGGCCAGGTTCTGCTCCGCCAGCTCTCTCAAACCCTGCTTGCCGTAAACCGTCATGAAGACCGTGGCCATGAGGGCGATGAGAGCCTGGTTGGTGCAGATGTTCGAGGTGGCCTTCTCGCGGCGGATGTGCTGCTCGCGCGTCGCGAGCGTGAGGCAGAAGGCGCGGTTGCCGTTGGTATCGACGGTCTGGCCGGCCAGCCGCCCCGGCATCTGCCGCACGAACCTCTCTTTGGCGGCGATGACGCCGGCGTAAGGCCCGCCGTAGCTCGGCGAAATGGCGAAGGACTGCAGCTCCCCCGCGACGATATCGGCATCGGCTGGAGGCGCGAGCAGCCCCAGCGCCACGGCCTCGGTGAAAACGTCGATGAGCAGCGCGCCGGCGGCGTGCCCGGCCCCGGCCGCTTGCTCGACGTTCTCGACCACGCCGAAGAAGTTGGGCGACTGCACGATGACGGCGGCGGTCGCCGCGTCCAGCTTGCGCGCGAGGTCGTTCGCATCGAGCGCCCCCGAACGCGGGTCGTAGGCGATTTCCTCGATCGCCAGGTCCTGGTTCCGGGCGTAGGTGGCCAGCACCTGCCGGTACTCCGGATGGACGCTGCGCGCCACCAGCAGCCGCTTGCGCCCGCTGATGCGCACGGCCATCAGGGCCGCCTCCGGCAGGGCCGTCGAGCCGTCGTACATCGACGCGTTCGCCACGTCCATGCCCGTGAGCTGGCACATCATGGTCTGGAACTCGAAGATGGCGGTCAGCGTGCCCTGCGAGATCTCGGTCTGGTAGGGCGTGTAGGAGGTGAGGAACTCGGCGCGCGAGACGATGGCGTCAATCAGGACCGGCCGGTAATGGTTGTAAGCGCCGGCGCCGAGGAAGCAGGCGTAGCCGGCGGCGTTCTCGGCCCCGCGCGCGCGGAAGTATTCGAGGATGTCGTACTCGGACTTCCCCTTCTCGAGCGCGAGCGGGCGCCCCAGCCGCACCTCCGCGGGCAACTGCGCGAACAGGTCCTCGAGCGAACTCAACCCGAGGGCCGTGAGCATCTCGCGGCGCTCGGAATCCGACTTAGGCAGGTAGCGCACAGAATACTATTTGACCGCAGACACGCCGAGGACGGAGAGAAGAACTCACCTTTGTTGTCTCCGCGATCTCCGAGTCTCCGCGGTAAGTTCCTATTTCTCCGCCGCGATGTAAGCTTCGTAATCGGCGGCCGAAAGCAGGCTGTCCAGCTCCTGCGGCGCGCTCAAGCGCATCTTCACCAGCCAGCCCCCGCCGTGCGGGTCCGCGTTGATTGTCTCGGGCGTCCCGGCGAG
>JBEKLJ010000087.1:0-13889 GCA_050010255.1 Bryobacteraceae bacterium
ATCAGCACCGAGACCCAGTTGCCGGAGTTGGCCTCCTTGATGTCCATGTTGACGTTGCTCTCCCGGAGCAGCTTGTAGACGTCGGGGTCATTGGCGGGGATCGTGGTGTGCAGCCGGACGTTGTCTTCCCGGTAGGTTCCATGCACCTCCATGCCGCTGATGGTGACGTCCTTCACCTTGCCGGCCTTGACGTCGTTGGCGAACTGCGTGTAGGTGAGCTGGCGATCGTCGTGGCGCTGCCCGCTCCGGACCACGGTCCAGAACAGGACCACGACCATGATGAGCACCACCCAGAAGATTGCCGTCTTTACGTTCGAGTTCATCCCACGCTCCCGCCTCCCGCACCGGCGGTCTCTCCGCCGAGGGCGGGGTACGGCTCGCCGCGCCGCGCTGGGCCGCCTATCCCGCAGGCGATGCGCCTGCCGACGACGACCTGCCAGCCATCCCTCCGATTCCGGCTCGCGGGGTCGCCCGGGCGCCCTACTAGAAAGACGCCGGAATCTCCAACCACGACTTCACACTTCTGATCCAGCGCTCGCCGTGCTTACCCTCAGAACCGGGCCGCAGCCCGGGCTGGCGGCGTACTCCGCGGCCACCCCGAACTTCCGGGCCCAGACGATCTGGGCCCCACAGCTGATCACCGGCCATCCGCGCCGCTCCCACAATGGGATACGGGCACCCTGGAACAACAGTTTGATCTTCGTTTCGCGGGTATGTCCGGCCGGCCGATACCGATCACCCGGCCTCCAGTTCCGCACGCACAATGGACCGGGGATCCGTCCCCAGTCCAAGTCGTCTCCGTCACTTACATTATAGCGGCTCGCGGCGGAATCTCGCGCGGAAAGCGGCTCAGTGCCCGGCTCCAAGACCCGCAGGGACAGTACGGTGGTACCGTCCGGCAGCGGGATTTCACCTGGAACAGGCGCCGGCAACTCGTAATCACGGCTGGCGGCGCGGTCCACGCCCGCGGGGACCAGCCGCACCCAGTCGAAGGACCGGAAGACCTCCAGGCCGGGAATCCGGATGCGCCGGCTGCCCTCCACCAGTGCGGAAAGCTCCAGGACCTGCTCGACGTGGCGTAGGTCGATTCGCCGCAGGTCGCCCTTGGTCTCCTCGATGGCCCGGCGGATCACCCGGCGCGCCGAAGCCGGGGGGAGCGAGCCGAGCCAGTCGGCGCGGAACAGCAGGGCCGGCGGGCGGTGAAGGAAGTGCCCGCTCGTCAAACGCTCGATCTCGGCGGCCCAGTAAGCCTCTTCATCCAGGGCGATCCGCGCCACGCCGGCCAGCACATGGGGCAGGTCCGGGTTCCAGTCGCGGCTGAGGGCCGGCAGCAAGTGGTGACGGATGCGGTTGCGGGCAAAGGCGGGGTCGGCGTTGGTCGAGTCCTCGCGCCACGGCAAGCCCCGCTCTCTTAGGTACTCGAGCACGTCCTGCCGGTCCACTTCGAGCAGCGGGCGAACGAAACCCTCCGCCGTCACGGGCCGGATGCCGGCCAGCCCCGCCGTCCCGGCGCCGCGGAGGAAACGGAACAGAACCGTCTCGGCCTGGTCCGACCGGGTGTGCCCCAGGGCGATGCGGTCCAGCGCCCCCCGGCGGATGAACTCGAGGAAAAACTCGCCGCGTACCCGGCGGGCCGCCTGCTCCAGGTTGTCGGCGGTCTCGCCGGCGAGCTGGCCGACGTCTAGCGAGCGCAACCGGAACTCCAGGCCGTAGCTCTCGGCGAGCTTCCGCACGAATTCCTCATCGGCACGGGACTCCTCGCCCCTGAGCCGGTGATTGACGTGCAGCACGGTGAGCCGGAGCGCCCATTCCGGCGCCAGTTCTCGCAGAACGTCTAGCAGGCAGACCGAATCGACGCCGCCCGACACGGCCACACCGACCCTCTGACCGGGCGTGAACATCCGGTAACGGGCGATGGTGGCGCGGATGCGGTCGAGCACTGCCTCTATCCTAGCCCCCGGCCAATGCGGACCGGGGGGACGGCCGAAGCTGTCCCCAGCGGCGCTTGCCGCCGCGCGGGGATAGGTTTGTCTGTCCTCTTGCCTCAGACGTTGGATAATGGGAACCAGGAGCTCGAGCATGACCATAGCGCCCGGTGTCGTCCTGCCCGACGTTGAGATCGCCGAGATTTGCCGCCGCTACCAGGTGAAGGAACTGGCTGTGTTCGGGTCCGCGGCGCGGGGTGAAATGCGCCCCGACAGCGACATCGACCTTCTCGTCGAGTTCCTGCCCGAGTCCAGAGTCGGTCTCTTGCAGCACTTCGCGGCCGAACGCGAGTTCTCCGCGCTGCTCGGCCGGAAAGTCGATTTGGTCTCGAAGCGAGCGCTCCGGGCCATCCTCCGGGAGGAGGTCCTCTCCCAGGCCCGCCTCATCTATGCGGCGTGAACGGCTGTACCTCGAAGACATCCCCGCCCACATTTCTCACCAACAACCTGCACCGGCGCGCGGCACGCACCGCGCCCTTTTGTGGTACAACTCTCTCGACACGCATCCAGGAGCTTGTATGTATCCCCAGCGACGCAGGTTTGTTCTCTTCGCGGCGACCGGCCTCTTCTGCGCGGCGAGCCTGGCCTCCGCTCAAACGCCCCCGGCCACGGCCACGTCCCCGGATGGCCTCATTCAGTTGACTGTTGCGACGGTGGCAGCCGATGGCGCTCGGGCCAGCGCGGGCCAGTTGGTCTACAGCGTGACCTATCGCGGCAAACCGGTCATCGAGCGATCCGTTCTCGGTCTCGACATTCAAGACCAGCCGGTGCTGGGGACCGCGGTGCGAATCGCCGGGTCGAAGCCGTCCCGGATTGACGAGACCTACCCGGTCCCCGCCGGGAAATCAAATCCCGTGCGGAACGTGTGCAATGTCGTCGCGGTTGAGCTGGAGGAATCCAGCCCGCCGAACCGCCGCTTCACGCTCGAGGCTCGCGCTTACGACGAGGGCGTGGCGTTCCGCTACCTCGTGCCGGACCAGCCGGCGGTCAAAGCCTTCCGGCTGATCAACGAGAACACCCAGTTCCAATTGAGCCGGGACGCAACCACGTACCCCCTGATCCTCAGGAACTTCCGCACCTCTTACGAGGACAATTACCGGACGGTCGCCTTGAGCGGCATCCATCCGGAGTCGCTGGTCGCCCTGCCACTGCTCGCCGAGCTGCCCGGCGTCGCCTGGATCGCAATCACCGAAGCGGACATCGACAACTACGCCGGCATGTATCTCGTGCACAACGCCCGAAATGCGCGTGTGCTGGAGGCCCGCCTGGCGCCGCGCATCGACGAACCGGGCATAGCGGTGACGGGCCAGACGCCCGTGATCTCCCCATGGCGCGTGGTGATGATTGCGGCGGAGCCGGGCCGGCTCATCGAATCGAACCTCGTCATCAATCTGAATCCGCCCTGCGCGATTCCCGACACAGCATGGATCAAGCCGGGCAAGACGGCGTGGGATTGGTGGTCGGGCACCTATGCGGAGGGCGTCAGCTTCCAGCCGGGAATGAACACCGCTACCATGAAGCACTACATCGACTTTGCGTCGCGCAACGGCATCCAGTACATGCTGATCGACGCGGGCTGGGCGGCCCACACGACCGGGCCGAACTGGTCGGCCGCCGACATCACCCAGGCGCAGCCGAACATCAATATGCCCGAAATCCTCGAGTTCGCGAAATCGAAGAACGTCGGAGTCTGGGTTTGGGCGCACTGGACCGACGTTGACCGGCAGATGGACGTCGCCTTTCCGCTGTACCAGCAGTGGGGCCTGGCCGGGGTGAAGATCGACTTCATGGACCGCGACGATCAGTGGATGGTGAACTTCTACCGGCGCGTGGCGAAGAAAGCCGCCGAGCACCACCTCATGATCGACTTTCATGGAGCCTTCAAGCCCGATGGATTGCGCCGTACGTATCCGAACGTGCTGACCCGCGAGGGCGTTCTGGGGCTCGAATACACGAAGTGGAGCGCGCGGGTTCACCCCGACCACAACGTCATGCTCGCGTTCACGCGCATGCTGGCCGGCCCGATGGATTACACTCCCGGCGGCTTCCGCAACGTCACGCGGGAAGCGTTCGAGCCGCGATTCGTGCAGCCGCTGGTCATGGGGACGCGGGCGCACCAAGTGGCGCTGTACGTGGTTTTCGAAAGCCCCTTCCAGATGGTGGCGGATCACCCCGGCGCTTACGAAGGCCAGCCGGAGATGGACTTCATCCGCGCCGTGCCAACCACCTGGGAGGAAACCCGAGTGCTGAACGCCAGGGTGGGCGATTACGTCACCATTGCCCGCCGCCGCGGCAAGGAGTGGTACGTGGGCAGCATCGCGGGCTGGCACGCGGCCGACCTGGAAATCTCGCTCGGCTTCCTCGGCCCGGGCGAGTACGTCGCCGAGATCTACTCGGACGCGGCCGACGCGGCCGCAAGCCCGACCCACACCAGCATCGAGCGGATGAAGGTCACCAGCTCGACGCGCCTCAAGGCCAAGCTGGTCTCCGGCGGCGGCCAGGCCATCCGGATCCGCCCGGGGATGTGACACGGAAACGGCGCGGGCCGGCCGGCGAGCGCCTCGTATCTCGAGCCCTCTCATCGCGCCTCGCTACGATCGTGGTGAAACACCCGGGCTAGGAGCCCCATCCGGTTCCCGTATGTCCGCTTCCGGCAAGGGTTTTCCCAAAAACGGACACCCCCGGTTGGCAGGGGGTCGCCAACTGCGCTACTGTGAGCCTTTGACGGCTGGCCCTCGGCTTGCGGAATCAGGCGGGGGGATGACGACCGGCCCCTTCCGACGGGCCGGGGATGATGCTTCGTTCCTACAAGGCGGACCCATGATCAAGCTTGCCAACGTAGAGAAGTGGTATCAGGCCGGCAACATGCGCACGTTTGTGCTGCGCCGGATCAACCTGGAGATCCGGGAGGGAGAGTTCCTCACCATCATGGGGCCATCCGGGGCGGGGAAATCGACGCTGCTGAACATCCTCGGCATGCTGGACGGCGCCTGGACGGGGGAATACCACTTCCTCGGCCAGCCGGTCGACAAACTCACACCCAAGCAGCGGGCCGAGCTGAACAAGAAGTACATCGGCTTCGTCTTCCAGAGCTACCACCTGCTGGACAACCTGACCGTTTACGAGAACCTCGACATCCCGCTCTCATACCGCAACGTCAAATCCTCCGAGCGGGCCAGCATCGTCTGCGACATGCTCGACCGGTTCCAGATTGTCGGTAAGAAGGACCTGTATCCCAACCAGCTCTCGGGCGGCCAGCAGCAGCTCGTGGCCGTGGCCCGGGCGCTGGTGGCCAGCCCGAAGCTGATCCTGGCCGATGAGCCCACCGGCAACCTGCATTCCACGCAGGGCCGGGAGATCATGGATCTCTTCAAGCGGTTGAACGAGGAAGGCACCACGATCGTTCAGGTGACGCACTCGGAGGCCAACGCGGCTTACGGGCACCGCATCATCCAACTGCTGGACGGCTGGATTGTGAAGGAGACCGCGCCGGCCGGGACCCTGGCCGGCAGTTGAGGCGCCTGCTGGCGGCGCGGCCTTGTCGCGCGCCGCAGCAGATTGCTGGTGAAGCATCCGGTCGAAGGAAGGACGGGCATGCCGATCGACAAGCCGAGAGTTCTGATCGCCGACGACCAGGCCGACGTGCTGATGGCCTTGCGGCTGCTGCTCAAAGGAGAGGGCTTCGACATCGAGTCGGCCGCCTCGCCCTCGGCCGTCCTGAGCGCCGTCGAGAGCCGCGATTTCGACGCGGTTCTCATGGACCTGAACTACGCGCGCGACACCACCTCGGGGCAGGAGGGCCTGGACCTGCTGTGCCGCATCCAGGCGCTGGACAGCACGCTGCCGGTGATCGTGATGACCGCCTGGGGGAGCGTGCAGGTGGCGGTGGAGGCCATGCGCCGGGGCGCGCGCGACTTCATCCAGAAGCCCTGGGAGAACGCGCGGCTGCTGACCATCCTGAAAACGCAGATCGAGCTGGGCCGCGCGCTGCGGCACGGGCAGCGCCTGGAGGCCGAGAACCTCCTGCTCCGGGCCGAGGGCCGGCCCACGCTGATCGCCGAGGCGCCCTCGATGAAGCCCGTGCTCGAGCTGATCGGCCGCATTGGCCCCTCGGATGCCAACGTGCTCATCACCGGCGAAAACGGCACCGGCAAGGGCGTGGTGGCCCAGGCGCTGCACACGGTCTCCGCGCGGGCGCCCAAGCCGCTGATCACGGTGAACACCGGCGGGCTGCCCGAGGGCGTCTTCGAGAGCGAGCTGTTCGGCCACGTCAAGGGCGCCTTCACCGATGCGCGCGCCGACCGCGTCGGCCGCTTCGAGCTGGCCGACGGCGGAACGCTCTTCCTGGACGAGATCGCCAACATCGCACCGACCCAGCAGGCCAAGCTCCTGAGGGTGCTCGAGACCGGCGAGTTCGAGCGCCTCGGCTCCTCCAGGACGCGGCGGGTGGACGTGCGGCTGCTCTCGGCTACCAACTCCGACTTGCAGGCCGAGGTGACGGAGGGCCGCTTCCGCGAGGACCTGCTGTTCCGGCTGAACACCATCGAGATCCGCATTCCGCCGCTGCGGGAGCGGCGCGAGGACATCCCGGTGCTAGCGATGCACTTCCTGCGCCAGTACGCGCTGCGCTACCGCAAGAACCTCGCCAGCTTCGAATCCGCCGCCATGCAGGTGATCCTCGAGCATCCCTGGCCGGGAAACGTGCGCGAGCTCGACCACTCCATCGAGCGCGCCGTGCTGATGGCCCAGGGAGCGGCCGTCAAGGCCAGCGACCTGGTGCTCCGCCCCAGCCGCGACGCTGCCCCGAAGCTGGAGGACATGAGCCTGGAGGACGTCGAGGCGTTCCTGATCCGCAAGGCGCTGGCGCGCTACCAGGGCAACGTGAGCCAGGCGGCGGGCGCGCTGGGACTCAGCCGCAGCGCGCTCTACCGCCGCATCCAGCGGTACGGTTTGTGAGGGGGTGATTAACCGCAGCGGCGCAGAGGACCGAGAGAAGAATTGCACGGTTTCTGCCGCGTTCTCTGCGCCTCCGCGGTGAACTATGAAGCTGAAGAAACCCGGCCCGCTTCGCCACGAGCGCCGCGTCCTCATCCTGGCGCTGGTTGGTGGTGTGCCCGCCGCTCTCGTCGCGCTGGTGCTGCTCTGGACGGGAGACTTCACCCCCAGGGTGCAGTGGACGCTGACGGTCCTCATCATCGTCTGTTGGGCGGGTTTCGCGTCCGCCGCGCGGACCGGGGTGGTGCGGCCGCTCCGGACGCTCTCCAACCTGCTGGCCGCGCTTCGGGAAGGCGACTACTCGATCCGGGCGCGCGGCGCCCGGCCGGATGACGCGCTGGGCGAGGTGATCGTCGAGGTCAACGCCCTGGGCGAGACCTTGCGCGCGCAGCGCCTGGGCGCGGTCGAGGCGACGCTGTTGCTCAGGACGGTGATGTCGGAGATCGACGTCGCCATCTTCACCTTCGACGACCAGCAGCGACTGCGGCTGGTGAATCGCGCGGGCGAGCGCCTGTTGGCGCAGCCGGTCGAGCGCCTGCTAGGGCGGCTGGCCTCGGAGCTCGGGCTGGCCGAGTGCCTGGAAGGCGAGGTGCCGCGCACCGCGCAGATGGTCTTCCCCGGCGGCATCGGCCGCTGGGGCGTCAGCCGCAGCGCTTTCCGGGAGGACGGCCTGCCGCACCAGTTGCTCGTGCTCACCGACCTGAGCCGCGCCCTGCGCGAGGAAGAACGGCAGGCCTGGCAGCGGCTGCTGCGCGTGCTCGGCCACGAGCTGAACAACTCGCTGGCGCCCATCCGCTCCATCGCCGGCAGCCTCGAGAGCATGGTGGACCGCCAGCCGCTGCCGGCGGATTGGCAGGAGGACCTCAAGGGCGGCCTGGCCGTGATCAGCTCCCGCGCCGAGGCGCTCACGCGCTTCATGCAGGCCTACTCGCGCCTGGCGCGGCTCCCGCAGCCGAAGTTCCAGGCGGTGGACCTGGCCTCCTGCGTGCGCCGCGTCCTGGGCCTGGAGACGCGGCTTGCGGTGAGCCTCAAGCCCGGCCCGTCGCTTTCGATCCAGGCCGACCCGGACCAGCTCGAGCAACTCCTCATTAACCTGGTGCGCAATGCCGTAGATGCGGCGCTCGAGACCGGCGGCGGCGTCACCGTCCGCTGGGTCCGCGGGGGCGCCTACGTGGACCTGCTGGTCGAGGACGAAGGTCCGGGGCTTCCCAGCACCGCCAACCTCTTCGTGCCCTTCTTCACCACCAAGCCGGGCGGCTCGGGCATCGGCCTGGTGTTGAGCCGCCAGATCGCCGAAGCCCACGGCGGCTCGCTGCTGCTCCAGAACCGCACTACCGGCCGCGGCTGCGAAGCGCGGCTCCGGCTGCCGCTGTAAGAAGCCCACAGCGAACAGCGGGACGTCAGGATCGCCGCTACAGGCCCGCGGGCAGGTGCACTCTTGGGCTGGCGCAGGGAGGGCGTGCCTGGAGTAAGCTCATTAGTCGGGTTATGAAACGATCCATGACTCCTCCCATTTTGGCGGCCGTGCTGGCGGCGATGCCGGCTGCCGCCGCCGACACGTTCGTCTTCTTCGGCACCACGCGCGCCCCAGGCCCCGGCCGCGGCTTCTCCGTGGCGCACTTCGACACTGCCACGGGTGTCCTCACCAAGCCGGTGTTCCTGCTGGAAGCCACCGCCCCCGCGTTCTTCGTGATCCATCCCGACGGCCGGCATCTTTACGCGTCCAACTCGATCAACACGTTCCAGGGCCAGCCTGTGGGCGCGGTGAGCGCGTATGCCATCGACCCGGCCACCGCGCGCCTCACGCTGCTCAACCAGCAGCCCAGCGGCGGCGCCGACGCCAACTACGTGAGCCTGGACGCCACGGGCCGGTATCTGTTCGTGGCCAACTACCAAGGCGGCAACATCGCCGCCTTCGCCCTGAAGCCCGACGGCAGCCTGGGCGAGCGCACGGCCTTCTTCCAGCACACCGGCAGCAGCGTGGACCCCAAGCGCCAGACGCACGCCTACGCCCACTCCATCCTGCCCGACCCGACGAACCGCTTTGTCCTGGTCGCCGACCTCGGTCTCGACAAAGTGTTCGTCTACCGGTTCAACAAGAAGGACGGCTCGCTCCGGCCCAACAACCCGCCGTTTGCGAAGGTCGCGCCCGGCTCCGGCCCCCGGCATATGGCGTTTCATCCCAACCGCCGCTTCCTATACGTGATCGAGGAGATGGCCAGCGCCGTCGCCGTCTTCGCCTGGGACTCCGCGCGCGGCGTCCTGACCGAGTTGCAGACGGTGTCCGCGCTGCCCGAGGGATACCACGGAGTCAGCGCCTGCGCCGAGATCCAAGTCCATCCCAGCGGCAAGTTCCTCTACGCCACCAACCGGGGTCATGACAGCCTGGCTGTTTTTAGCGTCGATGCCGGGACCGGGCGCCTGAGCCTGATCGAGCACGTTCCCACGCAAGGCCGAATGCCGCGCAACTTCGCCTTCGACCCCACGGCCCGCTGGCTCCTGGTCACCAACCACGGCAGTGACAACGCCATGGTGTTCGGCATCGACCAGACGACCGGGCGGCTGACGCCCAAAGGCACGCCCGTCTCCGTGCCCCTCCCGTATTGCGAGCGCTTCCTGCCCGTTCGCACCGGGCAGCGCTGATGCTGGCCACGTGGGAAAACGGGTACAGGCAGCGCTGTCCACTCGCTGCGCTCGGGACAGAGTAGCCTGGCCCCGTTTTGGATGCTAGCCGCGCGGCTGGGGCGGCTCACGGCGCAGAGGCGCAATGTCGTCCACAGGGGACGCCTCGGGACAGCGGGCCCAGTCGCCGCCGTCCTCGGCTACAGGTCCCTCCGCTTCACGCTCTTGAGCTGCTTGTCGGGCAGCGGCCGGGACTGATGAACGCTGAAGTCCTCGACGTTCCTCAGCACGAACATCGGGACATTTCGGGCGCGCTGCGCCTTCACGTGGTTGAACTCCACGCTCGCGACGTCGTTGAGCAGAAAGGGTGGCCGAAGGTCTTCCTGCATGTAGCTGACCTCGACGTCGCTCAGCTCGATACCCCGAACATGGCGGATGAAGAAGCCGTAGGCCGGGATGACGCCAAACATCTCCGGATCGGGATAGCTTCCCTCGTTTTCGGGCGGCTCCAGCGCGGCCTGCTCCCGGGTGCCGCCGCCTTGGTAGTAGATCCGGATGTCGCGCAGCTTCACGTCCTCAATCGGGTGGCCGGGGATGCCGCTGATGATCGATCCGTAGCGGGGATCGGCGTTGTAGACGATCAGGTTGCTGATGCTTACGCGCCGCAGCTTGCCCACCGGAGTGCCTGCGGGCCCCCGCATCCGGCTGCCCAGCCGCAGGAAGATGGGAGCGCTCACGATGTCGCGCATGGTGATGTTCGCAATCGCGACGTCCTCGAGCAGCCCGCCGTCCACGGTCTCCAGCGCCAGCCCGCGACAGCGCTCGAAGACGATGTTGGAGATGGTGATGTTCCGGAATCCGCCGTTGGACTCGGTGCCCAACTTGATCCGGCCGGTGACCCCGCCGCGGTCGGGGGATTTCGGCTCGTTCCGCTGGTAGGTGCCGTTCAGGAACGTCCCTCTGTCGTACCCGCTGACCTCGCAGTTGGTGATGGTCACGTTCTCGGTCGCCCGCGCGAAGCCGAGCCCGTAACTGCTCTTCAGCACGATCGCATCGTCCCACGGCGAGTTGATGCTGCAGTTTGAGATCCGCACGTGGCGGCAGGCGTCGATGTTGATCCCGTCGCGGTTAGTGTCGATCTTGAGGTTGTCGATGGTGAGGTTGTCCACTCCGCTCGCCAGGATGCCGAAGTGGCCGGCCATCAGGATGGAGACGTCGCGGATGATGACGTTGCGGCAGAGCTTGAGGGCGATGGTCTTGTTGCCCACGCGCTGTCCCCCTTCGCGGGTGAGACCCTTGCCGTGGATCAGGCCAGGCCCGAGGATGGAGACGTTCTCCAGTCCCTCACCCCAGATCAGGCTGTTGTGCCAGTGGCTGTGCCCGAAGTCCTGGTACATGTCCCAGGCGTTGGGTTCGGGCGGGTCGTAGGCCTCGGGGTCGGCAGTGGCTTCGATGGTCGCGCCGTGGTCGAGATAGAGCGCAATGTTGCTCTGCAGGTGGATGGAGCCCGAGAGGTAGGTTCCCGCCGGGAACTGCACTGTGCCGCCGCCCGCTGCGTGCGCGGCGTCGATGGCTTTGTTGATCGCCGCCGTGTCGAGGGTCCTGCCGTCGCCCGTCGCACCGTAAGCTCTGACGTCGAAAACTGCGGCGCCGGCCTGAGTGCCCGCCAGGCACAGCGCGAGGACCAGGCCAAGACACGGCGCCGGAAGTTGCTTTCTCATCCTGCCTCCCTCTCGCCGGAAGACCTACCATTGTCGGGGACCGTTCTGGCACGCGCAAGAGCCGAGATTCGCCGCCCTCAGTCCGCGCGCGGTGGACCGGGGCGCCCCGCCGACAGGGTCGCCGGCGTTGTCGGCGCGAGAGATTCCGGGGACGCTCCGGGCTGGCCGGGGCTCAGCCGGCCAGCTCGAGCTCGATGCGCTTGCCGGCCGGATCGAGCAAGGTGATGCGGAAGGTCCGGATCTGCCCCCCCCGGGCGGGCTCGCGGCGCTGGCCGGTGGCCGGCGCTAGCCCCCCTTGCTTCCACTTGGCCGCCAGCAGCGCCGAGAGCGTGCCGACATCGGCGGGGCCGTTGTCGGCCGGCGGCGCCGCCTCTTCCTTCTTCGGCTCCTTGGGAAGCGGGCAGGCGGCCAGCAGGCCCTCGCCCAGCTCCACCCGGGCCGCGCCCTTGGCGACCTCGACGATGCGGCCGGTGACCAGGTCGCCAAGCTTGTGCTCGGCGATGTACTCATCCGCGGACGTCGGCTGTAACTGCTTGATCCCCAGCCGGATACGCCGCTTATCCCGGTCCACGTCGAGCACCTGCGCCTTAACCACCTGCCCCAGCTTGAGCTCATCCTGCGGGTGGTTGAGGCGCTTCTCGGCGCTGATGTCGCCAATGTGGATCATGCCCTCGACGCCTTCGGCCAGCTCGACGAAGGCTCCGAACTTGGCCAGGCTGGTGATCTTGCCCTCGACCACCGAACCGGCCGGGAACTTCTGCGCCGCCTCCTCCCAGGGATCGCCCAGCGCCTGTTTCAGACCGAGGCCGATGCGCCTCTCGGCCGGGCTCACGCTGAGGACGACCACCTCGGCCAACTCGCCCGGCTTGATCACGTCGCTGGGCTTGCGGGCCTTCTTCGACCAGCTCAGGTCGGAGAGGTGAATCAGGCCCTCGATGCCGGGCGCGAGCTCGACGAAGGCGCCGAACTCGGCCACCCGGGTGACCTTGCCGCGCACACGCTGACCGATTGGGTACGTCTCTGCGACCCGGGTCCAGGGGTCCGGCGTCATCTGCTTGAGGCCGAGCGAGATGCGCCGCGCTTGATGGTCCACCTTGAGGACCTGGACCTCCAGCTCGTCGCCGGCCGTCAGGACGTCGGAGGGCTTGCCGACGCGGGCCCAGGAGATGTCGGCAACGTGCAGCAGCCCCTCGATGCCGCCCAGATCCAGGAACGCGCCGAAATCCGTGAGCGTGCGGACGGTGGCGCGAACCACCTGCCCTTCCTGGAGCGCTTCGGCGCGCGCCTGGCGCGCTGTCGCCTCTTCCTCTTCGAGGACCGCGCGGCGGTCCACGACGACGTCCTCCTTGGAAACGTCCAGCTCGATGATCTTGCAGGCGATCTCCTGGCCGACAAGTTGCTCGATCTCGGCCGGGCTCTTGGCGCCGCTACGCGAGGCCGGCAGGAAGGCGCGCACGCCTACATCCACGCTCAGGCCGCCCTTGATCACGCCAGTAACCACGCCGGCGATCGTCCGCTTCCCGGCGAAGGCGCTCTCCAGCGCCGACCAGTCCTTGGGCCGCTCCACCTTGATCTTCGACAGCAGGTAGTAGCCCCCCTCGGCGCGGCCGCGGATGGAGACCACCACCTGGTCGCCCACCTTCACCTCCGGCTGAGGGGAACTGTCCCGGAACTCCTCCAGCGGGATCAGGCCTTCCGTCTTCCAGCCGATGTCAACGAAGACCCCATCGGAGGTCACGGCAATGACCGTACCTTTGCGGCTCTCTCCCTGGCCTGCGGATGCCTGGCGGCGGGCTTCTTCGAATTCTGAGAGCATCTCGCCGAAGGACGCCTCGCGGGCGGACGCTGCTCTGGGTTCAAGATCGCTGGGGGATTCGGGCATGCTCATGCTGTGGGGCGAAGTCTCATTCTGGCACATCCGGGAGGCGGGACGCAGCAGACAGCTACCAGCTTCCAGCTTTCAGAACGGGCGAGACCGTCAAGCTAGAATGGTCGGTTATGACCCTCTACCATTGGGCGGGCGTCGAGCGGGAGCAGGTGAACCCACTGCTCACGCGGCAGGCCATCCACGGCGAGCGCATGACCGTCGCGCGCATTCACCTGGGCAAAGGCTGCGTCGTCCGCGCACACGCTCACGAGCAGGAGCAGATCACCGTGCTCGAGGAAGGCCGGCTGCGCTTCCAGATCGAAGGCCGTGAGGTCGTCCTCGGCGCGGGCGACGTGCTCGAAGTTCCCTCCAACGCGCCGCATGGCGTCGAAGCACTGGAGGACACCGTCGTCTTCGACATCTTCTCCCCGCCCCGCGCCGACTGGCGCAAGAGCTGACAACGCCTGCCCGCGGCGCTGAGTGGGTTGTCGCCCCCTTGCGGTCACCGCATTGCATGGGTGTTGGACAGCCCGTGGGGCCTGCCCGATCCTCGACAGTGCTGCTGCCAGCGAGCAGCTAGCCCGACCTTCTCACACGCCTTCGGCTGCGGCTTGCGGGAGGCCGGCATCTTCTGCGTTGCGCTCGGGGTGAGTCCTCGATCCGTTACGGACCTGCGGGCTCACCCCGTCGCGCGCCTTG
>JBEKLJ010000088.1:0-13723 GCA_050010255.1 Bryobacteraceae bacterium
ATAAACCCAGACATCGTAGACGTTCCTGAAGCGCGTGCCGCGGAGCTCCAGTTCCAGTCTCACCTTCGCCGGAGCGGCCACCCTCGCCAGAGGGACGCGGATCTGGCCGAGCGGGGTCAGCGTCCCCTGCGGGATGTCGAGGCTGGGCAGGCGGCCGGAAGCCAGGATGCGCCCTCGCAGGTCGCGCAGCGCCCAGGCGGGAGAGGCTCCCGTAAGCGCGGCTGGCCCGTAGTGCGCCACCTCGACCGCCGCCGTCAAGGTCTCGCTGTTGGTCCAGGTGAACTTCTCCAGCCGCGCCAGCGGGACCGTTTCGGAGCAGAACTCGCGCCACCTGGCCGGCTCGATCAGCCCCTTGGACTCCAGAAAGGCGTTCAGCATGCCAACCAATGCCGTGCCCTGGCCGGGGAAGTCCTGGAGGTCCAGCAGTTGAAAGCCGCCGAAGCCGCGGGTCCGCAGGGCGGCCTCGATGTCCTCCCGATAACACAGCGCCGACAGCGCCCCCGAGGCCTGCAGGAAGTCGGCCGCCTGATTCAGCAGGCCGCGGTCTTCCAGCCGCTTGCGGAAAGCCTCCAGATTGCGCGCGCGAAGCACGCCGGTGTACTTGCCGATCTCGGTGAAGTCGGAAGCGACCTGGTACTCCCCGATCTCATGGGAGACCACCGGGACGGCGACTCCGGCGATCTCGGCGCTGTAGTCCTTCAGAGTCGACGGCGGGCCGGTTTGCACGTGCCCGAGCGGAGCATCGACTGTGGCGTAGGACCCGCGCACCTTCCTGCCTCCAACCTGAAACGTGGCCCAATAGTCATCGCCCGCGGCCACGTTCGGAAACCAGTTGTTGGTTCCCTGCGCATAGAGATGGCGGCCGTCCAGCTCCCGGAAGTGCTTCACGAAGGGCGCCATCAGCTCCTGCCTGCCGCCCAACTCGTTCCCCAGCGAAAGCATCACGAAGGAGGGGTGGCTGCCGAAGGCCCGCAAGATGCGCTCGCCCTCCGCCCGGAGGAAGTCGTCGTGCTCGGGCTGGCCGAATGCACTCCAGTTGGGCAGCTCCGGCTGCATGTAAATCCCCAATTGGTCGGCAGCCTCGAAGGCGGCCTCGGGCGGACACCAGGTGTGAAACCGGTAGTGGTTGAGGCCGAATGACTTGGCGATCCGGAACACCCTCACCCACCCGTCCACGGTCATGGGCGGGTAGCCGGTGAGCGGGAAGACGCAGTTATCCACCGTTCCGCGCAGGAATATCGTCTTGCCATTGATGTGGAACTGCGTTCCCTGTGCCGTGAATTCCCGCAGGCCGAAGGTAGTCTCCTGCTGGTCACGGAAGGTTTGGCCCGCCGTGGAACCCTCCAGAGATACCGCCAGCTTATAGAGTGTGGGAGAGAACTCGTCCCACTCCAGGACCCCTTCCTCGAGGGCGTAGTCCGCTCTCACGACCACGGCTCGGCCGGCGGATGAGAAGCTCACCCGAACCGGCTCGCTAGGCGGAGACGCCCTCCTCCCGCTGGCCACGTTCAGGGTCAGCGTGCCGACAGCCGGCTGGCCGGCCATGTTGCCCACCTCGACGTGCACCCGGGTCTTCCGCGCACCACGTTCGGGATAGACCTGGATATTGTCGATCCACACCGGGTCGGTCACCGTCAAGCCAAGCTTGCCGATCACTCCGTTCCAGTTGGTCTGCGTCTGGTCGCTGATCTGGTGGGGATCTCCGATGGGGGGCAGCTCCGCATTGTTGATCCGCAGCGTCAGCCGATGCCGCCCCGGGGCGAGCGCGCCCAGCGGATAGAGGTGCGGCGCCACGAGGGAATCCTGCTGCGCGCCGACGGCATTGCCATCCACCCACAGCCGGCTGCTCTTGGTGCGCTCCAGCAGAAGCACGATGCGCTTGCCGGCCCAGGCGCGCGGGACCTCAATGTCCCGCTGATACCAGGCCGCGCCCACATAGGGATAGATCCGGGTTAGTCGCTGGGTTTCGACGGCCTCGTTCAGCGCTCCTTTGTGGTTGTCGTCGGTGGTCCCGGGGAGCCGTATAAACTCTCGAAGCTCCTCCCCGAACCACCTGGCGGCGATGCCCTCGTCCTTCGGGTCCAGCGCAAAGCGCCATTCGCCCGCCAGGGGAACCCACCGATCAACGGCGGCTGCTGCCACCCCGGCGACCGCCAAGCCGATCAGAGCCATCCTCAGAGTGCGGTTGAGCTTTTCCATGGGGTTCCTTCGATGTCTCTTCGCCCATAGGCCGGTCTACCTGAGACGCGCGCGCCCTCCCCCCGTTGCTCCTCTCCGCCCGCGAACCGGCGGCTGGGTCAAGACTCTTGCTGGCCTATGCGCTCCGTCTGCCTCGTGACCGCAGTATACGCCCTTCTGGCGGCCTTGCTGCTGCCTTTTAGGCCTTCTTTGAGCCGCGTCTGGCCCATCCGGCTCGGTCGGCAGGTGGGCCCGATCCAGGCCTGAGGCTACAATGTGACTTGAGAGGGACAGCCCACCGCTGGCGCGCCGACCTGGCTCTCATCGCCATCTCCTTCGTCTGGGGCGCGACCTTCGTCATCGTCAAGGAAGCTCTCAAAGACGCCTCGACTCTGCTATTCCTGGCGCTGCGGTTCACCCTGGCGGCGCTTGCGCTGGCGGTCATCTTCCGGCCGCTGTCGAGCAAGTTCGAGAAGCCCCGGCTCGTCCTGCGCGGCGGGGCCGCAGCCGGCCTGCTGATGTTCGCCGGCTACGTGCTGCAAACGGTCGGTCTGCGGTACACGACGCCTTCGAAATCGGCGTTCATCACGGGGCTGTCCATCGTTCTGGTTCCCGTTCTCGGGGCTCTCTTCTGGCGGAGGGCGCCCAGCCGCGCTGAGGTGCTGGGAGTTGCGGTCGCGACCGCCGGGCTTGCCTTGCTGACTCTCCGGGCCGGTTCGCTGCGGATCGGGCAGGGGGATCTGCTCACTGTCGGCTGCGCCGTGGCGTTCGCGGCCCACGTGCTCGTAGTTGGCCGCTTTGCGCCCCGGCTCGGCTTCCAGGCGCTGACGCTGGTGCAGGTCGCCGTCGCGGGCGCGCTCGCCCTGGGGACGTTCTGGTGCGCCGAGCCTATCCAGGTACGCTGGAGCCCGCGCCTGATCGTCGCGCTCCTGATCACCGGCCTGCTGGCCACGGCACTGGCCTTCTCGCTCCAGGCCTGGGCCCAGCAGTCCACCACCCCCACTCGCACGGCGCTGATCCTGGCGCTCGAGCCGGTTTTCGCCTGCGCGACTTCCTACGAGGTGGAGGGCGAAGTCTTGCCGCCGCGAGGGGTCGCCGGAGCGGTGCTGATTCTGGCCGGCATCTTGATCGTCGAGCTGCGATCGCACGCCGCACCCGCGGCTCCGCCGGGCTAGATCCCCGCTTCGGCGCCGCTCTACCGAGGCGTGGCGCGGCTTTATAATGAAGACGCCTGCGCTGGAGTGTTACCGATGCGATTCTTGGCCAAACTGCGGGCTCAGAAGCTGCTCTCCATCACCCTGCTGGTGTTCACGCTCTCGATCGGCGTCCTCATCGGCACGCTCGTGAGCACGGCGGTGCGGGCCGAGAAGCCGCAAACCAGCGGGGCCGCCGATGCCACGCCGCTGGTGATCCCCAACCCCGTCCAGCTCTCGACGGCCTTCTCCCAACTGGCCAAGCAGTTGGAGCCGTCGGTGGTGAACATCACCTGGACCTATAGCCCGCGCGAGACCGGCCGCACCCAGACACGCCGCCGCAACCAGGCGCCCCAGGGCGAGGAGGAGGATCAGGGCGGGATGGACTTTTTCCGCCGCTTCTTCGGCCAGGACCCGTTCGGCGACTTGCCGCAGCGGCAGTTCCGGCGCCAGGCGACAGGATCGGGCGTCATTGTTGACCGGAATGGTTATATCCTCACCAACTACCACGTCGTCGAGGAAGCTCCGCGGATCCAGGTGAAGATCACCGGGGACCCCCACGAGTACAACGCCAGGCTCATCGGCTCGGACCCGGAGACGGACCTGGCGGTGATCAAGCTGGAGAACCATGGCGCGCCGCTGGTCCCCGCCAAGATCGGCAACTCCGACGCCGTCCAGGTGGGCGACTGGTGCGTAGCCATTGGCTCACCTTTCGGACTGGAGGCCACGGTGACGGCCGGGATCATCAGCGCCAAGGGCCGCGACATCGGCGCCGACCACCAACTCCAGCGCTTCCTCCAGACCGACGCCGCGATCAACCCGGGCAACAGCGGCGGACCGCTGCTGGACATCCGGGGCCAGGTGATCGGCATCAACACGGCGATCGCCACCGAGAGCGGGGTCTACCAGGGCGTCGGCTTCGCGCTGCCCATCAATCTCGCGGTCGGAGTTTACAACCAGATCATCAAGAGCGGGCGCGTCTCCCGCGGCTCGATCGGCGTCGGTTTCGAGCCCAACCAGAAGCCCGAGATGCTGCGGGTCTATGGCGCCCAGAGCGGCGTCTTCATCGTGAACGTCGAGCCGGGCGGGCCCGCCGAGAGGGCCGGCATTAAGGTCGAAGACGTCATCATTGCTTACAACGGGAAGCCGATCCAGGACGGTGACGACCTGGTGGCCCGCGTCGCGGCCAGCCCGGTTGGCTCGGAAGCCACGGTCACGGTGCTGCGCGACGGCCAGCGCCGCGACTTCAAGTTGAAGATCGGAGAGCGCACCGAGGTCTGGGCCAACGACCCGCGATTCCGCCGCTTCCGCAGGGAGGAACGGGGCGCCGGCGAGAGCCCGACCCAGGTCAAGTTCGGCCTGGAGATCCAGAACCTCTCCCCCGGCGCCCGCGAGAGGATCGGCTTCAAGGAGCGGGGTGGCGTGCTGGTGACCAGCGTGACCCCGGGGTCGTTCGGCGACGATGTCGGCCTGCTGCCGCGTGACATCGTCGTGGCCATCAACCGCCGCCCGGTGAGCTCGGTCGAGGACATGCAGAAAATCCAGGGCACACTGAAGCCCGGCGACCCCGTGGCCTTCCGGGTCATTCGGGGCTTGCGGGGTCCGCGCGGTGAGATTCAGTGGCAGCCCGTCTTCATAGCCGGCACGCTGCCGGCCAGTCCGTGATGCCTAGACGCCCGGAGTTGGGCGGCCGGGGAGCCCGCCCGGATCGGGGCCAGCGGGTGCTCGATGGGGAGTTGCCGTTGCGGAAACTAGCCACCCTGCTTTTGGTTGTTAGCGTCATCGGGCCGGGCACTGCGGCCGCCGCGGCGGCGGCGCCTTCCACCACCGGTGCCGGTTCCGCACCCGCATCCACCTCCGCCCCCGCGACCCCGAAGCCGGCCGTGCACTCCAGCGCAACGCCGCGCCGCCCCGCGGCGCGGTCGGCCAGGCGCCGCCGGTCCAGACGAGCGCGCCAGGGTTGGCGCGCCGGCCAGATGGCGCCCACCCCCGAGCGCTACAAAGAGATCCAGCAGGCGTTGATCGGCAGAGGGTATTCGAGCGAGCCCCTTACGGGAGAGTGGGGCCCGCAATGGACCGAGGCGCTGAAGCGCTTCCAGCAGGATCAGAATATCCCCGAAGCGACCGGGAAGCTGAACGCACTCTCGCTGATCGCGCTCGGGCTGGGGCCGAAACGGGATTCCGGCGGCCTGGCCGCGCCCGCTGCGCCAGCAGGGCCAACCGCGCCTGCTGTGCCGACTGCGCCCGGCGCTCCGACGGGACCGGCGGCCCAGGCGGCCCCCGCCACGCCCGCGCCCACTCCAGTTCCGGCTCCCGCTCCTGCGGATCCAGCCATGCGAGGACTACCATGATCATCGGCGTCCCCAAAGAGATCAAAGACCACGAGACCAGGGTCGGCCTGGTGCATAGCGGCGTCATTGCGCTCCTCGAGGCGGGCCACCGCGTTCTGGTGGAGGCCGGCGCCGGCAGCGGCAGCGCCATTCCGGACCACGAGTACGCGGAGGCCGGAGCCGAGCTGCTGCCCTCGGCGCGCGAGGTGTGGGCCCAGGCCGATCTGGTCGTCAAGGTCAAGGAGCCGCAGCCATCCGAGTACGACTTCCTGCGGCCTGGCCTGGTCCTGTTCACCTACTTGCACCTGGCTCCGCTGCCCCGGCTGACGGACCGGCTGCTCGAGGCCAAGGTGACGGCGATCGCCTATGAGACCATCCGCGAGAGCGACGGCTCGCTGCCCCTTTTGACGCCCATGAGCGAGGTGGCCGGCCGGCTGGCCGTGCAGATCGGCGCGGTCTACCTGGAGGCGCCCAACGGAGGCCGGGGCGTGCTGCTAAGCGGCGTGCCCGGCGTGGCAGCGGGGAACGTGGTCATTTTGGGCGGCGGCGTCGTCGGCTCCAACGCCGCCAAAGTTGCCGTGGGCATGGGCGCGCACGTCACCATCATCGACAAGAACCTCAACCGCCTGCGCCAGCTCGACGACATCTTCGGCGGCCAAGTGTTTACGCTGGCCTCCAACGTCTGGACCATCCGCGAGAGCCTGCGCAGCGCCGACCTGGTCATCGGCGGCGTGCTGATCCCCGGAGCCTCGACGCCCAGGCTCGTGCGCCGCGACATGGTCCCGCGGATGAAGAAGGGCGCGGTGATGGTCGACGTTTCCATCGACCAGGGCGGCTGCTTCGAAACCTCGCATCCCACGACTCACACCGACCCGATCTACTTCGTGGACGGCGTGCTGCACTACTGCGTCTCGAACATGCCGGCGGCCGTGCCGCATACCTCGACCCTCGCGCTCACCAATGCCACGTTCCCTTACCTGTTCGAGATCGCCAACAAGGGTTTCGAAGGGGCCTGCCAGGAGCACCCGGCGATCCGCGAGGGCGTCAACACCTACCAGGGGCACGTGACCTACCCCGGCGTGGCTGAGTCCCAGGGCCGGAAGTGGGAGGCAATCGGGGCGCTGCTGTAAGGGCTGGCGCGCGCAGTCCGGTGTCCGTTCCGAACCGTGACCGCAGGCGAGCCTTACAGCAGCCGCCGGGACTGCGGGCGAGCCATGCGCCGCTCCAGCCGCGCCTGGCGCCGGGCCAAATCGTCGGAGTCCGCGACGGCGCGCGCGGCGCGGACCATTTCGAGCGCCGTGGCGAGGTTCGGCTCGCCATGCTCGTAGTGTTTTGCCAGCGCCTCCAGCGCCGGGACGCGGTAGGGGTTCGCAGTCGAGGCCAGTTCGCTAAGCACGGCCACGGCCGCCGCCTCCCGGCCGAGCCGCTTTTCGAGCGCCGCAATATCCCACAACGCCCGAAACAGCAGCTCGTCCGGGAGCCCCAGCTCGACCGCGCGGCGCATCAGAGCCAGCGCCTGCTCGTGTTGCTCGCTCCACTGACTCCCGCGCGAGCGTTTCGCTTTGTCGTGGCCCGCCGCTTCCGCGCCGGAGGCGCCCTCCCGCGCTGTGAGCGCCGTATTCAAGAACCAGCGCGCCAGCCCGATCAGGTCCGCTCCGTGCGCCGGGCGCATGGCCTCCGGCTCGCGGTGAGCCAGCGGGACGATTGCGGCCAGGCACGCCGTCGCCAGCAGGTCCATGGCGTTGTGGTGGAAGATGGGCACCACGCGCCAGGCCTGCTGCGTCCGCAGGTACTCGAAGTAGACGTAAGGGATCATCTCCCCCGGCAGGTCGCCCTCGCGCTCCACGCCCAGGATCTGGTTCTCCAGGTCCACCAGCCGGCAGCTCTCCAGGCGCAGCTTCCAAAGCCGCCGCGCGCCGTGCAGCAGGTCCAGGTGCGCCAGGCGCCCGAAGGGCGGCCGCATCCGCGCCATGCGGTACCGCGTCTCCAGCAGCGGCTGGTCGTAGGTCTTGCCGTTGTAAGTGATCAGCACGTCGAATTCGGCCAGGTGCTGGGCCAGCCCCCACAGCAGGCTCGACTCCTCGCCATAGTCCCGCATGAAGAACTGCCGCACGCGGAAGCCCTCCGGGCAGATGCGCCCGACGCCGATCAGGAACGCGTAAGTCCCGGTGCCGCCGGCCAGACCCGTGGTCTCCGTGTCCAGGAAGGCCCAGCGCGTGGCCGGGCGCGCGGGCACTTCGCCCTGGCCCAGCGGGCCGAGCAGGTCCTCGGGCAGCTCGAACAGGTTGGAAATGTCCATGGAGCCGTGGCGGCGGTGGCGCTCCCAGAGCCGCTCGGTCTCGAAGTGGTGGCCGTAGGGCGTCTCGACGACCTCGCCGGTCATCCACTCCTCGATGAAGTAGCGCGCCGGGCGCGAGTCGGTCGGCGGAGCGGGCCGCGCGGGCAATCCGGCGGCGTATTTCTTGTCGATCCGAGCTACCTTGCGCCTCAGCGCGGCGAGTTGGTCCCCGATGTCGCTCACTGCCGCCTTCGCCTTTTCTTTGCCAGTGTAGCAGAGAAGAAGCTGTCAGCTACCAGCTTTCAGCTTGCGCTTTCGATCTGGCTCGAGATCTCCGCCCACTCGCTCATCAGGGCCGCGAGCTCGCCGCGGCGTTTCTCGAGCAGAGAAGCCACGCGCACGCTCTCTTCGGCGCTGATGAAACGCGACAGGGCGGTTTCGTAGCCGGCAATCTCGCTCTCGGCTTTCGCGATCTCGTCCTCGAGGGATTCGGCACGCTCCTGGAGCTGGCGCAGCTTGATAGGGTTGAGACGCTTGGAGCGCGCGTCCCCGGCGGCGGATTCGGGCGCGGAAACCGCTCCGCTCCCTGACAGCCGCGGCCCGGTTGCGTCCGCGGTGTCTGGCGGCGCTGCGCCGCCGCCCGACTTCCGCCATAGGTAGTCTTCGTAGTTGCCCGGGTAGACGTTCACCTGTCCGCCGGCGATCTCGAAGATGCGCGTGGCCAGCCGGTCGATGAAGTAGCGGTCGTGCGAAACGAAAACCACCGTGCCGGTGTACTCTTCGAGCGCTTCCAGCAGCACGTCCTTGGCGCGCAGGTCCAGGTGATTGGTCGGCTCGTCCAGCAGCAGGAAGTTCGACGGCCGAACCAGCAGCCGCGCCAGCGCGAACCGGTTCCGCTCGCCGCCGGAGAGCACGCCGATCTTCTTGAACACGTCCTCTTCGGAGAACAGGAAGCAGCCGAGCAGGTTCCGCAGCTCGACCAGCGGCGTTCGCGGCGTCACGGAGGCCATTTCGTCGAGCAGGCGCGCCTCGGGGTCGAGCTCCTTGTACTGGTCCTGCGCGAAGTAGTCCGGGCTGGCGTTGTGCCCCAGCGTGAACTCGCCCGCGGTGAGCGGCTCGATGCCCGTGAGGATCTTGATGAGGGTCGATTTCCCCGCGCCGTTGACGCCCACCAGGGCCACGCGGTCGCGGCGCTCGATGATGAAGCTCACGCCCTTGAACACCGCCCGCTCGCCGTAGCACTTGGTCACGTCCTTGAACTCGGCCACCACGCGCCCGCTCGGCTTCGGCTGCGGGAAGCTGAAGTGAATGGCCTTTTCCTGGGGCGGGACCTCGATGCGCTCGATCTTCTCCAGCTCCTTGATGCGGCTCTGCACCTGCTTGGCCTTGGTGGCCTGGTAGCGGAAGCGGTTGATGAAGGCCTCGAGCTGGCGGATGCGGTCCTGCTGGTTGCGGTAGGCCGCTTCCAGTTGGGTGCGCCGCTGGTCGCGCAGCGCGGCGTACTTCTCGTAGTTGCCCGGGTAGAAGTGGAGCGCGCGGTTCCAAAGCTCGGCCATCTTTCGCACCGTGACGTCGAGGAAGTAGCGGTCGTGCGAGACCACGACGAAGGCGTAGGGATACGCCCCCAGGTAATCCTCCAGCCAGTTGCGCGCTTCCAGGTCCAGGTGGTTGGTGGGCTCGTCAAGCAGCAGCAGGTTGGGCTTTTCGAGCAGCAGCCGGGCCAGCGCGATGCGCATCTGCCAGCCGCCGGAGAACTCCTCGGTGCGCCGCCTCCAGTCTGGCTTGGAGAAGCCCAGGCCGGTGAGCACGGCCCCCACCTGGGCCTCGATGGAATACGCGTCCAGGTTGCGCAGCCCGCTCTCGAGCTCGTGGAACCGGTCGGCGACCTCGCGGTACTCGCTGCCGGCGGGGTCGAGTTCCCCCATGCGGCGCGTGAGCTGCTCGATCTCATCCTCCATGGCGTGCACGCCGGAGAACACCGAGAGGCACTCGGCGAAGACGGTGCGGCCCGAGAGCGTCAGGCCGTCCTGGGCCAGGTAGCCCGCGCTGAGCGCGCGCGGGGCAGTGCGCTGGCCGGCGTCGAGCGTCTCCAGCCCGGCCAGGATCTTGAGCAGCGTGCTCTTGCCCGTCCCGTTGGCGCCCACCAGCCCGACGCGGTCGTTGGGCGTCACCAGCCAGTCGGCGTTTTCGAACAGGAGCTTGTGCCCGTAGCGTTTGGAGGCGCCGGAAAGCTGAACCATGGATTCACCGCGGAGGCGCAGAGTCCGCCGAGGAATGCAGTCACCATTCTCTCTTATTCTTCTCTCTGCGTCTCTGCGGTGAGTCCTACCCCAATCCGTCCGTAAGCCAGCGCAGCTCCTGTCGTGGCGCGAGCTTCAGCTTGCAGCGTCGGCTTCAGCCGACGTCTAGCACCACGCTTCCCCGGTCTCTCCCCGCACTCGCCCTGCGTCGCCAGGAGTGGCGACGCGGCAGGCAAAAGTGCCCGCGCTACGGCGAGCGCCGACTGCGCCCGCTGGATGGAGGCCGCATCCCAGCGCACTGCCCCCGTCGTCTGAGTTCGTGCCCGCTGCGCGTTCTTGCGGACGGATTACAGTCCTACCCCACCGGGCCGCAGAAGAAGTCGAGCGACTTGGCGATGAACTGCTTCATCTCGGGGCGCTTGACCACGGCGTCGACCATGCCGTTCTTGAGCAGAAACTCGGCGCGCTGGAAGCCCTCGGGCAGCTTCTGGCGGATGGTCTGCTCGATGACGCGCGGGCCGGCGAAGCCGATCTGGGCGCCGGGCTCGGCGATGTTCAGGTCGCCGAGCATGGCGAAGCTGGCGGTGGTTCCGCCGGTGGTCGGGTCGGACAGCACGTTGATCAGCGGGATGGCGGCCTCGTCGAGCGCCATCACGGCGGCCGACATCTTGGCCATCTGCATCAGGCTCACCGCGCCCTCCTGCATGCGCATGCCGCCGGAGGCCGAGACGATGACGATCGGCTGGCGCTGCGCGATCGAGCGCTCGATGGCGCGGGTGATCTTCTCGCCGACTACCGCGCCCACGCTGCCGCCGATGAACTTCATCTCGAACGCGCAGATGTAAACCCGCCGCCCGGCCAGCGTTCCCGCGGCCGAGATCAGGGCGTCGGAGAGGTTGGTGGCTTTCTGCCCGCTGCTCAGCCGTTCGCTATAGGCCCTGGAATCGACGAACCCGAGCGGGTCGCTCGAGGCCAGCGCGTCGTCGTAAGTCTCCCAAGGACCGTCGAAGAGCTGCCTTAGCCGGGTCCGGGCGTCGATCCGGAAGTGGAAATTGCAGCGCGGGCAGACGTTCAGGTTCTCCTCCAGCGCCTTCTTCCAGATGATCTGGCGGCAGCCGTCGCACTTCAGCCACAGCCCTTCGGTGCGCACTTTGCGCTCGCCGTTGGTGGCCGCTTTGTCCCTCTTCTCTTTACTGAACCAAGGCATTTAGTAATCGATACCTCTCTCGGCCAGCACCCCTTGGCGGAACGGGTGCTTGACCTCCCGGATCTCGCTCACCAGGTCGGCCGCCTCGATCAGCTCCGGGCGCGCCTGGGCTCCGGTGGCAATCACGTGGACGCGCTCGGGCCGCGCAGCCAGCCCCTCCAGCACGCGCTCGATCGGCAGCATGCCGTAGTGGACCGCGTAGTTGATCTCGTCCAGGATCACCAGCTCGTACCGCCCCGACTGCATCGCTTCCAGGGCGGCCTCCCAGGCCTCCTCGACCAGCCGCACGTCCTCGGGATCGGGCTTCTCGGCGCCCACCTTCACGAAACCCCGGCCCATGGGCCGGATCTCGAAGGCGCCGCCCAACATCGGCGCGGCGTCCAACTCTCCATAGTGCCACGAGCCCTTGATGAACTGGAGCATCAGGGTCTTGAAGCCGTGGCCAGCCGCGCGCAGCGCTACCCCCATCGCGGCCGTGGTCTTGCCCTTGCCGTCGCCGGTAAAGACGATCAACAGGCCGTGGGGGGAGGCCATTGCTGTTACGGTAGCACAGCCCCGCCGCCGGCCTATCGCGGGTAGGGATGCCCCCGCAGTGTGGTCACTGCCCGATAGATCTGCTCGGCCAGCAGGACCCGGGCCAGCTCGTGCGGGAGGGTCAGCGGCGAGAGCGCCAGCAGCAGGTCCGCCCGCGGTTTCCATTCGGCCGGGAGGCCGTCAGCGCCGCCGAGGAGGAACACCAGGTCGCGGCCCTCCATCCCGGCCTTCGAAACCAGCGCCGTGAAGGCGGCTGAATCCATGGCGCGGCCCGCGGCGTCCAGCAGGATCTTGGCCGCGGCCGGATGCCGCGCCCAGGGATCGAAGCGGCCGGGGCGTATCTCCCGCATCTCGCAGGGCAGGTAGCGCGTGGTGCGCTTCACGTACTCCTGGGCCATCGCATTGGCCTGCGCATCCCGTGGCTTACCAATGTAGTAGAGATAAACCTTCAAGTTCCCTATTATCCCGTAGCCAGCCGGCCGATCGTGGCCGCGGCGGGGGCTGAGCATGCCCCTGCCAGTTTATTCCAGGTAGTGGGTCAGTTTCCGGTTTGGGCGTTTCCCGTCAAGTTGATCGGGGACGAAGGTAAACGCTGCGCGGCGTATCGATGGCTGTTCGCGCGCCGCTTCCCAAAGCGGGCACTTTCAAGCAGGCGACGCGCCGTCCGCGAGCGCGTGACAAACAGATTGGCTCCGATTGCGACGCTCGCACTTCCGTCTCACAAAGGGTAGTTTTTGCAACGCTCGGCGAGGCCAATGAAATCAGCCCTTTCAGAGTCTCATAATTCAGTCTCAAAACCGAATGCACGTAGTCGAGTTGGGCCACAGGGTCTGCTCTGCGGGGCTGAGTAGGCCGCGCGGTAACGATCCTGTCGAAAATCGCAGATCTCTGTCTCAAAAAAACAGGCTGCGATTTCGGCTCGGACGACGGGGCCGGGCGGCGAACACGCGCAACCCGTATGGCATTAGGTTTGGTCCCACATTTCCTTTTTGAAGTTGGCCTAAACCGCCGTATGATCGGGCCAACGCCAGTATCCATGCGGTTTTGAGGGCGCAAAGGACACTCCGGAGGCTCGTACCCAATGGGTGAACAACAAAACCGGCCGTTTCAGCTCTCGTTCAACAGCTCTTTGAAGGTTGATTTCCAAGGATCACGCGTGACTTCCGACGGTGGGCTGCTCTTGGTGCGAGAGTTGGATGAGCGCCTGGGGTTGAGCGAACTCATCAGCGAACACCTGACCGACTCACGAGGGAAGAACACGCAATTGCCGATGGCCGATCTGTTGCGTCAGGCCGTGTACAGCCGCTTGGCTGGATACGAAGACGTGAACGATGCCGAGCGTCTTGCACAGGATCCGACCTTCCGGCTCATGGGCTCGGAAAGAATCTGGGAGCGTGGGGCGGCGCTGACCTCCCGCTTGCAGTCGTTCGAGACGGAGTTGTTGACCCAAGAAGAGAATCTCTCTGGGCTGGCCGTGATCAACCGGGAGCTGGTTGCACGGGCGGAAGCGATCGATTCGCCGCAGCGGGTGGTGCTGGACATGGACAGCACCGAGATCCCGGTGTACGGGCAGCAGGAGAACAGCGCCTATAACGGGCACTTCGAGTCCACCTGCTATCACCCGCTATTGCTGTTCAACGGGGAGGGCGACTGTCTCGCTGCGAAGCTGCGTCCGGGCAACGTGCATAGTGCGGAAGGCTGGGCAGAACTGTTACTGCCGGAGATCAAGCCCCAACAGCAAGCGGGCAAGGAAGTGGTCTTCC
>JBEKLJ010000089.1:0-13527 GCA_050010255.1 Bryobacteraceae bacterium
CTCCTCGCAGGTAGCGCAGTGCACCACCATCCGGAAGTCGGGCTCAGTGTCCAGAAGCTGGCTGAGGCTCTCCCGAAAGAGCGCGTGGTCGTCCAGCAGTAACAGCCGGGTTCTCGCCGTCATCGCCTGTCCAGGTCTCCTCGTCCTGCTCCGTGGCCGGAGTCAGAACCACCGCAAAACAGCATCCGGAGGGTTGGGGCTCGTATCGGACGTCCCCGCGGAACGCGCGCACGAACGCCCTCGACAAGTACAGTCCCAAACCAGTCGCGGCAGCGCCCTGCTGGAAGGGCTTGAACAAGTGCTCAGGCTTCGCGACGCCGTGTCCCTTGTCAATGAACCGAACCACGACAGCGTCTCCCTCCGAGGATAGTCTGACAATCAGTTCCCCGGTGCGCTGACCCTCCATCGCGCGCTGGCTGTTCTTCACGAGGTTCAAGAACGCCTGCAGCAAAGCCTGGCGCTCAGCCCAGACCGGAGGGACGTCCTCGGGCAGGTCCCAGCGAATAGAAATCCCCGCATCGCGCAGCTCCGGCTCGATCACGATTCGCAGTTCCTCGAGCACCGAATGCACATCGATACGCTCGGCTTCGAGCCGCTTGGTTTGCCGCAGCTCCAAGCCCGCCATGCGCCCCAAGGCTTCCACCAGGCCGGCGAGAGCCACGAAATCCTCATTCCGGGACAAGATCTCCTCGCGCGCCAGCTTGGAGTGGACTGCCGCGATGGCGCCGCAAATGTTGCGGATCTCGTGACACACCGCGCTCACAACGATTTTCGATCCGGCCAGCAATTGCTGGAGGCTGTACTCCTCGCGGTCACGAAGTTCCTCGGAACCGTCGAATACAACGGCGGCAAGCCGGGGGCCAGACGCCGTCTTGTACGTCGAGAACCATATCTGTGCCAGAAACACTTCGCCATCCTGGCGCCGGCCTCGGCACTCCATGGTGGTTCGGAAGAGCGACACCTGCTGGCTGAGTGGCACGCTCGCCAGCGCCGGCAGGTAGCGCGCGACTGGCTGGCCTTCCAGCTTGCCCTGATCGACGCCGAGCAGCCTGTGCGCAGCCTCATTGGCAAGCAGAACCTTCCTGTCCATATTCAGCGTGAAGATACTCGCCGGGCTGCTTTCGATCAGAACCCGCAGTTGTTCCTCTGCTTCGCGACGCAGTTCTGCCTGCTGCTCCAGTTCCGCCAGGTGCTGGTCCGCCAGCCGCCGGTTCCGCACCGACCCAAAAACGTAGATGCCTGCGCCAAGAAACGCGGCAAACGTGAGGATCAACCTCGGCACACCGAGCTGCACGGTCCAGGGGAAAGCACCAAAGGCCTCACTCAGGCCCGTGCAGAGCGCCGCCACGGCGGCGATCTGCCAACGCGTGAGATGAGCGCCTACCATCAGCATCGGAAACAGATACAGGAAGCCGAACGAGATGTTGACGTCAAAACGCCAATCGACAAGCGCAATGATCGCAATCGCCACAGCGGCCCGTCCCAAGGACGCTGAGCGGCTGCCGTGCAGGAAGCTCGAGAGCGATGCCTGCGGCATGATTGGATTCACGTGCCTCTCTTATCCATTTTAGCGAAGCAGCCCCGCTAAAGACTCGCTTCCTTGCGATGCGGAAGATCTAGCCGAAAGATAGATGAGCCCCACAGAACGCTTTCAGGCCCGCCATAGCAGCCGGGCGCTCGCCTGCACCAGCACGGGCACTGCGTCATCGGAGGGAACCGAAAGATCTAAACGAAAGATGTGCCGTAATCACCGAACGAAGCTAGCTCGACACGGCCCGGACTCATAGACTAAGGCAGGTATTGCTATGCCTTCCACAGCGGCGGGAGTCTGGTGAAGCGTGTCCGACAGGAAGGAGCAGAGGGACGCAGTTCGGATGTCGCAGAAGCGCATACGCCGGAGGAACAGGAACAAGTTGAAGCTTCCCACTGTGAGGCCCATAGCCGCTTTGTTCGGGCTCGTCACCGCGACGATGCTGCTGCTCGCGGTGTTTGCCGATCCGAGGTCAGGTGAAATCGCCTCGCCTGGGTCGCTTGGCTTGGCATTCCTGGCACTCGTCGCGATGACGGGCGCCGCACTGTACGCTGATTCCCGATTTCGAGCCAAGCGCCAAACTGACAGCGCTCAGCTCTTGGGCGCACGCCGCCGTTATTGGCACTCTCTGCCGGGCGTTCTGTGGCAGCTCGGTGTTGCGATTCTCCTGACCGCTTGCTTGAACGAGTCTGCTCAGGCACAGACTCCGTATACCTGGCAGCAGATCCGCGACAAGTTCGAAGCGAGCAATCCGACATTGCAGGCAGCTCGAATCGGCATCGATGAATCCCGGGCAGAGGAGATCACGGCGTATCTGCGCCCGAACCCCTCGATCACTTCGACCATCGACCAGATGAACCCTTTCACCGGAAACCCGTATCGTCCGTTCGCGAACGCGCTTCCGCTTGTCTCGGCAGGCTACTTGTACGAGCGCCACCACAAGCGGGAATTCCGGCGCGCGAGCGCACAGGAGGCGACCGCGATCGCGCAGTCCCAACTCGCCGATCAGGAAAGGACTCTTCTGTTCAACTTGCGGAATGCGTTCGTCCAGACCTTGCAGGCAAAGGCAATCCTCGCACTGGCAAGAGAGAACCTCGGCTACTATGACCGCGTGCTGGCGGTCAGCCGCGATCGCTACAATGCGGGCGACATCGCGCGGGTGGATCTGGACCGCCTGGAGCTGCAGCGCGTCCAGTACGAATCCGATCTGCAAACAGCGGAAGTGAACGTCCGGACGGCGAAGATCCAGTTACTGACTTTGCTGAACGACCGGACCCCGATAGAGCAGTTTGATGTAACGGGGCCGTTCGATCTTACCGAACAGATTCTCCTTCTCGACGAGCTTCGCAAGATGGCGCTCGAAACCAGGCCCGATCTCAGGGCCGCCCTTCAGTCGATTGAGAAGGCAAAGACCGACCACCGTCTTGCCGTGGCCAATGGCTCTACCGATCCGACCTTCTCCATGGATTTCGCCCGAAACCCTCCCATCCCCGTCTACATCGGCCTCAGCGTGTCGATTCCGCTGCGCATCTTCGATCGGAACCAGGGAGAGAAGCTGCGCACTCAACTGGACATTCGCCGCAACGAGCGGCTGAGAACCGCGGCCGAGGCACAAGTTTTCAGCGATATCGACTCCGCGTACGCGACCTTGAACAGCAATCTGGCCCGGCTGCGGCCTTACAAGGCGCAGTATTTGCAGCAGGCAGTGCGAATCCGGGACACCATCACGTACTCGTATCAGCGCGGCGGAGCGTCGCTACTCGATTTTCTTCAGGCCCAGCAGGACTATCGGGGCGTGCAAGTGAGCTATTTGAACCTGGTCGGAGCTTATCTGAATGCCGCCAATCAGCTCAACCTGGCGGTGGGTCGTGAGGTGATCCAATGAATCGTAACCTCTTCGTGGAAACCATTGTATGCGCCGTCTTTGCGCTTGCGCTCGCCGGCTGCGGCGGGAGAGTCAGCGCGAATTCGGCCGCCGAGGCGCCGCCGCCGGCAACGGTCGAGCGCGCCCCGGACAGCAGCATCGCCAAGGTGAGCCATCCGGAGCGGTTTCCTCTCGCCGCGGCCGAAGAACACGTTTCAGCGCCGGATTTGAGAGCCACTGGTGTCGTCAGTCCGGATGTGTCCCGAAGCATCCCGGTGATCTCTCTGGCTTCGGGCCGGGTGGTGGACATTCGTGCGCGGATCGGAGACAGCGTTACCAAGGGCCAGCTCTTGATGCGCGTGCAAAGCTCGGAGGTGGCGCAGGCGTTTTCCGACTACCGGCAGGCGATGGCCGATGAGACTCTCACACGAGCGCAATTCGAACGCGCCAAGGTTCTGTTCGACAAAGGGGCGATCGCCCAAAGGGACCTGGAGGTGGCGCAGGATGCCGCCACCAAGGCCGCGGTCACCGTGGAGACGGCGCGGACGCGCCTGCGGCTGCTGGGCGCCGATGCGGACCACCCCAGCGCGCTGATCGACATCTATGCTCCCGCCAGCGGGGTCATCACTGAACAGAACGTGACCGCCGCCTCCGGTGTGAAGACTCTCGACAACTCGCCGAACCTCTTTACGATCTCAGATCTCTCGAAGGTCTGGATCATGTGCGATGTGTATGAGAACGACCTTCGGTATGTGCACATCGGCGAGTATGCCGACATCCGTATGAGCGCCTACCCCAACCTGGTCCGCAAAGCCCGCATCGGCAATATCAGCCCGATCCTCGATCCCAGCATTCGCACAGCGAAGGTTCGGCTGGAAGTTCACAATCCAGGGATGTTGCGGCTGGGCATGTTCGTCACCGCGACATTTCACGGGTTGGATTGGGCAAGACACGCAAAAGTTCCCGCCACGGCGGTCCTGCATTTGCATGACCGCGACTGGGTCTACGCGCCGATAGGCGGCGGTCAATTCCGGCGCCTGGAAGTGGTGGCCGGAAACATGCTTCCCGGCAACATGCAGGAAATCGTCTCTGGAATCGGCCCGGGCCAGCAGGTGGTGGCGAACGCCCTCGTATTGCAGAACACCGTGGAACGGTAATGATCCGTGCGCTCATTGACTTCGCGCTGGACAATCGATTTCTCGTCCTCGCGATCGCAGTCCTGCTGTTCGCATGGGGTCTCATTTCCTTTCACCGGTTGCCGGTCGAAGCGTACCCCGACGTTGCGAACAACTATGTTCAAGTGATCACCCAGTGGCCGGGTCGGGCCGCCGAAGAGGTGGAGCAGCAGGTTACGGTCCCGCTCGAAACCGTGATGAACGGCATTCCTCACCTGGCCCATCTGCGGTCCATGTCCCTCTTTGGCCTCTCCAGCCTGATGCTCATCTTCGACGATGAGTCCGACAATGACTGGAACCGCCAGAAGGTCTTGGAAAGACTCTCGCAGGTGAACTTGCCAACCGGACTGCAACCGCAAATGGGAACGGACTGGAGCCCCGTCGGGCAGATCTACTTCTACCACCTGATCAGCACGAATCCGCAGTACGACGTGATGGAACTGAAGTCGCTCGAAGACTGGGTTCTCGAGAAGCAGTTCAGGTCCGTGCCCAACGTCGTTGACGTCTCGAGCCTCGGCGGCATGATGCGCGAGTATCAGGTCCGCGTCGATCCGGACAAGCTGGTCGCCTACGGGCTGAGCATCGCCCAGGTCGAGCAGCAACTCGCGAACAACAACGTGAATGCGGGAGGGAGCTTCATCGAAGCGGGGCTCCAGCAGATCAACGTTCGAGCCGTCGGACTGGTGACCAACGTCCAGGATATAGAGAACACCGTCATCAAGACCCAGAACGGGACAGCGCTGCGCGTCAAAGACATCGCCGTGGTGGCGCAGGGCCCGAAGATCCGGCTTGGCAAGAACGGCAGGGCCATTCACCGCGCCGACGGGAGGATCATCGATTACGACGACGTGGTTGAAGGTATCGTGCTGCTGCGCAAAGGAGCGGAAGCCGAGTCCACCCTAAGGGGTATTCAAGCCAAGGTCAAGGAACTGAACGATCATATTCTGCCCCCCGGCGTGAAGGTCGTTCCATTTCTGGATCGAAGCGACCTGGTCCACTACACGACGCACACCGTGCTACGCAACCTCAGCGAGGGGATTCTTCTGGTCGCGGTGGTGCTGTTTCTGTTTCTGGGCAATGTTCGCGGCGCGTTGATTGTGGCCCTGACGATCCCGTTTTCGCTGCTGTTCGCATCCATCTGCCTCGATCTGAGGCACATTCCGGCGAACTTGCTGTCGCTGGGCGCACTGGATTTCGGCATGGTTGTCGATGGCACGGTCGTGATGGTCGAAAACATCGTCCGTCACCTGAGCCGACGCGAAGCCGGCACGGTGGGCGAGCGCATTCGCGTGGCCGCCCACGAGGTCCAGCGTCCCGTCTTCTACGCGATCGCCATCATTATCACCGCGTACATACCGATCTTCACGCTGCAGCGCGTAGAGGGCCGCCTCTTCAAGCCCATGGCCTGGACGGTAGCCTTTGCGCTGTTGGGCGCACTGTTGTTCTCCATGGTCATCGCTCCCGTGCTGGCCAGTCTCCTGCTGAGGAAAGGCGCGCGCGAGTGGCGCAATCCGATCATGGGCTTTCTGACGTCCCGCTATCGCACGGCTGTGAGATGGGGCATCCGCCATCGTTGGGCGCCTATCGGAGTGGGCGTACTCGGGGCTGCCACGGCGGCCTATTTGGCTTTTGGCGGGGCCATCGGTTCCGAGTTCCTGCCTCACCTGGACGAAGGCGCCATCTGGGTCCGCGGCACGCTGGCGCCGAGCACCGGGCCATCGGAGGGCATTCGCGTGGCGGACCAGGGCAGGCGCGTGCTTGCATCGTTTCCGGAGGTCACGGTCGCAACCAGCCAGGTCGGGCGTGCCGACGACGGAACGGACACGACCGGCTTCTTCAACACGGAATACTTCGTGGACCTGAAGCCCAGGGACCAATGGCGCCCCGTTTTCCACCAGGACAAGGACGCACTCATCGTCGCGATGAATCGCGAGCTCGAGAGGATACCGGGCGCGATCTGGAACTTCTCTCAACCCATCGCCGATAACATGGAAGAGGCGGTCAGCGGCGTCAAGGGGCAGCTTGTCGTGAAGATCTATGGCGACGACCTGAGCCTGCTCGAAAAGAGAGGCCAGCAAATCGTCGACATCATGCAGGGGGTGCGCGGGATCGTGGACCTCGGGTTGTTTCGCGTTCTCGGCCAGCCGAACCTCAACTTCGTCGTGGACCGGCCGACAGCCGCCCGGTATCAGATCAATGTGGCCGATATTCAGGACGCGATCCAGACGGCCGTCGGTGGCAGCCCTGTCAGCCAGGTGCTCCAGGGCGAGCAGCGCTACGACCTGGTGGTGCGCTATCTGGCGCCCTACCGCGATACGAAGGAGGCGATTCAGAACATCCGGCTGCTGGCGCTTTCCGGTGAGCGCGTCTCTCTCGCGCAGCTCTGCAGAGTGAACGTGACGGACGGCGCCTCCGAGATCTACCGGGAAGCAAATCGGCGCTATGTGGCCATCAAGTACAGTGTCCGGGGCCGCGATCTCGGGAGCGCCGTCGAGGAGGCCATCACCAAGGTCAGCCGCCAGGTGAAGCTGCCGTTCGGGTATGCCATCGACTGGGCCGGTGAATACGAGAGCGAAAAGCGGGCCGCGGCCCGGTTGGGCGTCATCGTGCCCATCACCGTCCTGCTGATCTTCATCATCCTCTATACGATGTTCAAGTCCTTCAAGTGGGCGCTGTTGATTATGGTCACTTTGGTGCTGGCACCGATTGGCGGCGTGCTGGCGTTACTGGTCACCGGCACCAATTTCAGCGTCTCTTCGGGCATCGGGTTCCTGGCGCTGTTCGGGGTGTCAGTCCAAACCGGGGTGATCTTGATCGAGTACATCAACCAGCGCCGTGCGCGCGGGTTCTCGCTTGAAGACTCCGCGGTCGAGGGAGCCGTGCTCAGACTCCGCCCCATCATAATGACGATGCTGGTGGCCACGCTGGGATTGCTGCCCGCCGCTCTGTCGCACGCGATCGGTTCCGACTCGCAGCGGCCCTTTGCGATCGTCATTGTGGGCGGGCTCATCTCCGACCTGCTGCTGAGCATCTTCCTGCTGCCGACCCTGTACGTGTGGGTGGCCGGCGACCGCGATGTGCTCCCCGCCCGGGAGACGCATTTCGACCAGATCTAGCCCGGATGTTTCACCAACAACCTGCTGCGGCGCGCGATAGAGCCGCATCTACTCAAGTTGCGCTCGGCCGGGGCCCTCGATCCGTCACGGACCTCCGGGCGACGGCCGCGGGCGCGCCTTGTGGCATCGCTTGACGCTTTTGCAGCCCACTCATCGCGCCTCGCTACGGTCGTGGTGAGAAAAGCGGGCTGGGCGAGCGCGGCCAAGAGAAGGAGGAGGAGAGACAGCCGTTGGATTTCGGGTCAGTCTTAGTGATAATCAGTAATCGATATGAAGATAATCGCTACCGCGCTCGCAGTGGCTTGGTTCGTGCTCCCCGGCGCTGCCCAGGACACCCGAAAGGTCGTCGAACCCTCGATTCCTCTCCCCTGCACGACCCTGAAGGCGAAGATCGGGCGGGCCGGGACCTCAATCGCGCCGGAAGATGAAAGCAAGCTGGACACCGCCCGCATCCAAGCGGCGCTGGACGGATGCCCGGCTGGCGGCGCGGTCGTGCTTCAGCCCGCGTCGCAGCGGACCGACGCATTTCTCTCCGGGCCTCTCGAACTGCGGCGCGGCGTGACCCTGGTGGTCGATCGCGGGGCGTATTTGTACGCCTCCCGGAACCCGCGCGACTACGATCGGAAGCCGGGCGCCTGCGGCACGATCAGCCAGGAAGGTCACGGCTGCCAGGCGCTGATCACCGGCGACGGCGCTCCCGACGCGGGCGTGATGGGCGACGGCGTGATCGACGGGCGCGGCGGGGAGACGATTCTCGGGCAAGACATCAGTTGGTGGAACCTGGCGGACCGGGCGCGCACGGGCGGGAGCCAGAACAACCCGCGGCTGATCGCGCTGAACGGCTGTGACAACTTCACGCTCTACCGCATCACGCTCATGAATTCGCCGAACTTCCACGTCGGCTACAACGGCGGCAATGGATTCACGGCGTGGGGCGTCAAGATCTGGTCGCCGGAGCGGGCGCGCAACACCGACGGCATCGATCCGGGCAATTCGACCAACGTGACCATCACGCACTGCTACATCCACACGGGCGACGACCAGGTGGCGATCAAGGCGCCGGCGGGCGCACCGACCACTCACATGAGCATCGTGCACAACCACTTCTATTCGGGGCACGGCATGTCGATCGGCAGTCCGACGGACGGCGGCGCCAGCGCCATTCGCGTGTCGGACCTTTCCATCGACGGCGCGGACAACGGGCTGCGGATCAAGTCGAACAGCACGCGCGGCGGGCTGGTGCACGACGTCGTGTTCGAAGACGTCTGCATCCGCGACACGGCCGACCCGATCCTGATGGACACCAGCTATAGCGCGCACGTCAGCCAGACGGGCAACCGGCCGCCGGTCTTCCGCGACATCATCGTTCGCAACGTACGGGCCGAAGGCGGCGGCAAGGTGACGCTGGAAGGTCTTGATCGAACGCATCGCCTGGGCATTCAGTTCGACAACGTCGTGTTCGACGATCCCGCGCAAGTGAGGGTGTCGGCGAAGCACGCGGATGTGAAGCTCGGGCCGGGCGAGTTCAATCTCCAGGTGACGGGCGAGGACGTGACGGTCTCGGGCAGCGCCGGGGCGAGCGTGAGAAACGCCTGCACCGGCAAGTTCGCCGACTTCCCTCTTCGATAAGGGACACGACGAAGATTGAAGGCGCTCAGCAAGGCGGAGCTGGAAGCCATCGAGCGCTCGCGCGTGGTGTGCGTGCTGCCAGCCCGATTTTCTCAGACGCCTTCGGCGGCGGCCGCTCAGTGGTGCCGCATCAGAAAGTAGCCCAGCACAGCCAGGCCGGCCAGCAGCACGACCGCCACGACGATGATCACCGGCAAAAGGGACGGCCGTGCCGGCCGGGGTGGCGCAGGAGCTATTGCCGCGGCGGCGGGCGGAGGCAGCGAGGCCAGACCCGGGGGGGGCGGCGGTGGCGGCGCGGTCTCGGTGGCGGCGTAGGGAGCGGGCGTGCCGAACAGGCGCGTGTACTCGCCCGGAGCAGCGGCCGCCGCGGGCTGCGCGACGGGCCCCGATGGCGCGGGCGATGCGAACACGCCGGTCGCCCCGCGAGGCTGGGCGGGCGGTGGCGGCGCGGACGGCACCCTGGGCTGCTCGCCTTGTGCGCCCTCGGCGCCGAAGAGGCGCGTGAACTCACCCGACCCACTGGAGGACACTGGCGGAGCTGGCGTCATCATCGGCGGGGCCGGCTGCCCTGGCGGGAAGGGTTGTCCTGGCGACTGAAACATCCGGGTGAACTCACCTGGGGCGCCGCGGGTCGCGCCCTGCGGCTGCTGCGGCGGCGGGATGCCAGGCGTCGCCGGCGTTCCGTGGAACATGCGCGTGAACTCCCCCGGCCCCGCGGCGGCCGACGGCGCGGCCGGCGAAGCGGTGGGCGGCGAGGCAGCCGGAGCCTGAAACATGCGCGAAAACTCGTCAGCTCCGCCAGGCGCGGCCGGAGCCGGCCCGGGCAGCGGAGCGCCGAGCGGCGCGGGCGCGGCGGCCTGGAAGGCCTGCGTGAATCCACCTGCCCCGCCCTGGACCGCCGGGGGCGGTTGGGGCGTTGAGACAGGAGGCGGCGCAGCCCCGGGCGACTGGAACATCCGCGTGAACTCCCCCGGCGCCGCAGCGGGCAGCGGCGCGGGCACTGCGGGCGGCGGCGTGGGAGGCACGGGCACTGCGGCCGGAGGCGCCGGAAAGACCGGCGGCGGCGCGGCAGACCGCGGCGCCTGAGGAGCCACCGGCGGCGGCGGAGCGGCCGGCGGCACGTATGGAGGCCGCAGCGGCGGCGGGACGCTTCCGACAGTCACGCGGAACAGCCGCGTGAACTCGCCTTCATTCGGTGACGGCGCCGGCGGAGGCGCTGGCAGAGGCGCTTGTGGGCGTGGCAGCGGGGCGGCCGGCTGCGCCGTTGGCTGCGCGGCTAGCTGTCCGGTCACCGGCGCCGCCGTGCTGAACAGGCGCTCGAACTCGTCCTGCGCAGGCGGAGGCGGGGGCGCCGCCGCGGGCGGCGGTCCTACCGGGGCGTGATCGCGCGGCACGGAAGGCACCTTCCAGACCCCGGCTTTCGCCAGGTGGTCCGGTGGCGGCGGGGGTGGAAGCGGCTGCGGCGCGCGCTCCTGCTCGATCCAGGCGCGTAGGCCCGGGAAATCGGGCAGGATCTCCGTGACGGCATAGGGCATGCCCTTGTGGTCGCAGATTTCGACGATCTGGCCGCGCCTGGAGGGCAAAGGGTCCACCATGCGTTGCAGCAGGATGCTCAGCAGCGACTCGCCGCCGCCGGCCGGCTTGGCCCCGAAGAGGATGTGCACCAGGACGGGCCGCCCAGTGGCCATCTCGCGGGCCCGGAACGTCTTGGATTCGCTGTCGTTGGCCAGCACCTCGTCCAGCTCGTATTTGTTGTCTAGGTCCATGAGTCGCGCAAGCTCAGTTTACACCGAAAATGGGGCCTCAACGGCAGGCGACGAACGCGCCCCGGGAATCGGACCCCGCCTCAGGCGCGGGCCCTGGGCCGATTGCCAGTTGGATTCCCCGTAGGCCACGCATATAATACGACATACAGAGCCGACTATGAAGCATCTTTCCAGGCTGGTGTGGTCGGAAGGGATGTACCTGGGTCCGCACCACTTCCAAGCACAGAGCCGCTACTTCGAGGACTCGGTCCACTTCGCCGTCTCGAGCCTGGCGTTCGCGCCGTACGGCCTGGGCGGCTATGAGCTGGACCAGGAGGCGCTGCGCAACGGCACGGCGTCGGTGGTACACGCTCGGGGCGTCTTCCCCGACGGTCTGGTTTTCCAGATGCCGGATGCCGACCCGCTTCCGCCGGCGCGCAACATCAGCGACCTGTTTTCGCCGATTCGCGAGAGCATGGTGCTGTGCCTGGCGGTGCCGGCCCGCAAGTCCGGCGGCCTGGACTGCGCGACGGACGGCGGGGACGCAGCCGCGGCTGACGCGCGTTTCGTCGCCGAGGCCACCACGCTCCCCGACGAAAACACCGGGCGCGACGAGAAACCTATCCGCCTCGGGCGCAAGAACATCCGCCTGCTGCTAGACAGCGAGCTGAGCGACGGCCTGGTCACCCTGCCAATCGCGCGCATAGCGCGGGATTCCTCGGGCCACTTTGTCTACGACCCCGGCTTCATCCCGCCCTGCCTGGAGATCTCGGCCAGTGAGCGGCTCATGCTGATCCTGCAGCGAACCGTCGAGATCCTCACCGAGAAGAGCTCCAACCTGACCCAGGCCAAGACGGGCGCGGCGAAGTCCTCGGCGGGGTGGTCGAGCAAGGAGATCGCCAGCTTCTGGTTCCTGCACTCGGTCAACTCGGCGCTGGCGCCGCTGCGGCACCTGGCGTTCGCCAAGCACGGCCACCCCGAGGAGCTTTTCCTCGAACTGACGCGGCTGGCCGGCGGACTGTGCACGTTTGGCATCGAGTCGCACCCGCGCTCGCTGCCGCTCTATGACCACGACAACCTCCAGGAGTGCTTCGACGCGCTCGACCAACACATCCGGGCGCACCTGGAGATGCTCATGCCCACCAACTGCATCCCGATCCCGCTCCAGCCGGCCGGAGACTACTTCTGGAGCGGGCCGGTCGCCGACCAGCGGTGCGTGGGGCCGTCGCGCTGGATCTTCGCCATCCGGTCGCCGATCGGCGAGGCCGAGCTGATCGAGAGGGCGCCACGGCTGGTGAAGGTCTGCGGGAAGGAGTACATCATCAAGCTGGTCCAGCGCGCGATGCCGGGCGCGGCGCTGACACACCTCCCGATCCCGCCCGCCGCCGTGTCGCCTCGCCTGGAGACGCAGTATTTCGTTGTCAACAAGTCCGGGCCGTGCTGGGACACGATCGTCTCCAGCCGGCAGGTGGGGGTCTACGTTCCGGGCGAGATTCCGAAACCCGAGATCGAGCTGCTGGTCGTTCTGGAATCCTGACGAGGAGCACCATGGGACCTTACGCGCCCGATTCCGCCGCCGATGCGGCCGTGTACTCCATGCAGCGCCAGTTGGACAACCTGGCGCTGGTCTTCCAAGAGGTCTTCACCGCGATCGTGCGGTTGCGCACCAACCGGCAGGTGGTCACCGACGCCGAGCTGTTCCGCGCGCAGATGCGCGAGGCGCTCAAGGCCGCCGACCAGGAGGCCCGGCGCCGCGGCTACACCCCCGAGCAAATCAAGCTGGCGGTGTTCGCGGTGGTGGCGTTTCTGGACGAGTCGATTCTCAACCTTCAGCAGCCCGTTTTCGCCCAGTGGCCGCGCAAACCGCTTCAGGAAGAGCTGTTCGGCGTCCACATCGCGGGCGAGATCTTCTTCAACAACATTCAGCGGCTGCTGGGCGAGCGCGACTCGCATCCGCTGGCGGACCTGCTGGAGGTCTACGAGCTGTGCCTGCTGGTGGGCTTCCGGGGGCGATACGGCATGGGCGGGCAGGCGGAGCTGCGCACGGTGATCGACTCGGTGGCTGAGAAGATCCGGCGCATCCGGGGCTTCTCGCCCTACCTCTCGCCGTCGTGGGCGATTCCGCCGGGCGCGGTCCGGGTCATGCGCGCCGACCCTTGGGTGAAGCGGCTGCTGTGGACGGCGGTGGCGTGCCTGGCGCTGGTGCTGCTGCTGTTCGGCATTTTCAAGATCTCGCTGGGTTCGGGCGTCTCCGAGGTTGCCGCCGTGCCGACCCAGAGCCGGAGCTAGGCCATGAACTACAGGGTGCTGATCGTCGCCGGATTGCTCGGCTTCATGCTGTTCGCCTGGCTGGGCACGACCATGATGGGTCTCACCGGGGTCGACCTGTGGGTGGTCCGCGGGTTCTTGGCGATGGTGGGCCTTTCCGGCTTCGGCATTTACTATTGGTGGCGCAGCCGGCGCGACC
>JBEKLJ010000090.1:0-13300 GCA_050010255.1 Bryobacteraceae bacterium
CAGTTTCAGAAACGAGTCCTTCAGGGCGCGGCGGAGAATCTCGGGATCGAACAGCGGGCGCGCCCGCGCCAGCTTCTTCGGCAGGAGCGCCGTCAAGTCTTCCGAAACGGGAGGAACCAGAGTCGTCGTCATCGCTTAGCTCCCAATGAAAAGCAGCAGCGAGAAGAGCTTCCCCTGGTGCATGAGGAAATGCTCCACAATCGGGCCGAGCGCCAGCGCCGGGAAGAAGGTCAGGGCGCCAATCACGATCACGCTCGCCACCAGCAGCCCCACAAACAGCGGGCCGTGCGTGGGCAGTGTCCCGCTCGAGACCGGAACTCTCTTCTTGGCGGCCAGGCTGCCCGCCACGGCCAGGAGCGGCAGGATGAACATGAAGCGTCCGAAGAGCATGGCCATGCCGGTCGTGAGGTTGTACCAGGGGGTGTTGGCGTTGATTCCCGCGAAGGCGCTGCCGTTGTTCTCGGAGGCGCTCGAGTAGGCGTACAGAATCTCACTGAAGCCGTGGGGGCCGGCGTTGTTCAGATTGGCGGTTGCCGGGCCCGGCGGATTCCAGTAGCCGTTCTTGTGGAATGCAGCAATGGAGCTGGCCGCGGTGAGAACAAGGATCAGGAACGATGTCGCCAGGATCGGCAGCATCGCCATCTTGACTTCCTTTTGTTGGATCTTCTTTCCCAGGTACTCCGGCGTCCGGCCCACCATGAGGCCGGCGATAAAGACGGCGACGATGGCGTAAAGCAGCATTCCGTACAGGCCGGAGCCGACCCCCCCGAAGATGACCTCGTCGGTTTGGAGGTTGAACATGGGAACCAGGCCGCCGACAGGGGTGAGGGCGTCGTGCGCGCTGTTGACGGCGCCGCAGCTCGCGTTGGTCGTGACGGTCACGAACAGAGCCGAAGCGGAGATGCCGAAGCGTGTCTCCTTGCCTTCCATGTTGCCGCCGGGCTGTCTGGCCGTCGCGGTAGTCTGGAGGCCGAGCTTCGCCAGGATGGGGTTGCCGGCCTGCTCGAAGCCATAGCAAACGAAGACGCCAACTAGGAACATCACCGCCATGGCCGCGAAGATCGCCCAGCCTTGCCGGGTGTCGCGCACCATGCGGCCGAACATGTAGGTGAGTCCCGCCGGGATGATGAAGATCAGCACGACCTGCACGAAGTTGGTGAGCGGCGTCGGGTTCTCATAGGGGTGCGCGGAGTTGGCGTTAAAGAATCCGCCGCCATTGGTCCCCAGCATCTTGATGGCCTCTTGCGAGGCGACCGGTCCCTGCGGAATTGTCTGCGCGGCGCCTTCGACGGTCTTGACGGCGGTGTAAGGGTGGAAGTTCTGAATGACGCCCTGGGAGCAGAGCACCAACGCCGCGACAACCGAGATGGGCAGCAGAACGTAGAGCGTTGCGCGCGTGAGGTCAACCCAGAAATTCCCCAGGCTGTTGGCCTGCTGCCGTGCGAACCCGCGCACCATCGCCACCGCGACGGCGATGCCCACGGCCGCCGAAGCAAAGTTCTGCACCGCCAGCGCGGCCATTTGCACCAGGTAGCTCAGCGTCGTTTCGGGCGTGTAGGCCTGCCAATTGGTGTTGGTGACAAAACTGATTGCCGTGTTATAAGCCAGGTCCGGCGATATCAACTTCCCGCCGAAGCCCTGAGGGTTGAGCGGCAGAAAGCCCTGCAACCGCTGCAGCGCGTAGACGAACAGGAAGGCGAAAATGCTGAACGCCAGTAGGCCGCCGGCATAACGGGTCCAGCGCTGCTCGACGTCTTCCCGGATTCCGCAGATCTTGTAAACCAGGCGCTCGACGGGGCGCATCACGGGATGGAGGAATGTCCGCTCTCCCTCGAACAGCTTCGCCATATAGAGCCCGACCGGTTTGGTGAGCAGAAGCACCACGGCGAAGAAGACGACGATTTGCAGGATTCCCATGCTTGTCATATATTCCTCTGCCCGACTGTTTGGTCGAGGTGGCTCAAAACTTCTCCGGGCGCAGCAGCGCCCAGGTCAGGTACACGAGCAAGAACAGCGCCGTGATTCCCGCAACCAGGTAGTCCACGGGCAGCCTCCTTCTACAGCCGGTCGCAGGTCCTGGTGATCCACCACAGAACCACGAAGCCGGCAACTCCCGTCAGCACATAAACGACGTCAAGCATCCGCTCCTCCGAAGGTGGTGGCCGCCCCGCATTTGACAAGGACGACCTGGTGGCCGTGCCGGCGAAGAGTCCGCGCCAGCCGGCGCTCCCTTCGGGACTGCCACCAGTGCTCGTGCGCGCCCATGACGACCAGCGAGCGGGGCGGCAGACTGGCGCGGATGGCGTCCAGTTTCTCGCGGCAGATGCAGATCTTGATGGTCACGTCGGCCTGACAGCCCGCGACGAGCGAGCGCGCCTGCTCTTCCAGAAAGGACCGGCTCACCAGCGGTTCGCTCAGTTGCGCGGGGAACGGCACCACGTGGATGATCAACAGAGTAATGGAAAGGTTCAGATCCCGCGCTAGCGCCTCAGCCTGGCGCAGAGCGGCGGCGGTGCCCTCTGTGTCGGTGAACAGGACAGCGATGGTGAGTCTCTGCGGGCCGGCTGCGGCGCCGGAGTCAACGCTCTGGAGCTGGCGGGTTGTCATGTCCTTGCACCCAGCTCTACGGTAATCGGCAGGGCGTTAAGAAGGCATAAAGAAGGGGTCAGGATTCCATTAACCTGGCAGGCCCTATCGCGCTGGGGGGCGAAAGCTGTAGCCGACCCACGGTTCGGTGACGATCAACCGCGGATTGGCGGGATCGGGCTCGATCTTCTTTCGAAGCTGGTTGACGAAGACGCGCAGGTATTCGACTTCATCGCCGTAGTCGGGTCCCCAGACGGCCTGGAGCAGCCGCCCGTGCGGGATCGTGACGTTGGGGTTGCTCGCCAGGTAGTGCAGCAGGTCAAACTCCTTGGGAGTCAGCCGCACTTCCTTGCCGCTAACGGTCGCGCGGCGGGAGGCGACATTGATCTCCAGCCCCGCGAAGGAGAGCACGACTGGCCCGCCCTCGGGTGACAGCGGCGAGTGGCGCAGCGCGGCCCGGATGCGCGCCAGCAGTTCCTCGATTCCAAAGGGCTTCGAGACGTAATCGTCGGCGCCGGCGTCGAGCGCCTGGACCTTGTCCTTCTCGGCGTCCCTCACCGAGAGAATTATGATCGGGATATCGGGGTCGGCCCGAATGGCGCGGCAGGCCGCCAGCCCGCCCATGCCCGGCATGTTGAGATCCAGCAGCACCAGGTCGAAGCGCTCCGTGCGGAGCTTCTCGAGAGCCTCCTCGCCGCTGCGCGCGTCGGCCACAATGTAGCCTTGCGCGGCTAGCGTGGTTCGCATCACCCGGCGGATCTGCGGCTCGTCGTCGACAATCAGGATTCGCGCCCCGCTCATGGCTGCCCTCGCTCGACGGCGGCAGGCAGCGCGATCGAGAACTCGGCGCCACCGCCCTCGCGCGGCTCGAACCACAGCCGGCCGCCGTGGGCCTCCACGATTTCGAGCGCAATCGGCAAGCCCATGCCGGTGCCGGCCGAGCCCGCCGCACCCCGCCCGCGGAAGTACTTCTCCAGCACCCGCGCGCGTTCCTCCTCCGGAACTCCTGGGCCGCGGTCGGCGACGGTGATCACCACCGAGCCCTCCTTGGCGCTGACCCGCACGGCGATGGGCGAACCCGGCCGGGAGTAGCGCAGCGCGTTGTCGAGCAATTGCGCCAGCGCCAGCGTGGCCAGGCCGGCGTCGACTTCCACGTGGGGCAGCCGCTCGCCGGCGTCCACCTCCAGCGTGCGGGATTCGAATTCCTTGCGGAACCTTCGCAGGGTGGCGGAGACGATCTGGGCGGGCGCGCGCAGTGACTTCTCCAGCCGGAGGTTGCCGGCTTCGACACGTGCTATCTGGATGGCGTCGGTAATCATCGAGCTCAGCCGGTCGGTCTCCTCGTCAACGATCGTGAGAAGCTCATGCTGCGGGTCGGCGGCTGCGCCCGCCAGCAGCCCGGAGACGGCGGCCTTGATCGCGGTCAGCGGCGTCTTGAAGTCGTGGGCCACAGCGTCGAGCAGTGTGGCCTTCAGTTGCTCGTTCTGGCGGGCGGCTTCCGCGCGAGCGGCCGTCTCCTCGGCCCGTGCGCGCTCGAATTCGATCGCTGCCAGGTTCGCAATCGCGTGCAGCGCCGTGTCGGACATCTCGCCCCCGGTCACCGCCAGCGCTCCCAGCGGCGCTCCGCCCAGCTTCACCGGCAAGGCCCACACAGCCGCATCTTGAAAGACGGTGTCCTGGACGGCGACGTCGCGGAGCCGGTCGTCCGACATCGGGACCTCGGCGGGACCGGCGCGGCAGACCAGGTCGGCGGCGCGGTCGTAGAAAGCCACACCGGGCAGCTCGAAGGCCTGCGCGACCTGGTAGGAGATCCGCCCCGCCACTTTCTCCTGGCCGCCGAGCATGAGATTGCGGCTCAAGGCATAGAGCCGCTCCATCTCGTGCTGCCGCCGCGTGGCTTCCAGCGCCTCTCGCCGCGCCCGCGCCGAAAGCTGGCTCGCGACGACCGCCGTCACCAGGAACGCAACCAGCGCCACCCAGTTCTGCGGGTCCGCGATCGTCAACGTGCCCACCGGCGGCAGAAAGAAGTAGTTGAAACAGAACACCGCGGCGAAGGAGGCCCCGATGGCCTCGAGCAGCCCCCAGCCCGTCGCGATGGCGAGGATGCCGAGCAGAAACGTGAGCGCCACCGTGGTGGCGTTCACGGACACGAGCCGCGCGTAGAAGAACGTAATCGCCGCGACAACAGCCAGCGCGCCGGCGAGCTGCGCCAGCCGTAGCAGCGATCTCCTTAGCGCAGGGTCCATCAGTTCGATTGTGCTACAGCCCGGGCCGCCAGGGTACCCCAATCGCGGCGCGGCTGTTCACGATGCCGGCACGAAAGCCGGCATGGCAGCCTGGAAAGGCCGCTCCACAACCAGACTCACAGCCGCGGTATCCGCATCCGCAGGCCACCAGCCACTATCCGGGCTACGCCGCGCCCAGGTTGAAGCCCTCGCCCAGGTAGATGCGCTTGACCTCGGGGTCGCGGCCCAGGGCCTCCGGGCTGCCAGCGCGGAAAACGCGGCCGTTGTTGATGATGTAGGCGCGGTCAGTGACGGCCAGCGTCTCCCGCACGTTGTGGTCGGTCACCAGGATGCCGATGCCGTTGCGCTTCAGTTCGAAGACGATCCGCTGAATCTCCAGCACCTGGATGGGGTCGATGCCCGAGAACGGCTCGTCGAGCAGCAGGAAGTGGGGCTCGATGACCAGCGAGCGGGCGATCTCGACCCGGCGGCGCTCGCCGCTCGAGAGCGGCAGCGTTTCCAGGACCGCCATCAGGTTCTCCTCCACGGTCAGCTTGCGGAAGACCGAGGGTTCCTGCGGCAGGTAGCTGATGCCCAGGCGCGCCCGCTGGTACATGGGCAGGGCGGTGACGTCCTGGTCGTCGAGCGCGATGTGGCCGGAGTCCGGGCTGATCAGGCCCACGATCATGTAGAACGAGGTGGTCTTGCCCGCGCCATTGGGGCCGAGCAGCCCCACCACTTCACCCTGCTCGACGAATATCGAGAGGTCATCTACGACGCGGCGGCCCCGGTACTCCTTGCTGATCTCGAATGTCTGGAGCTTACTCATGTCATAACCGGCGGAGTATGCGGCTGGTGACCGGCTGCTGCTCCCGACCGTTCACGAGCAGCTTATCCAGGTTGACGTAATAGGTCAACTCCCGGCCCTTGGTCAGCCCGCGGGCGCTGTCCACCAGCGTGGCGTCGCCTCCGCTGAGCAGGATCCGCTCCTCGGTGGTGTAGTACTCGGCGTGTTCGCCCGCGCCCCTCAGCGTGCGGCCGGGCGTCGCCCGCACGACCACGACCTTCCCGTCGGCGAAAGCTCGGTCGAGCGAGGAGGCGGCGTTGGCGTCGTTGAGCCAGGCGCGAAGCTCGGCCGCCTTAACATCCATGCCCGGCCGGGTGAGGTGCACCCCGCCGGTATAGTGCGCCGTGCGGCTCGATTCCGTGTAGACCAGGGCAGCCGCGTCGATGGAGACGAAAGCGGGCGCCGCGGCTGGCGCCGCGGGCGCCGCCCCGGCCGCCGTCTGCTTCGTGGGGTCCTTCTGCCGATCCACGAACCGGGTGCGAACGTGCCCCTGGGCCGTGAGCACGCGCTGCTCGCGGTCGATGTCGATCGTGTCGGCTCGGATGCGGTCTGCGCCCTGCCAGGCCATCGCCTGCCCCTCGTAATGGATTTTCTGGTTGCGCTCGGTGGTCCGCATGCGCTCGGCCTGGGCCTCGAGCGGCCGGTCGCCGGAGAGCATCGCCGAAGACCTGCCCTGGCTATCGGGCAGGCGCGTGGAGAACACGTTTCCCTCGGCCGTGACGTCCCCGGACTTCTGGTCGAGCAGGATGCGGTCGGCCGAGGTCGCGCCGGCGGCGTCCCAGAAGCGGGCGCCCTGCTCGAGCGTGATGAGGTTTCGCGCTTCCTCGAGCACCGCGCGGTGCGCCCGCGCCTGCCGCTCGCCTTCCTGGTAGCGGAAGTCGTTCCACTGCTCCATCCGCGTGAGCTGGCCGGTGGCGGGATCGAACGTGGCGTTCAGGTCCCGGCTCCAGGTCAGCATGGGGGCGCCCGCCGTCCTCTCATTCTGGCCGGACGCGGCAGGCGGCTCGGGGTCCGTGCGCGTGGCGGCGCCGGTCGCGCTGAACGACCGCACCACGTTCTCCGGTCCGTAGACCACCGACATCCGCTCGGCATCCAGCGTGCGGTGGCGCTGTTCGGGGCGATTCGGCAAGAACTCGAGCCGGCCCGGCGCCTGCGTCTCGACCATCTCGATCTCGCGGCCGCCCGAGCGCATCTTGAGCAGGATGGTCTCGCTCTTCAGCAGCCGGGTCTCGGGGGTCAGGACGCCCCTGCGCGGCACGGGCGTGGACTGGAGCGCGGAGCCTCCCCGCGCCAGCGCCTGCCGGAGCTCGCTCCCCCCCGACGCGGTATCGAAGAGCATCTCGACCCACTGCGTGCTGATGGTCGTGCGCGCGGTGTCCGTCACGGACACCAGCCGGGCGTTCGGATCGGCCAGGATGCGCCGGATCTCGCCGTCGGAGTTCAGCTCCATGAGCAGATGATCGGCCGAGTACTCCAGCTCGCGGCCCGGCCGGCGGTCCGTTCCGCGCGGCTGCTGCACCTCTACCTGGTCGATCTCCCTGTCCTTGAGCTTGATGACGGCCTGGCCGCCCTCCAGCGTCGTGGTGCCGCGCGTGAGCCGCGACCAACCGTTGAGCAGCACCACCGCGTCATGTTCCTTGTAGATGAGCTCGCCGGCCTCGATCGTCATGGGCTGGCTGGCGGCGTCGCGGCCGCGCCAGTGCACCTCCACCTGGCTCTTCAGGACCAGGTCGCGCACCAGCGGGTCGTAGGATGCGCCGACCGCGTGGCCGTCTCCCTGGTCGAATGAGAAGCTGGCCGCCCGCTCGGTGCGCATCCTGCCGGTCCGGGCCTCGTAGGTGACGCCCGAGGTGCGGACTTCGAGCTGCCGTCCGCGCGGCGGCCCTTCGGCCGGCACGCCCAGGGCGATGTCAACCTCCCCATCCGAGTACAGCGTCCCTTGGCCCTCGTCGAACTGCGCTTTGGCGCTGCGAATGTGGTCGTGCTCCCTCCCCCCGTTCTTGTAGACGATCACCTCGACCTCTTCGATCTCCACCAGACCGGGGTCGTTCAGCCGGCGGAAGCGCTTGGCGCGGACCTCGACAATGCCATGTGTGGCTTCGTCTTTCCTCCAGACCCAGCTCTGCGCAGCCGCGTCGGTGTTGGTGGGGAGGGGCTGCGGGCGCGGCGGCGCCTGGCGGGCTAGAGTGCGCTTCTGAGCGAAGTAGGTGAATCCGACCGCGCCGGCGATGAGGACGATGGCCAGCAGCAGCAGACCGCGCGTGCCCCGCAACATGCTGCTCCCAAGATAGCAGGTGGGCCGGAGCGGAAAGGTCACAGACGCTCAAGCGTCAGGGGGCGGCGTGCTACCATTCAGCGCAGAGACCTAGGCATGGAGAAGCTTCGCGTAGCAGTGATCGGCGCGGGGGCGTTCGGGCGGAACCACCTGCGAGTGGTGAGCCGATCGGAGGGGGCCACGCTGGCGGCCGTGGTGGATGCCGATGCCGCGCGCGCCGCCGCTGCCGCGGCTGAATTCGGCTGCCCGGCGGTGGAGTTGGTGGACGTGCCCGCGCGGGCCGATGCGGCGATCGTCGCCGTCACCACCAGCGCGCACGCCGAAGTCGGCTGCCGGCTGCTCGAGGCCGGCCTGGACGTCCTGGTCGAGAAGCCCATCGCCGGGGACTTGCCCTCCGCGCGCCGGCTGGTCGACACCGCTCACGCGCGTGGCCGCATCCTCCAGGTGGGCCACCTGGAGCGGTTCAATCCCGCCGTCACGGCGCTGAAAAGAATCCTCACCGTGCCCCTCTTCTTCGAGGTGCACCGGCTGAGCGTGTTCACACCGCGCAGCCTGGACGTGGATGTGGTGCTCGATCTGATGATCCACGACCTGGACATCCTGCTCGACCTGGCCGGCCAAGCTCCCGAGGAGATCCGCGCGGCGGGGATCTCGATCCTTTCGCCCCGGGTGGACATCGCCAACGTGCGCCTGGCGTTCCCGAACGGCTGCATCGCCAATCTGACCGCCAGCCGCGTCTCGACCGAGCGGGTCCGCAAGCTGCGCGTGTTCCAGCCGCGGCAGTACGTCTCGCTCGACTACGCGCGGCAGGAGGCCGCGGTCTTCGAGGTCAGCCAGGCGCGCGAGATCGGATGCCGCATGTTGCCGGTCGAGAAGGACGAGCCGCTCAAGCTGGAGCTGGCGAGCTTCCTCGAAGCGGTGCGCAGGCGTCGCGAGCCTGTGGCCAGCGGCGAGGACGGCTATCGGGCGCTCGAGGTCGCGCTGGCCATCCTTGATAGAATTGAGGAGCACTCCCGCGTAGTCGCTCAGTCGCTGGCGGCGTGGAGCACTGCGGCGCGGTCCCCGGCGCGGGGGTGAGCCGCCGCTGCCGCCGGGCGGCCCCGCGCCGCGTGGAAGCCCGAATGGAAGCGCTTTCCCGTCCTCCCGAGGCGTTCCGAAAGGAGCCCGAATTCGTCCTGGAGCGGAGCCTTCCGGGGGGCCCGCCGCCCAAGCGCACGGCTGCCTGGGCGGCGTCCGTGGTCCTGCATGCGCTGGGTGTGGGCGTGCTGGTGGTGCTGTCGCAAGGCGCGCCCGAGCCGCGGGAATCTCACAGCATGCGTGTCGCGGCCACGCTGATTGCCCCACCGCGCGAGCTGACGCAAACCGCGCCCAACCGCGGCCGCATCGGGCGCGAGTTCAGCCTGGAGAATCTGGTGCCCCGCCCGCCGCTGCGAGTGCCGGCGGCCATTCCGCCGATGGCGCGCGCGGCCCAGCCGCCGGAGCCGCCCGTTCTGAGGCGGCCCCCGGCTTTGCCCGAGCCTCCCAGCATCGATGCGGCGAAGGCGCCCCTGCCGCCCGGCCCGGCCCCGCCGCCACCGCCGCCGCAGATTCAGGCGGAAGAGAAGCCCAAGCTGGCCTTCGAGACTCCGGGCCGGTTCTCGCCCCCGCCGAACTCCTCCGGGCTGGCGCCACGCCTCCAGCCGCCCGGCAGTTCGGTCATGGAAGCGGCGCGAGCGGCCGTGCGCAGCGGCCGGGGCGGGGTCATTGTCGGCGATCAGGACTTGGCCGGCTCGGCCGGCATCGGCGGCGGGCTGCTGCAGGCGCCCGCCCCCGGCCGGACCGCCACCGCGCTGGAGATGATCAGCGACCCAACCGGAGTGGACTTCAAGCCCTACCTGATCCAGATCCTCGCTGCGGTGAAGCGCAACTGGCTGGCGGTGATCCCCGAGAGCGCGCGCTTGGGCCGCGCCGGCCGCGTCGCGATCGAGTTCGCCATCAACCGCGACGGCCACGTGCCGAAGCTGGTCATCGCCATGCCCTCCGGCACCGACGCGCTGGACCGGGCCGCCGTGGCCGGCATCAGCGCCTCGAATCCCTTCCCTCCGCTGCCCTCCGAGTTCAGGGGGGACCAGATCCGGTTGCAGTTCACGTTTTCCTACAACTTGCGCTGACGGGCGCGCCGGCGCCGGTCAGCCCGCCGGGGAAGCTGTTTTCGGTTGGCTGGCGCGACCCCCCTATGCTACCCTCGGAAGGGATCGGGCGCATCGTTTTTCGTTCGTAAACCTTTGGGAGGCCACTGTTTTCTGGAACGGCGGGCCGGGAGCGGTTCCCGCCGCGCGGAAGGCGTGTCGAGACTTCAACCATGAACCTGCGTTCCCTATTCAGCCTGTTCTCCTCGGACCTGGCCATTGACCTGGGGACCGCGAACACCCTGGTTTATGCCAAAGGGAAAGGGATCGTGGTGAACGAGCCCTCTATCGTCGCCATCAACAAGAACAACGGGGAGGTGGAGGCCGTCGGGAAAGAGGCCAAGGAAATGCTGGGCCGCACTCCCGGCAACATCGTGGCCATCCGGCCGATGAAGGACGGCGTGATCGCCGATTTCAAGGTCACCGAGCGCATGCTGAACTACTTCATTCAGAAGGCGCACGGGCGGAAGATGCTGGTGCATCCGCGCATCGTCATCGGCGTTCCCTGCGAAATCACCCAGGTGGAGAAGCGCGCCGTGGTGGACTCCGCCTACCGCGCCAAGGCCAGCGAGGTGCACCTGGTGGAGCAGGCCATGGTGGCCGCCATCGGCGCGGGCCTGCCGATCACCGAGCCCTGTGGCAACATGATCGTGGATATCGGCGGCGGCACCACCGACGTGGCCGTGATCTCGCTTTCCGGCATCGTCTACTCGCGCTCCGTCCGCGTGGCGGGCAACGAGATGGACGAGGCGATCGCGCAGTACCTCAAGCGCAAGTACAACCTGTTGATCGGCGAGCGCAGCGCCGAGCAGGTCAAGATCCAGATCGGCTCGGCCTACCCGCTGGACCGGCCGCTGACCATGGAGATCAAGGGGCGCAACCTCATCGAGGGCGTGCCCAGGACCATCACCATCGACGACAGCGAGATCCGCGAGGCGCTTTCGGAGTGCGTGGCCACGATCATGAACGCCATCCGCGTGGCGCTGGAGCGCACGCCGCCCGAGCTGAGCGCCGACATCAGCGACCGTGGCATCGTGCTCACCGGGGGCGGCGCCCTTCTGAAGAATCTCGACCGGCGGATCCGGGAAGAGACGGGCCTGCCGGTTTCGATCGCCGACGACCCGCTGGCGAGCGTCGTGCTCGGCACGGGCAAGATGCTCACCGATTTCAGGCTGCTGCGCAAGATCTCGCTGGAGTAGGCCGGGCCGGCTTCGTCGCCAGACCGGCGTTCCGCCGGCGCGCCGCGTGCAGATTACGGGCGCGGGTAGCCGGGATTCCTCATCACGACCGTAGCGAGGCGTGACGAGAGGGCCGCACAAGCATCAAGCGACGCCGCAAGGCGCGCGCGCGCGACCGGCGCCCTGACAAGAATCGGGGCCAGACACCACTTTTCGCTTTCCAAGGTCCTCGAAGGTGAGGGAGTTGCACACGCGAAAAGTGGCTGTCTGTACCCGGTTCTTGTGACCGTCCACCCGTGCCACGGACTGCTATCGCGCGCCGCAGCCGGTCGCTGATGAGGAACCCGGTAATGGGTCAACCTGAGCCCGCGCAGACGAGCCGTCCCTTCCCAGAACGCCGCTTGGGGCCAACTTCCGGGTGGCCGACGATCCACTCATAATCCGCCGCAACAGAGAGCGCGGAGCCAGAATCAACGATATTAGCAACCGCTCAACGGAGACTTCGGCCCGCGATACTCGGCCGGGAACTTGTGCTTAAGAGGGTTGTCATGGAACCATGAGCGCTCGTCCGAACGCAACGCTCGGTCAAACTCGACCCATAAACCCGCGACATGGTCACGCATGACTCGAACCTCCTCTGCTGTCAGCGGCTTCGCTCCAATTCGAGCGGTGGATATATGAGCAAGTGTCACATGAATTCGGTCCCTCAGATCAGAGTGGGGCTTGGGGGGATTCCAACTCGAAATGTAGTCCGATGCGATCACGTCCTGCCTGTGCCGTGGTTCCAGGAAGAAGTACCAGAGATTACGCCAATGGACAAGGAAGGCTTCTAGCAAGAGGCAATCCAGCGGCGAAGGTGCGGGATGCAGGGTCGCCTGGTAGGAGTACTGAAGGGCATCCGCTTCGTAGCGTATCTCTCGCGCCAACTTGCTGCGATCATCATGCCTCGGCATGAATGCTTGCTTTGCTTTCGTCATCTGCGCGCAATTCTACCACGGTTCGGTACAAACTGAGTTGATCGCCCGCGGGAAGTTTCGCCGAGCAACGGTTGATGATTGGGATCTTTTCACAGGCGCGGAAGGGCGCGGTCAAGCAACTTCGGGCACAACGCGCTAGAACCTATCTCACAAATGCACGAGGCCCCTGTCGCGGCCGCGGGCAGCGCCCCGCCCCGCGGCGGCCCTCGGAAGCATCGGCAAACACCAGCCCACGAGTGGGGAGCCCTGCGCATGACGAGCTGAAATCGCACTGCTCGAGCCTCCCCGGGCGGCGGATGGAGGGAGCTTGAAGTCGGGGTCCAGATCTGAGTGAAGCCGACCTTGAGAGAGCTTAGGGCGATCTCAATGTAACACTCCGGACTAGCAACCGGCCACCCAGCCCGTCGAGGAACTCGCCGTTCGATGACACCAGACGAGCTGAATCTGAAAGACTGCTACTCTTCATCCTCCAGCAAATTGGCACCGAACACGACAGCCTGTCCGGTTCTGGTACACACGATGACGCGTTCGTGTTCGAGATCTATGTCCAAGTCCTCGCCGCGCAGTCCTTGCCAGGTCGCTAGGTACTTCAACGTCCCACGTTTCTTCTCGACTTTAAGCTTCTTCTCTACTCCACCCTTCCAATCCAGCCCAACCACCAGTTCGCCCTGGTCAGCCCGTGCCGCAAGGTCTGGACGCTCGAGACGCTCTTGCCGTCCTCGCTCCCAGCACCAGATGAGTCCTTCATCCGGACCTTCCCACATCTTGCTCCAACTCAAACCCTCACGAATCGGTTCGTCAATGGAACGGTGCAAGCGTGTGGCCATCTCATCCCACCTCCAGTCCCAGGACCCTCCAGAATACCGGTTCATGCATGATTCGAATCCCGTACTGACGAGCCTTCTTCGCCTTGCCGGATTGCGTCAGTGGATCGGCAACCACGAGAAGGTCCAACTTCTTCGTCACAGATTCCGCGACAATCATGCCACGACGTGCAGCAAGCCCGGCGGCCATTTCTCGGGTAATCGCCTCACCCTTCAACCG
>JBEKLJ010000091.1:0-13188 GCA_050010255.1 Bryobacteraceae bacterium
ACCTCTCGCTGGCCTTCGACGTGCTCTCCGACCTGGTCCTGCACCCGCTCATTCTCGCCGAGGACGTGGAGAAGGAGAAAGGCGTGATTCTGGAAGAGCTCAAGATGGACCAGGACAACCCGGAGTACCTGGTGCATGAGATCTTCACGGCGAACTTCTGGCGCGACCACCCCATCGGCAAGCCGATCCTGGGCACGAAAGACACCGTCTCGCGGTTCACCCGCGAGCGCGTGGCCGACTACTACTCCCGGAACTACGTGCCGTCGAACATCACCATCACTGCCGCCGGCCGCCTGGCGCACGAGCGGATGGTCGAGCTGGTGCGGGAACGGTTCGAGGACCTCCCGGCGGCGCCGGTGGCGCGGTCCGACCCCGAGCCGGCGACGCACGCGCGCATCGCCATTCGCAACAAGAAGGCGCTCCAGCAGGTGCATCTCTGCCTGGGCGTGCCCTCCTATCCGCTCTCGCACGAGAGCCGGTTTGCCTGCTTCGGGCTGAACACGCTGCTGGGCGGCGGCATGAGCTCGCGGCTGTTCCAGAACATCCGCGAGAAGCAGGGGCTGGCCTATTCGGTCTTCTCGGAGTTGAACCCGTACCGCGACACGGGCTGCCTGGCGGTCTACGCGGGCACTTCGCTCGGGGCGGCGCGCAAGGTGGTCTCGTCCACCCTCCAGGAGTTCCAGCGGCTCAAGCAGGACCCGGTCGAAGAGGAGGAGCTTCGGCGCGCCAAGGATTACATGAAGGGGTCGCTGATGCTGAGCCTGGAGTCCACTGGCAGCCGGATGGCGAACCTGGCCCGGCAGGAGCTGTACTTCGAGCGGTTCGCGAGCCTCGACGAACTCCTGGAGAGCATCGAGCGAATCAGCTCCGAGGACGTGCAGCGGATCGCGCAGACCTTCTTCGAGTCCAAACAGATCGCGCTGACCGTGCTGGGCAGCCTGGACGGGTTCCGGATCAGCCGCCGAGATCTGGTGTGCTAGCGCGGATGTTTCACCATGATCGTAGCGAGGCGCGATGAGAGGGCCGCAGAGACAAGGCGCGCGACGGCCGGAGGCCGCAGGCGTACTTGAACAGTACGTCGAGGACGCCGGCCGAGCGCAACGCAGTATATGCGGCCCTATCGCGCGCCGCAGCAGAGTTCGGGGATGATCCGGATTGAACAGCGGCCTTGGGAGGAGATGCTCGAGCAGGCGCGCGCCGCCTATCCGGAGGAGTGTTGCGGCGCGATGCTAGGCCGGGCCGAGGGCGCGGTGAAGACGGTTGCGGCCGCTCGGCCGCTCGAGAACGTCTTCGCGGGCTCGCGGCGCACGCGGTACGAGGTGCGGCCCGAGGATCTGCTCGCCGCCCAGCGCGAGGCGCGCACCCGCGGGCTGGCCCTCGTCGGCATCTACCACTCGCACCCGGACCGCGAGGCGTACTTCTCGGAAACCGATCTGGGGAACTCCTGCCCGTGGTACTCCTTCGTGGTGCTGTCGATTCGGGATGGCGAGTTCAGCGGCGCCGGCGCATGGCTGCCGGAGGCCGGGCAGGGGCGGGCCGCGGTGGAGGAACTCGAGCACCCGCCCGCGGCGCGAGCCGGAGGGGAGCGCTGACCCGCCGGAGCAGCGGTGGCGTGCCAGTGCCGTCCTTGTCTGTGCTAAAGTAGCCCCAGTCCAGAGGAGAGAGACCATGTTCTGCACCAATTGCGGGCAAACGATCGATACCGATACGCGCTTCTGCCCGAGCTGCGGCAGCCCGGCCGAAGCGCCTGTGCAAACGCCGCCGCCGCCCACGCCGCCGCCGGCCGCCGCGTATGTCCCACCGGCGCAGGCCGCGTACGCCCCGCCGCCGCAGGCCGTCGCATACGTCCCACCGCCGCAGGCCGCCGCGTACGGGCCGCCGCCGCCGGGCGAGGCATACGGCCAGCCACAGCCAGCCGCCTATGCGCAGCCGCAAGCGGCTCCGCCAGAGCGCAAGAAGATCAGCCCGGTCGTTTGGATCCTGCTGGTGATCGGCGGGCTGTTTGTGGTGGGGATCATCGCGGCGGTGCTGGTGACGGGCATCGTGGTCCACAAGGTGAAACAGGCCGGCTTTGACCCCGAGCTGCTCGAGAGGCGGCCCGAGCTGGCGTTCGTCAAGCTGGCCGTGGCCGCCAACCCCGATGCGGAGATTGTCTCGATTGACGAGGGCCGCGGCATCGTCAGCATCCGCGACAAGAAGACCGGCAGGATCGTCACGATGAACTTCGAGCAGATTCGCAAAGGCCGGATCTCGTTCGAATCCGAGGGTCAGCACGTCTCGATCGAAGGCCGGAACGAGGGCGGCGAGGGGACGATGACGGTCACTACGCCGCAGGGGACGTCGCAGATCGGCACGGGCGCGATCCGGTTGCCGGCCTGGCTGCCCGCTTACGCCGGCGCGACGCCCCAGGGCTTCTCGAGCCAGAGCGCGGATACCTCCTCGGGAGCCTTCTCCTTCAAGACCGGCGACTCGGCGGACCGGGTGCTGCAGTTCTATGAAAGCGAGCTGAAGAAGGCCGGCTTCACCGTCGAGGTGATGAGGCACCCAGCGGGCGGAATGGTGACCGGGGAATCGGGCACGAGGAAGGCCGTGGTGAACGTCATTGCCGACGTCAGCGGCACGGCCGTCACGTGCACGTTCGAGGACAAATAGGCCCGCGCCGGGACGGGCGCCGCGCTGCTCGCTGGGAGGGCGCGGCGGACCGAAACAGCGGCCCGCCTGCTCTCCGAGATCTTACGAGACTTGGGCGGTGGGCCCTTTTCAGAAGACCTGGACCTGAGGGGACTCCGCGGCCACCTGCCCGGGCGGACACGCCGGCTCGGAGGCCACGTATCCCACGGCGATCAGCGTCAGGAACATCTGGAGCACCTCACTGTCCCCCAGATTGTGCTCAAAGAAACCCGCGACCAGGACGGCGATGATCGCAGCGATGCAGCCGTGCAGGACGGCCCTGGCGGGCCCTCTACCGGGGGGCTGCTTCGCAGCGGCCAGCCAGAAGTCCTTCAGCACCCTGCCCATGAGCCATAGGAATACCAGCAGCACCGGAATTCCGCGTTCCGCTGCGTACTGAAGGTAGATGTTGTGCAGGTGGCCGTACCACCCCCAGGGCAACGGGCGAGAAATGTCGGCGGGCACGTAGCGATCAAACTGCGGGCGCACCTGCTCCGGCCCAATTCCGAACCACGGGTGCGCTTTCACCATCTCCAGGCCGGTGCGCCACGTGACGATCCGATGCTGATTCGAATCCAGGTAGGAATGCGGCCGCACGATCGAGACCACACGCTCGCGCACGGCCGCCGGCGACGCCAGGAAACCCAGAACAGCCAGCGCCGGCAGCGCCACGAGCCACTTCCGGTTCCAGTGCCACAAGAGGTACACAAGCCCCGCCGCCGCTCCGACCCACGGGCCGCGCGTCATAGCCAGCGCCAGGGCCAGGCACATGACGGCCGCGCATGCCGCCAGCAACCGCCAGCCTTTGCGCTGGGGAGAGAACATGAGGAACGCCCCGAGCATCAGCAGGACGATCACGAGCTGTCCGGCGAAGGTCATCCACAGGCTCATGAAGCCGGTGATTCGATTCTCGAGCAGTTGGTTGTAGAGGTTCCCGCCCAGACGCTTCGCAGCCAGGAACCTCTGTCCGAACTGCACCAGACCCCACAGCGCCGAGCAGGTGGCCGCGGCCACCCACCACATGACGAGCTGCCTCACGCCTTCGACTTGCCGCACCACGCTGGCGATCAGAAGCAGCGCCAGGAAGAAGATGTAGAACTTGCGCACCTGCGGCCATCCCGCCAGCACGTGGCCGGAGAGCGACAGCGACAGCACCGTGCCGGCGAAGAACAGCGCCAGGGGCAGCTTGAGGGGCGGGAAGCGCAGTTTCTCGCGCGCCAGCAGCACACCGAGGAAGGATACAGCTAGCAGGATGTGGCTTGCCCCGATCGAGCAGAGCGGAGCGACCGCGCTGGCAAGCGTCAGATAGAACACGGAGCGCCGGAGCGCGTTCCCTTGACGGAGATTCATGCGCTGGTACTGAGACCCAACTAGCCGGTTCGCAGGCCCCATCATCCGATGGCCTGTAGAATTGAAGTAGGGTAACATAGAACTCCCCCCCGACGGTTCGACGGCAGGGCGACAGTATGACTGCTCCAAAGGCGCTGGCGCGGGGGGCCGTTTGGGTGGATCGGGGAAGCGGGACCCCGTTGGTGGCTGCGCACGGCGGGCGCGCTTGAAAGGAAGGGTGGCACCAAAGGTCGTGACTCAACGAGACTTTGGCGACGTACAAGTCCCGGCGCCAGGTGAGCTGGGCACGGAGCTACCCGGCGGCCTCGAGGAGCGGGCGGGCCGAATCGACGACGCCGCGCTCCTGGAGCCGGTCGAAGAGGGGTTTGCCGATTGGCGGCAGGTGCTGGCGGTTCTGGCGTCGCGGTATTCCGAGCCGGATCGCACGAGCACGCTCGAGCGAGCCGCGGAATACCTGTTCGCCGCCACGGCACTCGTGCTGACGTTCCCCATCATGCTGCTAGTCGCTCTGGCCGTGCGGCTCGGTTCACCTGGGCCGGCCCTGTTCCGCCAGTTGCGCGTCGGGCGAGGAGGCCGCCTGTTCGTCTTTACGAAGTTTCGAACCCATTACGCCGATGCCAGCGAACGGTTTCCGCAGCTCTATGCCTACCGCTACACTCGCGCGGAGATAGAGCACCTTCGCTTCAAGGCTCCCGACGACCCGCGGGTGACGCGGGTCGGCGAGTGGCTTCGCCGGAGCACACTCGACGAGCTGCCCAACTTCTGGCATGTCCTTACCGGCGACATGTCGCTGGTCGGCCCCCGGCCGGAGATTCCCGAGATGCTGCCGTATTACAGCGACGAGCACCTCATCAAGTTCTCTGTGCGGCCGGGAATCACGGGGCTGGCGCAGATTTCGGGCCGCGGGCGGCTGCGCTTCCTGGAAACTGCCGAGCTGGACGCCGAGTACGTCAGGAAGCGAAGCGCCGGGCTCGATCTGCGCATCCTCGCACGCACGATCTACCTCATTCTGCGCCGGGACGGAGCGTTCTGATGACACCCCCGGTGGCAGGCCGTCGAATGGCCGTGATCGGGGCAACGGGGTTCATCGGTTCTCATCTCGCCGAACACCTGGTCCGGAATGGAGCGGTCGTGCTCGCCGTGGCCCGCAGCACCCGCCGCTTGCAGAACCTCGAAGCAGTCGCGAGCGGCTGCCGCTTCGCTCTCTGCGACATACTCGACCGCGATTCGCTCGGTGCGGCTCTGGGCGAGTTCAAGCCGGAAGTGGTGTTCCACCTCGCCGCCGACATCGACGCCGGCGAGACCTTCGCGCACATGGCCAGCTCGCTCGAAAGCAACGCCATCGGCACGGCCAACGTGCTCGAAGCGGCTTCGAGCGCGGGGTCCGCCGTGTTCGTCTATGCCGATTCCTGCAAGGTTTATGGCAACGGGCCGGTGCCTTACCGGCAGGCGCAGCCGGAGGCTCCCATCTGCTCTTACGCCGTCGCCAAGGCCGCCGGATGGCAGCTCTGCCGCCTGGCCAGCGCGATCACCGGCCTGGCCGTGTGCGGTCTCCGCTCCACGTTCACCTATGGGCCCCGCCAGAACCCGAACCTGATCACGCATGCGCGCGACTGCGTGGCACGCGGCGTGCCGGTGCGTCTGCTGGGCGGCTCGCAGACCCGCGATTTGCTCTACGTGGACGATGCCGTGCGGGCGTACGTCGCCGCGGCCACCCAGCCCGCGGCTCGGGGATGCTCCGTGCCGATCGGCGGGGGCCGGGAACTCACGGTGGTCCAGATCTGCCGCGAGATCGTCAGCCTGATGGGAAGCCGGATCGAGGTCATCGCCGGCGCGCAGGAACCCCGCCTCACCGAGATCTGGCGCAGCTATTGTGACAACGCCGAGGCCAAGGATCTGCTGGGATGGTCACCGGAAGTGAACCTGAGCGAGGGTCTCTCGAGGACGCTTCTCCAGGACCGCTCCGGTGCTAACTGAACGGTATTGGGGCTAGCTCCTCGATCCCCGCGATTACCGCCTCGGTCTGTATCCCCAGAATGCCTTTGGGAGAGACGAAAGTCCGCGACGCCGGGGCTTTCCACGGCGCCCAGATGACCTGGTGCTCCAGTCTGCCAAACAGAACCACGAGCGGAATCCCCAACGCGGCGGCCATGTGAGCCGGCCCGCTGTCGTTGCCCACGAACATCGCCGCCCCGGCCAGCAGAGGTTTCACCTCGCTGAGAGGCGCGCCGGCAATTGCGCGGTAACCGCGAAACGGCGCCAGGTCGTCGTTGCCGCCCCCGATGAACACGGGCTCTAGCCCGCGCACCCGCGCCAGGTGCTCGGCGACCACCAGGAAGCGTTCGGCGGGCCAGGTCTTGTACCCCGCCGCCGCCGTCGCATGGATCACCGCGTAGGGCCGCGCCGCCGGACGTGGCTCGGTGAACAGCCGCGCGGCCGGCACCTCACCGATCGGCACTCCCAGGAAAAACATGGCGGAGGCGAGGTGCTCGGCGGTGTGTACCGTGCGCTCGGTTCCCAGGATTTCCTGGGCGCGCGGGATTCTCACGTTGTAGATGACGGAACCGCGATGTTGCGCGAACCCCGCCCGGACACGCGCCAGCGAGGCTAACGTCAACAGCTTGCTGCGCGTGCCCCCGTGCAAATTGAGGCAGAGCGAGGGGCGCCAGCGCAGGACCGCCGTGTATTCCGGACCTAGAATCGCGGCAACCGCGGGGTTGCCTTCGAACACCGCGGCAAACCTGTCCTCGACCACCACGCCAATCTGCAAGTCCGGACGCGCGCGCTTGAGCAGTTCGAGCGCCGGCGTGGTGAGCACGCAGTCGCCCAATGAGCGCAGCCGGACCACGGCGACCCGGGCGCCGTTGCCGATCCGGTCCAAGACGCTTCCTTTTTGCGAAGTCAAAGCCATGGCACTGATCGAGCAGTCTAGTATAGTAAGACCTTTGCCAACCAGATTGCTTCACCGTGTGGCAGTCATCGGACCGCGGCGCCGCCGGACGGGCACGGGGCCTTTTGTCGCGGAGTTTCTCCAGCAAGCCGGCTGCTCGGTTGTGGGCTGGGACCGCGCCGACGCGCGCCGCTGGCTGGCTCCGGAATCGCCCGAGCCCGGCGTCGAGGCCGTTGCGATCTGCTCCCCGGCCGAGACCCATCTCGACTACCTCGAGGCCGCTCTGGCAAAGCGACTGCACGTCTTCTGTGAAAAGCCGATTCTGTGGCCCGCGGATCATTCCTGCGCCGCCTTCGAGAAGCTGATCGCCAGGCTCGCCCCGGCCCTCGACTCCGCGCTCCGGGACCGGCTGGTCGTGCACGAGAACACGCAATGGGTTTATACTTTCAAGGAGTTCCAGAGGCTGGCGGGGAACCATTGTCTGGGGAACATCCGGCGGTTTCGGTGTGAGCTGTCGCCATCGAGCGGAACCGCGCCGGAGATGCTCATGGAATGTTGCGCGCATGCCAACTCGCTGTCGCTCCAGTTGGGCTGTTCCGGCATGGAGGACCTGCGGATGAGCTTCGAGCGCGGAGACGGCGGTCGTGGCGCCGTGTTGGACACGGGCTTCCACAGTCGTGGCGCCTCCGGCGTTCCGGTCGAGGTCGAGTATCACTTCGCCCAGCAGATCAGCCAGCCACGCGCCGCGGCCTTTGAGATCAATGACCTGCGCGTCGAGCGGCGGATCGAGATGAGCGGCTACCGGGTCTTTCTGAAGTTCGGCTCCCAGGAGCATGCCATCCGCGATCCGCTTCAGTCTTCCCTGGAAGACTTCCTGGCAAAGATCTCCGGAGCAAACCGCCGCCCGGATCCCTCCATCCTGCCCAACATCCGGATGTCGTGCTCTTTGTTGAACGCCTGTCCCGGTTCCCCGGAGGCAGCGCATGCATGATTTCAGGGCGAAGCTGTCCGATCCTCGCGTCGCCCCATCCGTGGAGCACTACCTGGAGCGCGCACGCCGGCGCAGAGGCTCGCTGTCGCCGGCCGATCCAGCGCCCGCGGACGCCGCGTACGGCCCGGTGTCGATCAATCTGGATCTCACCCTAGCCTGCGATTACCGCTGCGGCCACTGCATCGACTCCAAGTTGTTGAACGCCGGACGGCAGTTGGAGCTCGACACGGTGCTCGCCACGCTCGATGTGCTGACCCAGCGTGGGCTGCGGTCGGTCATCCTCATCGGGGGAGGCGAGCCGACTCTCCACCCGTTCTTCGAGCAGGTGGTTGCCAGGATCAAGGAGCTGAACGTTGCGTGCGCCATCTCGAGCAATGGCGCTCACAACCACAGGATCGCCGGCATCGCCTCCCTGCTTGCACCTGGGGACTGGGTGAGGCTGTCCCTGGACGCGGGCGCGGAGGAAACCTTCCAGGCTCTGCACCGGCCGAGGAAGCCCGTCACCCTAGAACACATCTGCCAGACCGCGGCCGCGCTGAAGCTGAAGGCGCCGCAAGTGCAGCTTGGCTTCTCCTTCGTGGTGATGTGGCACAGCCCCGGCCAGGCGTTCAGTCCCGTGGTCAGCAATGTGGGCGAGATGGCGGCGGCCGCCGTGCTGGCCAAGGAGCACGGCTTCGACTACATCTCGTTCAAGCCGATGCTGGTGCGCGATCCCCAGCGCGCCGAAGTCGTCAACCTGGGCCAGCCGGGGCGCGACACAGCCGCCCTGCGGGAGATTCACGACGGGTTGCGGGCCGCGCAGAGCGTGGCCGGCGGCTGCTTCAGGGTCGTGCCCAGCCGGAACCTGATGGCTTTGCTGGAGGGTTCGGCCCTGGAGAGAAGCGCCCTGCAGCCCACCGAGTGCCACATGCAGCAATTCCGGCAGGTGGTCACCCCCGATGGGGTCTTTGCCTGCCCCGCCCACCGCGGAAACCAGCACAGCCGTTTCGCCGGCTGCTCCGGCTACCGAACGCCCGAGGCATTCCACGAAACCGCGCGCGCGGCCGAGCTCCAGATCGAGCGTTTCGATGCCGCGGTCGAATGCCGCCGCGTCACCTGCATCTACAACGAAGCCAACTGGTGGCTCGAAGACCTGATTGAATCCGGGCAGCCGCTGCAACCATCCGTCGCCGCGGACTTCTTCCTTTGAGGCCGGCGTCCATGCGCCGGGTGTTCACATGGCCACTCCTCCTTCCGGCCTGTCATCGCCGCCCTCGCTCCGAGGACCGGGCTTGAGGCTGTCCACGACGATGAGCGCCACCGCGCGCACGGCCAGAATGGCGGCCGCCACGTAGCGCCGCGGGTTCCAGCGCCCCAGGCCGTGGTGCAGGCAATACCAGCGATAAGCCGCCCGGTGAAACCGCCCGATGTGCCTGCGCCGCACGCGCCGCGTGCGCAGACCGCTGCCCGCGCCCTCGTAGTGGATGATCTTCGACTGCGGATGCAGCCAGACCGTGTACCCAGCCTTCCGGCAGCGGCTGCAGATCACCATCTCGTGGAAGTAGTAGAAGTCCTCCGCCAGGCCGCCCGATTCAAAGAACGCCGGACGCCGCACCAGCATCGCCGCGGCCGAAATCCAGTCCACCAGGTACGGCTCGGCCGAGTTCACGCGGTCGGAAAGCAGGTAGCGCCTGGCCCACCGCGCCTTTGGAAACAGCCGCGTCAGGACCGACTTGCGCCCGAAGAGCGCGTTCATGGGGCCGGGGAACCTCCGGCCGGAGGAGAACTGGTCCGTGCCGTCGATGTTCAGCAGGCGGCTGCCGATCATGCCGGCCTCGGGGTGGGCGTCCATCCATTCCACCAGCCGCGGAATGGCGTCATCCTGGACCAGAATGTCGTCGTTCAGGAACAGCAGGTAGCGCCCGGCCGCCTTCCGCGCGGCCAGGTTGCCCGCCGGGCAGAAACCGATGTTCTTCCCGATCGCCAGCACCTGCACGCTGGGGTAGGATTCGCGCAGCAGTTCCAGGGTCCCGTCGGTCGAGCCGTTGTCGGCCACGATGATCTCGCGCGTGACGTCGCGCCACGGCCCCCGCTCCAGCGTCTCCAGGCAGTCGCGCAGGAACCGCTTCGAGTTCAGGCTGATGATGATGGCCGAGACATCCACGGGCGCCTTCATGGCGTCACCGTCGCGGGCGCCGGCTCGCCCGTGCGTCGCGCTAGCGCGTAAGCCCAGGCCTGAACGGCCGCCGCTTTCGCGATCCGGTAGAAGCAGGTGATCCAGGCCGCCGCCACGGCGCCGTTCGCCGGAAGAAAGACGAAGTACGCGACGGCCAGCAACGGGGCCGCGATGCTGTCCACGATCAGGAAGGACCGCGGCCGCGTGAGCATCAGGAAATTCAGAGTCAGTGGGAAGAAAGAGGCCGCCGCCAGGGTCCCGGGAATGAGGATCAGCACCAAGTCGATCGACAGGGAGTATTTGGCCGGCAGCACCATGGAAAGGACCGGCCTGGCGGCGAACAGGCCAAGGACCAGCAGGGCGCCCACGGCGAGTCCGATCAACAAATGCAACCGGCGGAACAGCCCGAGGAAGTGGCCGCTCCTGCACGCGGGGAGGATGCGCGGCAAAAACACCGGGGCCAGGTAGACGCCCAGGACCTCGGGAACGGTGGCGATCGTGAGGGCGGCGCCGTAGAGCCCCAACTGAACCGGGTCGCTCCACAGAGCCAGCAGGAACACGTCCATCCGCGAGACGATCGAGCTGACGCCGAAGCTCGCCAGGATGGGCCCGCTCTTTCGCAGCACGTCGCGGGCGTCGGGCCAGCGCGCGCGCACCTGGCTCCAGCCGGCCGCCAGCTTCCCATACACGAAGGCCACCGTGACAATCACCGCCGGAGCGATGGCGAAGCAGGCCAGAATCGAGACCGCCGATGCTGCGCCGTGGAACAGCACGAAGCCCACCAGCAGGACGCGCAGGCTCGTGTGCGCCAGGTCGATCCCGGCGAAGACCCGGAAGCGCAGCCGCGCCTGGAAGTAGAGCTGCACGGAGCGGACCACCAGAATGCAGGCGCCGCCGGCGGTGAGCACGAGGAAGAAGCTGCGGCCGCCCGGCCCGTGCAAGAAGCGGTATCCCATCCACTCCCCTGCCACGGCGAAGAAGAGCAGGAGCGCCGCCGCCATGGTCAGTTTCAGCCGGATGCTAGCTTTCTCTTGCGGGCGGATTTGGGCGCCTTCGCACGCTCCCGCGGCCGTGATCAGCCCCATGGTCCCCAGGTCCAGCGCCGTGCCGATCAGGGCGTCGAACAGCGTCAGGCAGTTCAGGCCCAGACTCAGCGCCCCGTAACCGGCTGGAGCGAGGAACCGGACAGTGTAGATGCGGATCAGGAAGCTGACGGTTCCGCTCAGCAGCTTCGCACTGCCGACGGAGAGGATGTCGTGGTGGAGACGCCCGCGCAAGCCGCAAGTTTAGCACTGGCGCGCTTTGCGCCCAGCCTGATGCGCTTTGCGCCCAGCGTGGTGCGCTTTGCGCCCGGCCTGGCGCGCGATCGAGCTGGCCTGCGCTCCGCGGCGCATCCGGCGCTGGCCCGCGGGCGGCGCTTCAAACGGTTTGACGTACACACGAATGGTGTGTATACTGCCGGTAGAACATTAGCCTTGACCCTTATGACCAAACGCATCAACATCGTGCTGCCGGTGGAGACCATCAAGGTGCTGGATCGGGTAGCGTCCAAAGGCAACCGCAGCCGCCTGATTTCCGTGGCCGTCCTGCATTACGTAGGGAGCAAGGCCAAGAGCAATCTGGCCGAAAGACTGAAAGCCGGCGCCCTGGCCAATGCCAGCCGGGACCTGGAAATCGCCCAGGAGTGGTTTTCCCTCGACGAGGAAGCATGGCAACGCACAAAGCCCGCCAAAAGGCCCGCAAGGTAAGCCCGCCCCGAAGAGGCGACGTCTGCCTGGTCAACTTTGACCCCACCGTCGGCGCCGAGATCAAGAAGACTCGGCCGGCTTTGGTTATCCAAAACGGCATCGGCAACGAGTACAGCCCCATTACCATCGTTGCGGCCATCACCTCCAAGTTCGATGAGCCGCCCTATCCCACAGAAGTCATCATGGAACCCGAGGAGTCCGGATTGCCTCTGCGCTCGGCCGTGGTCCTCAACCAGATCCGTTCCATTGACCGCCAGCGCCTGGTGAAGCGCCTCGGCCATGCCGACGCCAGGACCATGGACCGCGTGGACAAAGCCATCCAGATCAGCTTGGGGCTGATCGAGTTATAAGCCATCACACACCAGCCATATGCGCATCTCGCGAGTTCAAATGACCAACTTCCGGGCGCAGTCTGGTAGCGCACCTGCCTTGGGCGCAGGGGGTCGGCAGTTCGAATCTGCCCGCCCCGACCATCCGTAAGTAACTCATTCCATTGCAATGTCCGCTCCCAGCCGGCCTAGCGCCCCTGTAGCGGCCTGTGGAATTTTGGTGGCCTTGGGTGCTTCCGGCAGCTACATTTTTATCTACAGTCTCAGTCCCGATATGTACTGGGTTGAAAGTTTCCCTCTCAGGTGTGCACCGATGATCTGTCCGTCAGGATGCGCGATCCGTTCACTTTCCGGGTAGCGCGAACACGACCAAGGGGAGTCGCCGCCTTCTCGGATGAGCTTCCGGGCATAGTCTTGATCGGTGATGGGAAGGGCTGTTCGCGCCAGGTATCGACCGAAGGGGGCCCACAGCGGGCCCCTTCCGGGGCGCGGATGTCACAGGAATAATAGGAGATCGCTTCTAGACACAGGCCTTACGCGTCATCCCAGTGGCGGGATGGAATTCTTGTGAGCCTCCGCTTCTCTGGCCTCCTGCAAATCCCACCGCCCCACTTCTGCAAGGATTCGCACAGGCTACGTGTTGAGCCGAGTCTGGATGCCGCCCGCCACAATTCCAGCACGTCTTGTATTATAATCTGCCAAGCAACTGTGGATTCTCTCGAAAGCGAGGACGGCAATGGCCGTCTATGGCGTTCAACTAGACCTGCAACTCGCTGCTGATCGCCTGATCGACATTTTCGTAATACAGTGGCATACCCCGCCACCGACGCCGGGCGCTCAGGGCACCTGGCCCAAGATTGCCCCGAACATCGCCGCCGAGCGGCGACAAGTACTCGGCGCCTTCGGAGATTGGCTTATCAACCATTTCGATGCGCAACAACCTGCCCGACCGGTCTTCGTTATCGCGCCGGAACTTTCGGTACCACTCGCTCAGGTGGGCCTGATAGATGACATCATCGATGCGCTCCATCGTCCGACAGTCACCATTAGCGGGC
>JBEKLJ010000092.1:0-13157 GCA_050010255.1 Bryobacteraceae bacterium
CGGTTGAGGTGGTCAACTTCGGGGAGTCGGGATACGTACAGACCCAGGAGCTCATCACGCTCTTAAAAGAGATCCAACGGGGCAACGTGCCCAACGTGGCGGTTTTCTACGATGGCTACAACGACACCTTTTCGGCATTTCAGAACGGCGCAGCCGGCAGACCCCAAAATGAATTTAACCGCGTCAGAGAATTCAACCTCCTGCAGTCCGGTCCACGTTTTTATCTGGAATGGGTGCGGCACTCGAACCTCTTTTGGCTGCTTTCCGGGTTCGCGGGACACCTGCGCCAAATGAATTACTTTGCGCATCACTCAAGACAGACGGGCGCTGCATCGCCACAAGACGAAGGTGTCCATCTTATCGGCGATCTGCTTGGCGTCTATGACACGAATGTGAGGGTTCTTAAAGCCGTCGGCATGGAATACAGCATAAGGACCTTCTACTACTGGCAGCCATCGGTGTACACCAAAGCGAATCAAACTCCCGAAGAAAGAGCGCAGGCGAACAGCGATCCATCCTTCGAGAGATTTTATCGCGCGACAATCGCGCGGCTGAAGGACTCGCCCATCGAGAAGATCGACTCGTTTCGCGATTTGACGGGCACCTTCGATGGACACCCGGAAAGGGTTTTTATAGACACCATGCATGTTTCCGAGCGCGGCAACGAACGTATTGCGGGCATGATTGCAACCGACGTCGCCAGTGCAGTAAGGCAACTGTTGCAATGACCGCCGGCGATCGCAAAGCCGCATGGAATTAGAATGGGACAGGTAAGGGGAAGCTTGTTCCCGCAGCGCTGTCCGGGCTTTTCGCCGGCTCCTCCTGGTTGTCGGATCGGTCGCGTTCGCTTTGGGCCTTGTTGAAGTTTCGGCTTTGATCAATGTCATCGATTACGAAGCCTTGGAGTACAGCGGAGTCTGGGGCAGTTTGCGGTTCATGTGCGTGGCCGATCGGGAATTGACGCATCTTGAGCCTTCGCATGGGAGCTACCGCGGTTTGGCGTTCGGCGGTGACGCGGAGAGCGTCTACCAGATCCCTGCGTGCGACAGGACGCTCTTTCGATGGGCCTGCACTGCGATCGAATAGGCTTCCGCAATCAGGCCGACTTGAGCGGCGCGGGTACCGTTGTCAGCGGAGATTCCATGGGGGAGGACATCACCGTCTCCAACAACGAGGTGGTTACGTCCGTCTTGCAGGGTCTCGAGGGTAAGACCTCTAGCAGCCGGTCTGGGCCCGTCGGACACATTCTGGGCAGTGAAAGACGGGAGGGCTAGCGGCGAGGCCCCGCAGTGACTCGGCCCCAAACGCCGTCGTGCGATTGCGGGGCGGGAATTCGGGGTACCGATTGATACGGGCGGGCTCTCGGCGTGAAGTTGCATGGTGGAAGACGGATCGTCTATCATTTGCTCCGGGCCTTGCTCCAGACAGACCGGCTCGCCGGAGCAGAGACTCTGCACAACAATCGTATGAAGATGAGCGGCGGCCACTCGGGCAAGCTCCAGCCGACCCCTCCCTGGGGATGGCTCATGGCCCTGACGGCCTTGGCGGTGGGGCTGCGCGTTATCGAAGTCAACAAGGGTCTGTGGTGGGACGAAATCTATTTTCTCGTCATTACCGTCAGGCGCCCGCTGGCGGAGATCGTCACAGTATTCCCTGGTGATATCCAACACCCGCTCTACTCGATTCTCGCGCGGCTGAGTGTTCTTGCCTTTGGAGAACATGCCTGGAGCCTGCGCTTGCCGGCGGTCGTATTTGGCGCTGCATCGATTCCGGTGATGTACCTCCTGGGAGTTTCTGTCTCTACGCGCACTCAGGCTCTGATTTCTGCCGCGCTGCTGGCCGTGTCGTATCATCACGTGTGGTTCTCGCAGAATGCTCGCGGGTATACCGCACTGGCGTTTTGGGCGCTTTCCTCGACGTTGTTTCTGCTGCGCGGAATGCGGACCGGACGCCGCGGCCCTTATGCCGCTTACGCCGTGGCCGCGTCACTGGGCGTGTACACACACCTCACCATGATGTTCCTGGTGGCGAGTCACTTATTCATCTGCGCCGGGGCCGCTCTGGTGGATTGGAAGAGAGGTTTGGGCCTGGCGAAGTGGAGGCTCGCACTACAGGCATTCCTCCTGACCGGGGGACTGACCTTGCTGTTCTACGCCCCACTCGTGACGCAGGTCCGGAATTTCTTTGTGAATCGGCCTTCAGCCCTGAGGGCCGTTTCCACTCCGCGCTGGGCGGTGTGGGAAACTCTGCGAGGTTTGACACGCGGTCTGGGAACCGAGGGCATACTCGTGGTGGCTGCGCTATTCATCGCCTGCGGCGCTTGGAGCTACTACCGCGAGAACCGCCTGGTTTTTGCGCTGTTCGCACTTCCGGGAGCATGTACCGCGATTGGCGCCGTCCTCGTGCGCGGAACGATGTATCCCCGCTTCTACTTTTTCCTCATTGGATTCGCGGTTCTGATCCTGGTGCGGGGACTGATCGTTATTCCCCGCTGGATCGTGGCACGCTGGCCGCGGCGCTCTGCGAGCGCCAATCCCAGGCTGGCTCCGGCGCTGTCGGCGGGCCTCGCAACGATTCTCTTTGCCTCCTCCGCCTTCTCGCTGGCGCGCAATTACAGATATCCCAAGCAGGATTTCGAGACTGCGATCGAGTTCGTGGATGCGCAGCGGGAAGCCGGGGAACCCGTGGTGACCGCGGGAGCATCCACGTTCCCTCTGCTGCGGTATTACGCCAAGCCTTGGGAGAGCGTGGAGACGGTGGAGCAATTGCGGGCGATCCGCCGCCGGGGCCGGGCAGTCTGGGTGGTGTACACGTTTCCCAGGTATCTGGAGAGTTGGTCGCCGCCGTTGGCGGAAATGATCCGGAAGGAGTTCACGGTCACCCGGGTATTTCCCGGGACCGTGGGCGACGGCGATGTCTTCGTCGCCAAATCTCAGCCCCGGTGACACATGAAAAAACTGATCGTGCAAATACCGTGTTATAACGAAGCGGCGACGCTTCCCGAGACCCTGGCGGCCTTGCCGCGGCAGATTCCGGGCATCGATCGGATTGAGATCCTGATCATTGACGATGGCAGCAAGGATGGCACCGTCGAGGTGGCGCGAGCGGCTGGCGTGCACCATATCGTCCGCTTTCCCCGGAACCTGGGATTGGCGGCGGCATTCACAGCCGGACTGGAGGAATGCCTCCGGCAAGGGGCGGACATCATCGTCAATACGGACGCAGACAACCAGTATGAGGCGAAGGACATTTGCCGTCTGGTCGAGCCTTTGCTTGCCGGCCGAGCCGAGATCGTCGTTGGCGATCGCCAGGTGAAACATCTTCAGAACTTTTCCCCTTTGAAGAGACGGCTCCAGGCGGTTGGGAGTTGGGTGATCGGCCGGGCTTCCGGATTGGATACTCCGGATGCCACGAGTGGATTCCGAGCCTTCACACGGGAAGCAGCGCTCCGCACATTCGTTGTCAGTGGGTACTCCTACACACTGGAGACTCTGATACAGGCAGGGGCCCGCCACGCGACAGTGGAGTACGTTCCGGTCAGCATCAATCCCCAAACCCGTCCGTCGAGGCTCATGCGGAGTGTCCCTCACTATATCCGGAAATCGGCGGCCACGATCTTGCGCGTGTACACCATGTATCGGGCGCTGAGGGTGTTCTTGGCGATGGGAATCGGCATGATCCTGCTGGGGATGATTCCCGGCATACGCTTCCTCTACCTGATGCTCGTGGGCCAGCGAGTGGGCCACGTCCAGTCGCTCATTCTGGCCGCCATCCTGATCATCGTGGGCTTCCAGGTGACACTAATCGGACTTCTGGCCGATCTATTGAGTTGCAACCGCAAGCTCCTGGAAGAATTGATCTATCGGGTTCGCAAGATGGAGATCACCGGCGAAGCGCAACGGAGCAGCCGCGACTGCCGGGACGATTTGGGGCTTCCCACACACGGCGAGGCACACCTGAAATCCGAAGACGGAACCAGCCTATGAATCCTGTGGCCGCAGGCAGAGCGCCGTCCCAACCCAAGCCGAAGTGGTGGCGCTCCCCGGCGGTTCGGCTTGGCGGTAGCGCGTTGGTTCTGGCGTTGCTGCTCACCTTCCTGCCGTTCGACCAGGTGTGGTCCGCCATGAAGCGCATACCGCCATGGCTTGGCTTGGGGCTGCTTTGCATATACCTGGCATTGCACCTTCTGGGAGTGGCGAAGTGGCGCCTGCTGATCAACCTGGCAGGCGCGGATCTGACATTCGGACAGTCGGTTCGCTGCTACTATGGGGGACTCTTCGGCAATGTCTTCCTTCCCTCTCTGGTTGGCGGAGACCTGGTTCGCGCCGGCATGGCGTTTGCGGTTTCGCGCTCCAGAGCCGCGATCGTGCTGGGCAGTCTGATCGACCGAACCGAGGATGTGGTCGGCCTGGGAGGGGTTGCCGCAATGGGTGCGTTACTGCTCCCCAGATCGCTCGACCCTCAAAGCCGCAAAGTGTTCTGGGCCTTTGGGGGCGCTCTCGCCGTTGCAGGCGTGTTAGGCCTGGGGACCCTGTTCGCGATCCCGGCACGGAAGTTTCCATTCAAGGTCCGGCGCATCATGGTGAAGCTTCGGCGCGCAGGTCGATCCATGTATGGCCGCCCGGGGCGTGTGTTGCTATGCCTGTGTCTCGGGGTGATCCTGCAGGTCTGCCAGGTGGCGATCAACTTCTGGCTGGGGGTGGCCTGCGGGCTTCATGTGGCGTTCGGCGTCTGGCTCTTCGCGTGGCCGCTGGCGAAGGTCTCGGCGCTCCTTCCCGTCACCCAAGGGGGAATAGGAGTTCGCGAGGTCGCACTGATCGGCCTGCTGGCTCCTTTTGGTGCGCCATCCGTCCTCACCGCAGCCGCGGGTTTGGTCTTCGAAGCCATAACCACAATCGGTGGTTTGATGGCGGGGATCCTTGCGTTCCTCATTGGCCGCCGCATTTCTTCGGCTCAAACCAAGCCGCTTCCCGGTCTTCCCGCATTCCCCAGAGACGGGAACACGACATCCCAGGAGTGACCAATCCCTATGACTCCCGGGCATTTGCCATCGTCTGAGCGCCCCCTGCGGCCGGAGCAGAACGCCGCTTCCGCGCTGGCAGGAGGCGCGCGCCCGGCCGCCGCACAACATGTTGTGATTCTCGGGGCCGGTCCGTCGGGTGTCGCTGCGGCTTACCAGCTTGTCAAAAAGGGGCTTGCCAGCGTCACAGTGCTCGAACAGCGGGATGGCGTTGGAGGTAATGCAGGGAGCTTCGAGTTGGATGGCGTCTACTGCGACTTCGGCAGCCATCGGCTCCACCCAGTCGTTCCCCCTGAGATCATGCAGGACTTGCGTCAACTGCTAGGGAAGGACCTTCTGTATCAAACGCGGCATGGGAGAATCCGTCTGCAGGGGCGATGGATCCATTTTCCGTTGCAGCCGATGGATCTGTTCTTTCGACTTCCAAAGACCTTTGCGCTGCGCATCCTTGCGGACACGGTCCGAAAGGCTGTGAGGCGCGCTCCCTCCGGGCCCGAAACCTTTGCCACCGTGCTGGAGCGCGGTCTCGGCCAGACCATCTGCCGGGAGTTTTACTTTCCGTACGCCAGAAAGCTCTGGGGAGTCGATCCCGAGGAACTGGCGCCCACGGCCGCACAAAGACGTGTCTCCGGCAGTTCCATCGGGAAGATCCTGCGCAAAGTCGCCAAACAGATTCCCGGGCTCAAGCCGCCCGGGGCAGGCCGGTTCTATTACCCGCGCCGCGGCTACGGCCAGATCTCACAATGCCTGTATGAGGCGGCCCGGGCGGCGGGAGCGGATTTCAAGTTCGGGGCTCGTTTCACGGCGATTGAACGAGATGGTAGCGGAGTCAAAGCAGTACGCTATCAGCTCGGCGGCCAGGAGTTCGAGGTCCCGACTCGAACCGTCTGGTCGACGATACCGATCGACCGCCTGGTGCAGGGCATGCGTCCCGAAGCCCCGCAGGATGCACTCGAAGCAGCTTCGAGTATCTCCTTCCGGGGGATGATTCTGATTTACCTGGTGTTGGGTCGGGATCAATTCAGCACCTACGACGCCTACTATTTCCCGGAGATGTCGATCCCGATCTCGCGCCTTTCGGAGCCGAAGAACTTCAGTGCCTCATTCGAACCGCGCGGGCGGACTGTTCTTTGCGCGGAGCTTCCATCCGACCCCGGCCGCCCGGAGTGGGAGATGAGCGACGAAGAACTGGGCCGCCGCCTCTGCGATTGGCTGGGGTGCGCCGGCCTCCCGGCGCCCGCCCCGGTCTCGCGAGTTGTTACGCGCCGCCTGCGTCATGCTTATCCGGTATACCGCCGGGACTACGAGGAGTGCTTTTCCAGACTGGACCGGTGGGTCGGCCAAATCGGTGGCGTGCTGACATTCGGCCGCCAGGGTCTGTTTGCACACGACAATACCCACCACACGCTGGCCATGGCCTATGCCGCCGCCGGCTGCCTCTCGCCCGAAGGCAAGTTCGACCATGCGCGTTGGGCGGAGTGTCGCAAGGAATTCGAAACCCACGTCGTGGAGGATTGAATCCTGCATTTATGGAAACCCTGGTTAAGCTGTACCCGATTACTTGGACCGTCCTGAGAAGGGCCGCACTCATCAGCGCGCTCGCCATGATTCCTGTGGCCATGGTGGTCGTGGCGCTGAAGACGGACCGGTTATCTGGAGACGGCTTTTCCTACTTGGATATCGCGGCGGCAGTCGCATCAGGCAACGGGTTTCAGGAACCCCATGGACTGTGGCCGGGGCACCCGACCATCCGGCGACCGCCCTTGTGGCCGCTCGTGCTCTCGCTGCCGTTGAAGCTCTGGGGCACGAAGTGCGCACTGCCCGTCATCTACTCGACCGAGGTTGTCCTGCACGCCGTGACTGTCTTTGGCACCGCGCTCCTCGCTTGGATGCTGTTGGGAAACTGGCGACGAACGGCATGTGCGACCTTGATAGTAGCCTTGTGGCCGGGGACGCAACCGTATCTTGTGGCAGGACTCAGCGAGCCCTGCTCTACCGCCGCGCTGACCATCGGAACCGTTCTCATCTGCCTCGGACGACGAACTTTCTTCTGGGGTGTTTTTGTGCTGTCGTTTGTGCCGCTAGCACGGCCCAATTTTCTGATTCTTCCGGTGTGGATCGCCGTGGTCCTTGTGGTCCTGCGGGCACGGCGTCGCCTCGACCCTATGTTTATCGGGAGTCCCCGCCGGTTGATTGCTGCGGCTGCCCTGTTCTTTGCTCCTTTCGTCGTCTGGCTCATGCGAAACTACGCCGTTACAGGTGCATTCCCTTTAGTTTTGACTAAAACAGGCGAGGCTCTTTACGGAAACTACAATAGTCTTACCGCCACCGTGGGAGGTCCCCATTTTGCCCGCTGGGTGATGCCGAACCTTGTTCCAGGCGAAGAGAGCCAACGGAGCCTGGCTGGTAGAATGTCGGAACTCGAGTTGAACCGATATTACCGAGCAAAGGGTTTGCGATTCATTGCCGATCATTGGGAGGCTATCCCGGCGTTAATCGCTGGTCGCGCGCTCTACGCCGCGATGCCCCAATGGCCTCCATTTGGGGCTACACCGACCGGTGACAAGTACAGCCGTGACTACAGATACCTGGAGTGGATTTGCCGATTGGCACTGTATGCCACTGCAATCATCGTTCTGTCGCGGAGATCGCTCCGGCTGGACTCCTGGTACGGCCTAATACTGACCAGCACTTTTCTGACGACGGCGACGACCGTGCTTCTATACTACGGGTGGGAACGCTTCCTGTATCAGTTGACTGTGTTGCTGGCGCCGCTAGTTTGTACGGATGCCCGGCTCCGGCTGAAGTCTGGCGCATCGATCCGAAGAGCGGCCGGCTGAAGCCGAAGGGCGAAGTGGCCCGAGCGCCGCGCCCAGCCTGTGTGAGATTCGTGCGGATGGCATCGAAGTGAACCTGCGGGAGGGCGTCATCGCCGCATCCGGCGCGTCCCCGTGGCATCCAAGCTGCGCTCGACGATCATCTTAGGGATAATGGCTCACGGGACCGGAGATGTGGGAGGCAGTGCCGGAATGCCTTGCGGAAACATGTGGTGAAGAATTGATGAGCAGGCAAGGCTGCATGGCTGAGCCGCAGGCCGTCCTGGCAGCCCGTGAAGTGAAGACTACTCAGGTGCGACGAAGATGAGACGCGACCAGGTCCTGCGCGGAATTGAAGTCCGCAGCGGCGATTTTGTCATCGATATCGGAAGTGGTCATCGCCCCTTTTGGCGAGCCGATCTCGTCATAGAGAAGTATCCGTTCGACCACGGTCTGCACCGCAATCAACCGATGCGGTTTCCCGGTGTCCCCGTCATCAAGGCGGATGCGCACGCCCTGCCCGTGCCAGACGGCGGCTGCGATCTCATTTTTGCATCCCACATTATCGAGCACCTGACTGATCCGCAGTGCTTCATAGCCGAGGTCAAGCGCTGTTCGCGGCGGGTCTACCTGGAATTTCCATCGCGGTACCGGGAGCTGATGCATGCCTGGTCGTTTCACGCCTGGCTTGTCGAAGCGCGCGGCACCGTCTTGAGGTTCTACCGCAATGATCTTCCCCAACTCTTTGGTCCGCTGTTTCATGCGGAGCATGACGCAGCCCTGGGAGCGTGGAGCGAGGCCCGGCACGAGTATCTGAATACTTCCATATACTGCCTTTCCGAAGAACTCGAATGCGAGTTTCCTAGTGAGACCTTGACCGAGCTCGTGCTACGGGATTCACCGTCCGGCGACTCGAAGCTCAATTTCGCGGACGTGATCCACAGGCCCGCGTATTCGCTGCGTGAAACCTTGGCGTTCGCCGCTCAAAGCCTACTTTCCAGCGGTCTTTACACGAAACTGTCACAGCCGCGCGAGAAGCCGACGTCGCCGGCGCCGCTTCCCGAGGCGGTCCTTGCGCGGCTGATGTGTTTGCGCTGCCGCTCTACCGCGTTGCGCCGTACCGGCAACGAGATTACGTGTTCCTGTGGTGCCCGGTACTCGCAAGACCGCGGCGTCTTTGATTTTGACCCGCAGAATTAGGGCCCGCGCGGCGGTGGCGTCGCTCTGAGAGGTCGAAGTCGGCTTCAAGGACGCAATGGGTGCGGCGAAGAAACGGCACGATCCATCCGGGTCGCGGCCAGGCCCCCACTTGAGCAGCCCTGTGTCTGGGGTTGATTATATATGGCGGAGAGAGAGGGATTCGAACCCTCGATAGAGTTTCCCCTATACACGCTTTCCAAGCGTGCGCCTTCAACCACTCGGCCATCTCTCCGGATGCGGGTGTGGTCGCTCGCCTCAATGTAGCATAGGGGCTTTCGGCGGCGGCGCACGGAGCGGCGGGGCTTGGGGCGCGGCTTGGCGAGCGCGCTGCAGGAGCAGGTTCAGAAGCAGAGCCTTCTTGCGCATAGGCGTTGAGAGTGGCGCCCGGCGATGCCACCCGGCCCGAGGTGTAGCCTACAGGCCGGGCAGTGAGGAAAGCAAGCCCGCCGTTTTGCGGACGGATTCCAGCGCGCATGCTAGTCCCGCAGCGCAGGGCATATAATGCTAGCGATGCTTTTCCGCGGGCTGGTCCTCGCGATGGCAGCACTGCCGCTGGCGGCCCAGTCGCCCGACTCCGGCCTGGCTCAGCGCCTCCGCGAACACCTCAGCCAGTACCTTCTCAAGCTGCCCAACTACACCTGTGTGCAAACCACTGAGCGCTGGCGTCGCGGCCTGGAGGACTGCCCGCAGTGCGAGCGTATGGACCGGGTGCGGCTCGAGATCGCCGTCATCAACGGACGCGAGATGTTCGGCTACCCGGGCTCGGCCGGGTTCGGCCAATTCGACCCCGTTAAGCTGCTGCAGGGGGGCGTGGCCGGACGGGGAGATTTCGCTAACGGCCTCGTCGCGATCCTTCGCGCGGGGCCTTCCGCGTTGTCGCTCGCCGGCGAAGATTCCCGGCAGAACCGCCGGCTGCTTCGGTATTCCTACCACGTGCCCGCCACGGAGAAGCCATTTGAGTTTGGAACGCTGGACGACAAAGTCAGCCTAGGCATCCATGGGGACCTCTGGATCGATCCGCGGACGCTCGACCTGGTGCGCATGGAGATCGTCGCCGAGAATGTTCCGGAGCGCTTTCACGTCTCGTCGCTGACCTCGGTGATCGACTACCGCCCGGTTCAGATCGCCACTTCCGAGTTTCTACTGCCGGGTGAGACCGAGTGGCTGGTTGTGTACTCCCCCATCGCGCAGGAGCGCAGACCGGATGATCCCGCGTGGGGGGTTGAGTACTCCCGCAACGCGCAGGTGCGCAATCAGACCTCTTACAGCCAGTGCCGGGCCTACGTTGCCGAGTCCAGCCTGCGCTTCGATGCGGACGCGGAGGTCCCCACGCCGTTGGCCGGGGCCGCTGCTGCTCCCTCCGCTCTCTCCGCGCTTCCCACAGGCCTCTCCTTCTCGGCCAAGCTTCAGACGGCGGTCGACCTCCGGCTCTCGGCCGCCGGCGATTCGGTTGTCGCCAAAGTGACGAAGCCCGCGGCGCAATCCGGGAGAGTGATCGTCCCCGAGGGGGCGGAGATCCTTGGGCGCATCGTGAACCTCGAAGCGCGGGCGCTGACAGACCAGTACGGCCGCCTGTCCTGGCACTCCTTCCTCGGGATCCGCTTCACGGCCCTCCGCATCGGCACAACCGAGACGCCCTTGGCGGGCCGCTTGTCGGGCGCGCGGTTGCCGGGGAATCGCTGCTCGGCGCAGACACACAAAGAGAACCCGGAAGGGCTCTCCATTGTGTGCGTCGGCCGCCCCGATGCGCCACTGCCCGCGGGCTTGACTTTCGACTGGCGCACGAAGTGAGCCGTTTCCTTACCGGAACACCCCTCGACCTCGCTCACGCCGGCCCGCTTTTCTCACCACGATCGTGGTGACACATTCAGGCTAGCGCTGAGCGGGTTTAATGAACGTGCCGCTTTGGTATTCCTGAAACGCCTGGCGCAGCTCCTCGCGCGTGTTCATCACGATGGGACCCTGCCACGCCACCGGCTCCCGAAGCGGTTTCCCAGCTAGCAGCAGGAACCGCACCGGCCCTTCCTCGGTCGATATCGCCACTTCGTCGCCGTCTTCGAAGAGGACGGCGCTCTCGGGACCGATGAGGCAATCCCGCTTGAAGTCAAAATAGTTGGCGCCGTCCACGTCGTAGGCCCAGGCGTCGCGCTCGCGCTCGAAGTACGCTCCTCCATCGACCACGTACGCGAAAACGCGGTGACCCGCCTTTACGGGAAGGGTCAGGGGCGTGTGTGGCGGGACCGTGATGTCCAGGTACTCGGGATCGATCACTATGCCCCGCACCGGGCCCCTTTCCCCCTTCAATTCTCCGCAGATGATCTTCACTTTGACGCCGCCGTCCAGGGTGACCTCCGGAATGTCGCTGCTCCCGACATCCCGGTAGCGCGGGTCCATCATCTTGTTGGAGGCGGGCAGGTTCGCCCAGAGCTGGACGCCCCACATCAATCCGTCCTCCCGGCCTTTGGGCATTTCCTGGTGGACGATGCCGCTGCCGGCGGTCATCCATTGCACGTCGCCAGAGTGGATGGTCCCCCGGTTTCCCATGCTGTCGCCATGTTCGACGCTCCCCTGAAAGACATAGGTGATCGTCTCGATGCCGCGGTGGGGGTGCCAGGGGAACCCCCGCAAATAGTGAGCGGGCGTGTCCGAGTGGAAATCATCCAGGAGCAGGAACGGATCCAGCAGAGGAACATCATGGAACCCAAACGCTCTCTTCAAATGGACGCCAGCGCCCTCGATAGTGGGCGTGCTCTTGAGAATCCTCTCGATCTTCCGGGGCTTGCTCATTTCGTCCTCCCCAAACCCGGGATCCCTCCCAGTGGCTCCAGGTTAATTCCAGCCTACCGGAATGCGGCCCTCAGCCTCAATGCGACGCCGGGGCCTGGGGCGGCGGCTCCGCCGCGGCTGCCCGGTTGGCGGCCCGGTAAACGCAGTCGCGCGCGCGCAGGTACCACTCCGCGCCCAGTGCGCCAACCGGCGCCGGGGCCCGGCACCACTTGGCGCGGTCGCCCCCGCCCAGGGCCTCGATCAGTTCCGCAATCAGCCCGGCGCCGCCGGCCGACGACTCAAGCGACCGCGCCAGCGCAACGTCCCGCCGGGCATTGCGGCGAATCAGCTTGCGGATCGTGAGCGTCCCCTCCGCCCCGGGCGCCGCCGCCCCGCAGATGTAGGGGCGCAGCACGGCGCGGGCCGATTCCGACGACGGCGCGTCCACGGAAGCCAGCGGCTCCAGCGGCCACCGGGGCGTCGGGACCCGCGGCGCCAGCACCCTCAGCTCCAGGGGGTAGATGAACCAGCGCCCGCCCGAGTTGAGCTGGATCTCGAGGCGGGAGCGGCGCACCGTTGCGTCCTGATCGACCCACAGGTCCACCCAGTAGACGACAGTCGTCTGGCCGGGCACCTGCAGCGGGGCGCTAGCCAGCAGCCCGGACTCATTCACCTGGACCGGCTCGAGCGCGTCCGGGATCCAGGCGGCGCCACGCTGGACGAAAACGGCCCGGTAGACCGTGAGCCCCACGCTGTGCTCGGGGTTCTGGCCAATGAAGACCCAGTAAAGCTGCCCCGGGGGCGGCGTCACGGCCACAACGAGAGAGGTGTGCGTGTGGCGCAGCAGGCGGGGCGAGAGAATCTCGCGGGGCGTCTCCGCCCGATCGGCCTCTACGACGTTGCCGAACGGGTCTATGCGCTGGAATTCGGAATAGACGCGCACCGACTGCGCCAGCGCGCAGCCGGCGGCAATCAGGATGAGCACGCCGCGTAAGAAGAGCACCCGCCCATTTTATCCGGCGCGCGGCGGGCTGTCTCGCGGCCGCCCGCTAGCCGTCCGTAAGAACGCGCAGCGGGCACGAACTCGAGCCACGGTGGCGGCGCGTTGGAATGCGACATCCACCCCTCAGGTGCAGCCGACGCCGGCCGTAGCGTGGGCACTCGTGCCTGCCGCGTCGCCACTCCTGGCGACGCAAGGCGAGTGCGGGAAATGCCCGGGAAGCATTGTGCCAGACGTCGGCTGAAGCCGACGCTGCAAACTGAAGTGTCAAGTTCCATGACATCCTTGACACATTGTTCCATGACATCCTTGACAGGCAGGGTGCCGACGCAAGCGGGAGGCAGCCGGGGGTCTC
>JBEKLJ010000093.1:0-13137 GCA_050010255.1 Bryobacteraceae bacterium
GAGACCCCCGGCTGCCTCCCGCTTGCGTCGGCACCCTGCCTGTCAAGGATGTCATGGAACAATGTGTCAAGGATGTCATGGAACTTGACACTTCAGTTTGCAGCGTCGGCTTCAGCCGACGTGTGGCTCCCACTCTTTGTGTCGCGCACCCCTGCGCAGGCGGCGTACCCCTATACGATCACGGGCCGGGCTTCTATGGCTTCGTTGCCGGCACCGGTGCGGGCGCGGGCGCGGGCGCGGGCTGGCCCGGCGTTGCTTCCGGCTGGGCCGGCTGGGTCGGCGGCTTCGCCAGCCACTGGCTGACCCAATCCAGGACCGTCTCGTACCACAGCACGCTGTTCTGCGGCTTCAGTATCCAGTGGCCCTCGTCCGGGAAGATGACCAGCTTGGAGGGGACCTTCTGGAGCTGCAGCGCGGTGAACAGCTGCAGGCTCTGGCCGTAAGGCACACGGAAGTCGAGCTCCCCGCCAGTGACCAGCGTCGGCGTCCGGAAGTCCCGGGCGTACTGGCTTGGCGACCACTTGGCGTAGACTTCGGGCTGGTCCCAGGGCGTCCCGCCGAATTCCCAGAGCGGGAACCAAAGCTCCTCGGTCTCGCCGAATTCAGTGCGCAGGTCGTAGACGCCCGCGTGCGAGACCAGCGCCTTGAAGCGCGTGGTATGCCCGAGCATCCAGTCGACCATGTAGCCGCCGTAGGAGGCGCCGGCGGCGGCCATCCTGGCGGGGTCGACGTAGGGGAGCTTCTCGACGTAATCGGCCACGGCGAGGATGTCCTGGTAGGGGCGGCCGCCCCAGTCCTGGTTAATGTCATCAATTAACTTCTGGCCGTAACCGGTTGATCCTGTGGGGTTTGGCATGACGACAACATACCCTGCCCCGGCGAAGACCTGGGCGTTCCAACGGTAGCTCCAGGACTCTCCCCAAGCCCCTTGCGGGCCGCCGTGGATCAGGAACAGAACCGGATAGCGCTGGCCTTCCTGGAAGCCGGCGGGCTTCAACAGGAAGCTGTGAACGCGCGCGCCCTCCCCATGCTCGACCCAGAACTCCTCGAGCGCCGGCAGCCGGGCGCTGGCCAGCAGGGCGTCGTTGAAGTGGGTGAGCGGCACGCTCTCCCCGCCGCTCGGGGCCGTGTAGATCTCCGGGGGCCGCGATGCGGTGTGCTGGGTGAAAATGAGCGTTCTGCCGTCGGGCGTCATTTGCAGATCGTCGATGTAGGCATCGCCGGAAATGATACTGCTGGCGCCGCCGCCCCCGGCCGGGATCATCTGGAGGTTGGCCCGTCCGCGGTCCTCGACCGTGAAGAAGAGCTTGGAGGAATCCGGCGCCCAGGCAAAGCCGGTGACCCAGCGGTCTATGCTCTCGGTTAGGTTGATGACCTTGCCGGTGGCGCGCTCGAGGACCATCAGACGCCAGCGGTCGCTCTCATAGCCCGGCCGCACCTGTGCCCGCCAGGCCAGGTACCGGCCGTCCGGGGAGTAGCGCGGCGAGTTGTCCGCCGCCGGATTCGAGGTGATCTTCTTGGGCTCACCCCCGTTAATCGAGACCACGTAGAGGTCCGAATTCGTGCTCGCGGCGAGGTCGGCGTCCGCGTTCATGACGTAGCAGACCTCTTGTCCGTCGGGGGAGAAAGCGTAGTCATCCGGACCTTCGAGCGAGAACGGCGGCACGTCGCTCTGGCCGGGCGTAAGGTCCTTGGGCTCGCCGCCGTCAACCGGAACCACGAGCAGGTGGCTGCGCTGCTTGGACTGCCACCGCGTCCAGTGCCGGTAGAGCAGCCCGGTATAGATCCGCGCCCGCAGCTTGGAGTTCTTCTCGGCCTCCAGCCGGAGCCGGTTGCAGGCGTTGTCGGGGCAATCGGGGAAAACCTCGCTGGTAAACAGGAGGTTCCTGCCGTCGGGCGACCACAGGACCCCGTCCGCCTCGGTGGGGAGCGAGGTCACCTGGCGCGGGTTGGCGCCGTCTCGGGCCATCACCCACACCTGCGCGGAACCGCTCCGGTCGGAGATGAAGGCTATCTGGCGCGAATCAGGAGACCACCGCGGGCGCTCGTTCCGGGTCCCCGCGCTGGTGAGGCGCTTGGGCTCTCCACCCGAGACCGGAACGACATAAATGTTCGAGGGCTTCTGGTTGCCCGGCAGGTCGACGGTCTGGACGGTGAAGGCCACTAGCTTGGCGTCCGGTGAGACTTGCGGGTCGCTGACGCGGGCCAGCTTCATCAATGCGTTCACGTCGAACGCATTCTGCGCGAAGGCAGGCGCAGATACTGCCAGGACCAACAGTACAAGCAGCATAGAAAAGCATTGTAGCCGAGCGCGCGGCGGAACGCCCACCCCAGGGCGTGCGTGGCGTGGGCTTCAGCCTGCAGCGTCGGCTTCAGCCGACGTGTGGCTCCGACTTGTTGTGCCGCGCACCCCAAGGCTGATCCAGTCACCGTCTCAAGTCAGCGGGTTTCAACTGTTATCATGGGTTCTCATCGGGAAGAACCGCTGTGATCAGAGCCGTCAAGGGAACGCGTGACCTGCTGCCGCCAGCGACGGCGGTGTGGAACCGCGTCGAGGAGGAAGCCCGGCGCCTGTTCCGCGCCTACAACTACCACGAGATCCGCACTCCCATCCTGGAGGAGACCCAGCTTTTTGCCCGCGGTGTCGGCGAGGAGACCGACATCGTCACCAAGGAGATGTACAGCTTCGAGGACCGCGACGGAACATCGCTGACGCTGCGGCCGGAGGCCACGGCCTCGGTGATGCGCGCCTACATCGAGCACAGTCTGTACCAGCAGCCGGGCGTCGCGAAGCTCTACTACGTGGGGCCGATGTTCCGGCGCGAGCGGCCGCAGAAGGGGCGCTACCGGCAGTTCTACCAGATCGGGGCCGAGGCCATCGGCTCGGAATCGCCGCTGGCTGACGCCGAGGTGATCGAGCTGGTGGTGGAGCTGTTCGGCCGCGTGGGCTTAGAGGGCTTCGAGGTGATGCTGAACTCGGTCGGGTGCGCGCAGTGCCGGCCGGCGTTCGTCGAGCGGCTGCGCGAGGCGCTGCGCAAAGTCGCCCCGGCGTTGTGCCCGGATTGCCAGCGGCGCGCCGAAACCAACCCGCTGCGCGTGTTCGACTGCAAAGTGCCCGCGGATCAGCCCAAGATCGAAGCCTTGCCGTCGATTCTCGACCACCTTTGCGCGGAGTGCGCCGCGCACTTCAGCGCCGTCAGGCGCCATTTGGGGGAGCGGCAGATCCGGTTCGAGCTGCGGCCGCGGCTGGTGCGCGGGCTGGACTACTACATGCGGACAACATTCGAGGTGGTGCACGGAGCGCTGGGGGCGCAAAACTCGGTGCTCGGCGGCGGCCGCTACGACGGTCTGGCCGAAGCGCTGGGATCGAAGATCAAGGCGCCCGGGATCGGGTTCTCGATCGGCGAGGACCGGCTGGTGATGACGCTCGAGGAAACGCGGGCGAAACCGGCGCCCGCATTGGAGCTGTTCATCGCCGCGCTCGGAGAGGGCGCCCAAAGGGAGGCGGGCCTGCTGGCGCGCGACCTGCGGCGCCTGGGCGTCACGGTCGAGGTGGCGCCGGAGGGCAAGCTGAAGCGCTCCCTGGAACTCGCCAACAAGCTGGGCGCCCGGCGCACCTTGATCCTCGGCGACGAGGAGCTGGCCGCCGGCCGTTACGCGCTCAAGGACATGGCCAGCGGCGAACAGCAGAGCCTCACGCGCGACGAACTCATGGAAAGACTGGCAACGGACTGATATGGCGGAGACTGTACCACTGGACTTTCTCGGCGGCCTGCGCCGCACGCACACCTGCGGCGAGCTGCGCGCCGCCCAAGCCGGCCAGCGCGCGGTGCTGATGGGTTGGGTGTACCGGCGGCGCGACCTGGGCGGGGTGATCTTCATCCACCTGCGCGACCGCGACGGCGTCACCCAGGTGGTGTTCCACGAGCACGTGGATCCCGCGATTCACCAGAAGGCCGAGCTGCTGCGGTCCGAGTACGTCGTGGCGGTCGAAGGCCGGGTCGCGCTGAGGACGCCGGAGACCGTCAACTCGAGCATCCTCACGGGCGAGGTCGAGGTGGTGGCGGAAAAGCTCTGGATCCTGAACGATTCGCGCGTGCCGCCCTTCCCCATGGAGGAGCACGTGGACGTGAGCGAGGACGTGCGCCTCCGCTACCGCTACGTGGACCTGCGCCGGCCGCACATGCAGCGCAACATCATCCTGCGCTCGAAGGTCTCCTTTGCCGTCCGCGAGCACCTCTGCTCGCGGGGCTTCCTGGAGATCGAGACGCCGTTCTTGACGGGCTCGACCCCGGAAGGGGCGCGCGACTTCCTGGTGCCGAGCCGCCTCCAGCCCGGCAGCTTTTACGCGCTGCCCCAATCGCCGCAGATCTTCAAGCAGCTCCTCATGGTCAGCGGCTTCGACAAGTACTTCCAGATCGTGCGCTGTCTCCGCGACGAGGACCTGCGCGCGGACCGCCAGCCGGAGTTCACCCAGATCGACCTGGAGATGGCCTTCCCGCAGCAGGAGAGCATTTTCGAGGTGAGCGAGCCACTGATCCAGCGGATCTGCCAGGTGGCCGGTTACGAGATCCGGTATCCGTTCCCCCGCCTCACCTGGCTTGAGGCGATGGATAGCTTCGGGACGGACAAGCCGGACCTGCGGCTGCCGCCGTTCCACAGGGTGGAGGACCTCTTCGCAGGCACGGCGCTCGAGTCCGCAAACAAGTTACCGCTGGTGGCCATCGTGACGCCGAAGGCCGGAGGCGCCAGCCGCAAGGAACGCGACGAGCTGAAGCAGTTCGGCGCCGAGCGCGGCTTGCGCGTCTATGACGACCTCAAGCGCTTGGAGCGCGATTTTCCGGCGCCGATGAGCCTGGTGCGCGAGCGCACCGGAGCCACCGCCGAGGACCTGCTGCTGCTGGCGGGCTCGGCGGGCCCGCCCAGCGGCCACCGGCCGGAAGTGGCCGTGCTGGAAGCCTGCGGGCAGCTCCGCCTGGCCGCCGGGCAGCGCTACGCGGACAAGCACGGGCTGCTCAATCCGACCGATTTCCGCTTCCTGTGGGTGGTGGATTTTCCTATGTTCGAGTGGAACGAGGAGGAGCAGCGCTGGGACGCCGCGCACCACCCCTTCACGTCGGCCCACGACGAGGACCTGGAGAAGCTCACGTCCGATCCGGCGCATTGCCGCGCCAAGTCTTACGACCTGGTGCTGAACGGAGTGGAGCTGGCCTCGGGCTCGATCCGTATACACCGCCGCGACGTCCAGCAGAAGGTGTTCGCCGCGCTCGGCTTCAGCGAGGAGGAAGCGCGAGCGCGGTTCGGCTTCCTGCTGGACGCGCTCGAATACGGCGCGCCTCCGCACGGCGGGATTGCGCTGGGCCTGGACCGGCTGGTGATGATTCTGGCGGGGGAGAGCTCGATCCGCGACGTGATTCCCTTCCCCAAGACCGCACGCGGGACGGACCTGATGGTGGGCGCGCCTTCCGCGGTGCCCGAGCGGCAGTTGCGCGAGCTCGGCATCAGCATACGGAAACCGCAGTAGGCGGCCAGGCGAATCAGGTGAGGCGGTTGTTCTGAGCGGCCTCTGGTTCGGCCAGACGGAGCTAGCCCCCCAGCGTGCCCGACAGCCACGCAGTCGTGTATGATCGGGTTTATGCGCCACCTGATTGCGTTCTTCGTGACCTTCTCCCTGGCCGCCGGCCTGGCAGTCATGGCCCAGCCCAAGAAACCCCCGACGAAGCTGGTGTTTCAAGCCAAGCCGGGCAACGTGACCTACGATCACACGGCCCACTTGAAGCGTGCTAACGGGAACTGTACCGTCTGCCACGAGCGGCTGTGGCCGCAGTCAGCCCAGGCGCCGCTGAACTTCAAGGCCGGAATGCACCGGCCGGCGGAGGCGAACCAGACCTCCTGTGGAGCCTGCCACCACGCCGGCGGCATGGCGTTCGAGACCAAGGGCAACTGCAACCGCTGCCACGTCAGGGCCGCCGCGGCGCCATAGGCCTGGTGTTTCACCAGCAACCTGCTGCGGCGGGCGCTAGCCCGATCTTCTCACACCGTTCGAAGCGAGGCGCCGCGCGCCGGACGCGATTCGGCCGGCGCGATCGTGTATCTTCAAGGGTGTGAACCATCGCGTGCCGCCGTGGTTGCTCCTGCTGCTGCTGGCGCTGCTGTGCGGAGCAGTGATTGCGGGTGTCGCCTGGCAGCGCGGGCGCACCGGCTCGACGGCGGCACTGCTCTCCCGGTTGCCCTCCGACGGCGCGGTCATCCTCTACGTGGACTTCAAGGCGCTGCGGCAGGCGGGGGCAGTGTCGGTGCTGGGAGCCGCAAAGGTGTCGCAGGCGCCCGAGTATCGCGCGCTCGTGGACCGCACGGGGTTCGACTATCTCAACGACCTGGACTCGGCCCTGATCTCCTTCCATATCAGCGGCACGTATTTCCTGCTTCGCGGCCGGTTCGACTGGAGGAACTTGAATGAGTACGTCACCAGCCAGGGCGGCACGTGCCACAACATGCTGTGCCGGGTGAGCGGGAGCGCAACGGACCGCCAGATCTCCTATTTCCCGCTCCAGCGAAACATCCTGGCCCTGGCGGTCAGCCCCGACGAGTACGCGGCCACCCAGCTCCAGATCCGGCGGCCGCGGCAGCCGATGGAGCTCCCGGCGCAGCCGGTCTGGTCGATTATCCCGGTGGCGGCGCTGCGGAGCCGGGACACCGTGCCGGCGGGGACGCGGATGTTCGTGCGGGCCTTGGTGGCAGCCAACACCGTGGTGCTTTCGGCCGCGCCGTCCAGCCAGGGCTGGACGATCCGCATGGAAGCCTCCTGCCGGGGCCCGGCGGAGGCCGGTGCGCTGGCCGCTGAGCTCAGTGCCGTCACGGCGCAGTTGCGGGCCCTCATCGCGCGTGAGCATGTCAGTCCGAATCCCGCCGACCTGAGCGGCGTGCTCGCCGCCGGCTCCTTCGAGAGCCAAGGCGCAAGGGTGATCGGACACTGGCCGGTCCAGCGGGCGTTCCTCCAGAGTCTGGGCGGGGGGACGCTCTGAAGCAGGCCGCGGCCAATGTGCGTGCTACACTGCGGTGTTTAGGGTCGCACCTCATGGCACGGGCACTCGCGATGGTGTGCGTTCTCGGCGCCCTGGCGGCGGTCTCACCCGCGGCTGACGTCACGGCGGGGAAGATCATCGATTCCATTCGTTGCCGCGAAGATCCGCAGCAGACCTATTCGCTGTATGTGCCCTCCTACTACGCCCCGAACCGCTTGTGGCCCGTTCTGTACTGCTTTGACCCGCTGGCGCGGGGCCGCTGGCCGGTCGAGCGGTTTCGGGTTGGCGCCGAGAAGTACGGCTACATCGTGGTGGGTTCGAACAACTCCCGCAACGGGCCGCTCGGCCCATCGCTCGCAGCCCTGCGGGCGATGTGGCGCGACACCCACGACTGGCTGGCGATCGACGATCACCGCGTCTACTCAGCGGGGTACTCCGGGGGCACTACGCTCTCGCTCTCGGTAGCCAGATCAAGCGGGCAATTCCGGGGTGTCGTTCTTACCGGCGGGGTCAACCTGGCGGCCATCCTGAAGCCTGACGGGCGCCGGGTAGCGATCTTCGGAGCCGCGGGCCTGGATGATTTCAACTACTTTGAGATGCAGGCACTCGACGCGGCCGCCAGCCGCCTCGGGTTGCCGCGCCGCCTGGAGATCTTCCCAGGCGGGCACGTGTGGCTCCCGGAGGGTCTGGCCAGCATGGCCCTGGGGTGGCTGGAACTGGAGGCCATGCGCGGCGGCGCCCGGCCGCGGGATGAGAAGCTGATTGACCAACTGCTCGCGGAGTTCACCCAGCGGGCGCGGGCCGCGGAGACGGCGGGGGACCTGCTCGCGGCCCAGCGAGCCTATGCGTCGCTGGCCTCGGACTTCGCCGGTCTGCGGCCAACCGAATCTTACGCGGCCCGGGCCGCCGAACTGGACGGCGCCCGCGAAGTGAAGCAGGCGCGAGGGCGGGAGCGGAGGGAGGAAGCAGATCTGAACCGCCTGACCGCTGAGCTTATGCAAGCCGCCTACCAGGCTGCCGGGAACGGCGACCGGACAGAGTTCCGGCAAACCGTGAACATGCTGCGGCGGGACGCACCCCCGCAGAACCAGAGTTCCGCCGGCCGCACGGCAAGGCGCAGCCTGGCGTCGGCAGCCCTCCAGGCGCGCCTGGCGCGGTTGGACCTGCTGGAGAAGAAGCAGTACGCGCAGGCGGCCGCGTGGCTGGAACTCGAGGCCATCATTCAGCCCAACCAGCCAATGATCCATGGCGAGCTGGCGCGCGCCTACGCGCTCAGCGGCGAGCGCAAGCGCGCCGCGCAGGCCTTCCGGCGTGCGCTGGAGAACGGTTTCGGCTACGTGCTGTTCTTCGCCGGCCCGGCGCGGTGACCGCGAGCGCGCGCCGCAGTATGTTGCTGGGGAGAAATGCGGGCTAAGGCTCGCCGAGAGGCAGACTGCGATGATTACCAGACGGGAGTGGATGGCCGGTTCCGCGCTGCTCGGAGCAGCACGGGTGGGATTGGGTGCGCAGGCCGCACCCAGGAACATCGTCATCGCCAGCGCGAACGGCCTGCGCGCCTGCGCGCGGGCGATGGAGATGCTGGCGGCCGGCCGGGACACGCTCGAGGCCGTCGTCGCCGGTGTCAGCCTCATTGAGGAAGATCCGGAGGACAACTCGGTCGGTTACGGCGGCCTGCCGAACGAGGAGGGCGTAGTCGAGCTCGACGCCTCGGTGATGCACGGGCCAACCCGCCGTGGCGGCGCCGTCGCCGCTTTGCGCAACATCAAGACACCGTCGCAGGTCGCCCGGCTCATCATGGAGCAGACCGATCACGTCATGCTCGTCGGCGAGGGCGCTCTCCGCTTCGCCAAGGCGTTCGGATTCGAGGAGGCGAACCTCCTCACCGACAAATCGCGCCTGGCCTGGCTGGTCTGGAAGAAGTCCCTCCGCGACGCCGCGGGCCACAGCAACTGGGGACCGGGGCTGGATGCGCCGCCGGCGGCGCCTCTGGCGCACTTGAAAAGGAGCTTCCCGGGTATCGACGAACAGACGCTGGCCTGGGCTTGGGACGTTGCCGCTACGCCGCCCACCGGTACGATCAATTGCCTGGCGCTGAACTCCAAGGGCGAGATGTCGGGCGTCACCACCACCAGCGGCCTGGCCTGGAAGATCCCCGGCCGCGTCGGCGATTCGCCGATCCTGGGCGCCGGCCTGTGGGTGGATCAGGACGTCGGGGCAGCCGGCTCGACCGGCCGGGGCGAGGAGAACATTCGCGTCGCCGGAGCGCACACCATCGTCGAGAACATGCGCCACGGCATGCCGGCGAAAGAGGCGTGCCTGGACGCGCTCCAGCGCGTGGCGCGGAACTTCGGCAACGACCGCGCGCGCTTGCTGCAGTTCGACCTGAGCTTCTACGCGCTTCGCAAGGACGGCGACTATGCCGGCGCCTCGCTCTGGAACACCGTCCGGCAGCGCGACGCCTGGGCCAGGCGCAAGTTCGCCGTCAGCGATGGCAGCGGCCCCAGCCGTTTGGAGGAGTGCGCCTTCCTGCTCGAGAGGAGGTAGCCCGGGCTGCGGCCGACGCCCGCAGGTGCGGACAAAAACCGGGGCCAGACAGCCACTTTTCGCGCTCCACGCTCTCTGAAGACAACGGATACGCGCACGCGAAAAGTGGCTGTCTGTACCCGGTTTTTGTGAGGACGCCGGCCGAGGGCAACTTGAGAAGATGCCGGCCTCCCGCAAGCCGCAGCCGAAGGCGTGCGAGAAGATCGGGCTAGGCCAGCAGCGAGCCGAGGGCGCCCTCGAGCGTGGGATAGCGAAACTCGAACCCCGCCTGCCGCGCCGCCTGCGGCAGCACGCGCTGGCTGCCCAGCAGAACGCCGGCCATTTCCCCATAGGCCAGCCGGAGAGCCAGCGCGGGCACCGCCAGGAACGCCGGACGGTGAAGCAGGCGCGCCAGCGTGGCGGTCAAGTCCGCGTTCCTCACGGGGCCCGGCGCGGTCGCGTTCACTGCGCCGGCGAGCTCCGGCGTCCTGAGCGCGAATTGGATCAGGTCCAGCAGGTCCTCGCGGTGGATCCAGGACATCCACTGGCGACCGTTGCCGAGCCGCCCGCCGAAACCACGCCGGAAGAGCGGCAGCAGGCGCGCCAGCACTCCGCCGTCGCGTCCCAGCACGATGCCGCCGCGCAGCGTGACCACGCGCATCCCAAGCTGCGCGGCCCGGCCGGCCGCCTTCTCCCACTCCACGCACACCTCGGCCAGGAAGTCGGCGCCGGGCGCGGAGGATTCGGTCAGGATCTCGTCTCCACGCGGGCCGTAGATCCCGATCGCCGAGGCCGAAATGAACACGGCGGGCCGCGGCTGCACGCTCGCCAGCGCGTTGACGAGGCGGATGGTGCCGTCCACGCGGCTGGCCCGGATTCGCTTCTTCGCTGCCGCCGTCCACCGCTGCACCACCGTTTCGCCGGCCAGGTGCACGACTGCGTCCCCGCCCGGCACCGCGCCGAGCTGCCGCACGTGCAGCGGCGCCACGGTGTGCCCCGCCGCGCGCAGCCGCTCGGCGAGCGCCCGCCCGATGAACCCGCTCGCTCCCGTCACCGCAATCTGCACCGGCCCTAAACCTCCCCGCGGCGCGCGCGCCTGGCGCCGGCGCGCGCCTCTTCCATGATTCCCATTCTGACGTGGAGCCGGGCCTAACGGGAAGCCGTCACCGCCGGGCCGCTCGGGGCCGGCTGGTTCGCCGGCCTGTGCCCGGCGTGGTAGCCCGGCCGGACCCGCTCGACAATCTGGGCCGCCGGCCGCTCCAGCACGCCGAAGAACGGCTTCGGATAGATCCCGATCCAGAAGGCCCACACCACCAGCGGCGCGAACACCAGGATCTCCCTCAGCGACAGGTCGCGCAGCTTCGCGTTCTTCTCCGCCACCTCGCCGAGCATCGTCCGCTGGAACAGCCAGATCAGGTACGCCGCTCCCAGCGCGATCCCCACCACGCACCAGAACGCCCAGTTGAAGGACATCTGATACGCCCCCTGGAGGATCGTGATCTCCCCGATGAAGCCGTTCAGGCCCGGCATGCCCATCGAGCTGAGCGCGGTGACGAAGAACACCATCGTGAGGACCGGCATCACCTTCAGCAGCCCGCCGTACTCGGCGATCTCGCGCGTGTGCCGCCGCTCATAAGCGATGCCGACGATCAGGAACAGCATCCCGGTCGAGATGCCGTGGTTGATCTGCTGGAGCATCGAGCCCTGGATGCCGGCCGGATTCAGCGCGAAGATTCCCAGCGTGCAGAAGCCCAGGTGGCTCACCGAGGAGTAGGCGATCAGCTTCTTCCAGTCCTTCTGCATCAGGCAGACCAGCGCGCCGTAGACGATCGCGATGATCGACAGCACGGCCATCGCCGTAACGACCCGCGAGTCCTTCGAGGCATCCGGCAGGAGCGGCAGCGAGAAGCGCAGGAACCCGTAGGTGCCCATCTTCAGCAGCACGCTCGCCAGCATCACCGAGCCGGCCGTGGGCGCCTCCGTGTGCGCGTCCGGCAGCCAGGTGTGCAGCGGCCACATCGGCACCTTCACCGCGAACCCCGCGAAGAAGGCCCAGAAGATCCACCACTGCGCCGTGCTCGAGACGCTCGTTCGCATCAGGTCCGGGATCGCGAAGCTGTAGACCCCGAACTCGGCGGAGTGCGCGAAGTAGAGCGCCAGAATACCCAGGAACATCACCACCGAGCCCACGAACGTGTAAATGATGAACTTGAACGCCGAGTAGACTCGCCGCGGCCCGCCCCAGATCGCGATGATGAAGTACATCGGCACCAGGCCCAGCTCCCAGAACACGAAGAACAGCAGGAAGTCGCGCGCCAGGAACACGCCCAGCATCGAGGCTTGAAGCAGCAGGAAGTGCGCGTAGTATTCCTTCAACCGGTGCTCGATGGCGTTCCAGCTCGAAAGCACGGCCACGAAGCCCAGCAGGCCGGTCAGGACCACCAGCAGGAGGCTGTAGCCGTCAATGGCCAGGTGGTAGGATGCGCCGATCGAGGGGATCCAGTCCGCCCTTTCCGTGAACTGGAAGTCTTGCCCGCGGTCGAAGCGGAAGACCAGCGGCAGGCAGGCGGCGAACCCCAGCAGCGCGGCGGCGTTGGCCCAGAGCTTGACCCAGCGCGGCCGCGAGGATGGAATCGCAAGCAGAACCAGCAGGCCGGCCAGCGGTGTCAGCAGAACTATGGAGAGAAGGTGGTCCATGACGAGGGCAGCCCACCATCTTAGCAGGCGCGCTGTGGCCGGCTGCGAGCCGCCGCTTGTCCGCGCGGGACGGCCACGTTCCGCCGTAGGCCCGGTCATATCAGCTAGCATGGCTGCCCAAACGAAGAAGCGGCGGCCGGTTTTTCGATGGCCCACACGAGTCCCAGCGGAAACCGTCAAGAGGCAAAGTCGTCCTGGAATCAACGAGATCGCGTAGCGCGGTCGAAACCAGGTATATCCTCTCTTGTCAGAGGAGGACGCCCATGCGGACAATCGGCATCCTGAGTGGTGTGGTTTTGGCAACGGCTCTGGTTTTGTTTGCTGCGCAAGGCAGCCGGCATTCGCTTACGATCGACAATGCTTCGGACTACGACATACACCGCCTGTACGTGTCGTCGAGCGATGTCGAAAGCTGGGGGCCAGATCAACTGGGGACACGCATTCTCAGATCCGGCTCGTCATTCACGCTGTCGGATATCAGGACCGGCGAATACGATATCAAGTTCGTGGACCGGGATGGTGATCCGTGCGTGCTCAGAAGGATCAAGATCGTCGAGGACGCCTCGTGGAGGCTGACTACCGACTGGCTTCTGAGGTGCGAGGGATACTCGGGACACCGCGGGTATTCTCTATCGATCCAGAACGACTCCCGCTACCGCATTCGCGAGATTTACATGTCCTCGAGTAGGGAAGAGTCCTGGGGAAGGGATCACTTGGGGGACAAAATCCTCAGCCCCGGGTCGGTCTTCACGATTTCCGGGATCTCGGCCGGCGAATGGGATGTGAAGTTCGTGGACGAAGACCGTGACTCGTGCGTGCTGAGAAGGATCAGTATTACGGAGAATACCTCTTGGACACTCACGACGAACTGGCTTCTGCACTGCGAGGGTTA
>JBEKLJ010000094.1:0-13083 GCA_050010255.1 Bryobacteraceae bacterium
CGAAACGCCCCGGGGCCCGCTCGACATAACCGTGGATTTTTCCGACCAACGCGACGTAGGCGGCATCCGGATGCCGTTCTACATCCGGCAAGTGATGCCCAACCTCGAGATCGTGACCAAGTTCACCACGATCAAGAACGACACCCCGATCGACGACGCCGTTTTCGCCCGCCCCGCCGCGAAGAAGTAGGGCCCGCGCCCGGATGTTTCACCAGCAGTCTGCTGCGGTGCACGCCTCAGCGCGCCGCCATGACATGCTCGGTACCGGCTGCTTCTAACTCGGCTCGGGAAGCCCGTCCCACTGCTCCAGTATGCCCGAACGCTTCCATGGCTTTCGGTGTACACTCCGGGACAGGACTTCACGGCCTTGATTCGGCCGTGAGGGAGGGTCTCGTGGATTCTCTGGAACGCCGCTGGGTAAGAACGGGTGGCATCGCCGGAGTGTTGGCTGCGGTCGGGTATCTTGCCATACTGTTCGTTCCGCTCCCGAGTGCGGCCAGGCGTCTGGTCTTCTTCTTCATTCCGCTGGCCGGGATTCTATTCGTCATCGGGTTGAGCCGGCTGCTCCGCGCGCGTCGCGACAGCGTGACGCTGCAGGTTGCGACACTCTTCGGAATCATCGCATTCGCCGTCATGAACGTGATGGCGGTGGTTCAGTACTCCATCCACATCTGGACCAGGATGGGCGTGCCCGCGGCGACTGGGGGCATCACCCCTGAGATGCTGGATTGGGTTCGCCAGAGCGTCAATTCGGTGCAATTGGGCCTGGATGTGTCTTTCGACATCTTTGGCCTAGTCTCGTTCGTGCTCTTCGCACTGCTGATGTTTGCTCACCCCAGCTTCGGCCTTGTGTTCGGCATTGCCGGCTGCGCACTCCCCGCGGCGACCCTGGCGCTGAACCTGCACACGTTCCCCGTGCCCCCCAAGCCCGATCTTGGGCCGCTGGTCGGACTTTGGCTCGGCGCCGTCGCAGTACGCATGCTGATTCCAACGCGATCCACGGATACACCCACATCAGCCCCGGCGCGACAGTAAGAGAGCGGAGCTCTCCGCTCCCCGTTTTCACCTGAACGACCGCCACGTCAGCCACGCCGCGCCGGCCAAGAAACCCGCCGCCGCCTGATACTCCTCGTTCCGCCAGTAGAGGCGCCAGCGGAAGCGCTCGCCGCCGGGCGCCCGCCAGCGCGGCCACAGCATCGGCACGCGCGCGGCGTACGCGGCGTACTCGGGAAACAGCTTGCGGAGGTGCTGCTCTTCGAGTTCGATCGCCGGCAGGTAGATGAGCGCGAAGACGGCGGCGGCCAGCGCCCCCAGCAGCCATCGCCGGGCGGCGATGGCCAGGCCCGCCGCCACTAGCAGCGTGCCCAGGTACAGCGGGTTGCGGACGCAGGCGTATGGGCCGCTCGTGGCCAGGCGCTCGTTCTTGGCCAGGTGCCCCGCAGCCCAGCCCCTCAGCAACAGCCCCGCTGCCGCCAGCGGAAGTCCCCAGGCGAGCGACCACGCCTGCGGCGCCGCCAGCCACGCGAAGGCCGCCACCAGCAGGAATCCGAGCGCTACCCGCAACCGGGCCACGGCATCCGCATAAGGCTTGGGAAACCAGGGGCGCCGCATCAGCCCGAGCTCGACTGCGCCGTTCCGCCGGGCGGGCAGAGCCGCGCTTTGAGAGCCTCCACAACCGCCTCGGGAGTGATTGCGAGCATGCCGGGGTCGGGCTCGGCGGAGCGCTTGTAGCTGGTGACGGCGTCCGGGCTTCGCAGCACGGTGAGGTTGGCGCTGTAGGGCCCGTTGCGAGCCGGATCCGTGGGTCCGAAAATCGCCACACCAGGCTTGCCCAGCGCGGCCGCCAGGTGCGTCGGGCCGCTGTCGAGGCCGACGATCGCCGCCGCGCGCCGGGTCGCGTGGATCAGCCCCGCCAGCCCGCAGGTGTGAACCCTGGCCTCGTACACCTGCGCCAGCTCCGCGGCGGCCTCCAGCGCGCCGCTGAGCACCAATGGCATTCCCAGCTCCTCGCGCAGCCGCCGCGCCAGGGCGCTGTAATACTCCAGCGGCCATTGCTTGCCGGCCCAGCCCGCCAGCGGGCACGCGAGCACGAAATCGCCTTCCGGCAATTCGCCTTCGGGTCGGCCCTCCGGCAGCGGGAAGGTGATCAACAGGGTGGATGCGCCCGCGGCCGCGGCCAGTTCCAGGTTGCGTTCGACCACGTGCCCGCCGCTGGTGCGCACCCTGGTTGAGTAGAACACTGCGGCTAGTTTCTCCCGCACCTCCCTGTGGTCGAAGCCATAGATGCGCTCCACCCGCACCAGGGATGCAATCAGAGCCGACTGCACCAGCCCCTGAAAATCCACACCAAAGTCGTAGCGGACCTCGCGCAGCCCCCGCCAGGCCTCGCCCACCGCGCGCAGGCTGCGGCGGTCGAACGGCATCAGCCGGTCCACGTAGGGATTGCCTTCCACCAGCGGCGCCCAGCGCGGGTTGATCACCCAGGTCAGCACGGAGCCCGGGAAGCTGTGCTTCAGCGTGGCCACCGCGGGCAGCGCGTGGATGACGTCGCCCATCGAGCTGAGCCGCACCACCAGGATGCGCGGCCCGGCTCCGCCGCTACTCATGCCGGCTTTGTACATGGCGCATCAGGTCCCCGGTGCGACGCTCGTCGGCGGCCTCTTCGCGGGAGATCGCGTCCGCCTCCAGCCCGTCCAGTGCACCCCCCGGCCCCGGCAGCACAACGTAGTCGACGGCCGCCAGCGCCGCCACCAGCTCCGCGCGCGCCCGCGCCGGCAGGATCGGCCGTGCCGGCTCCGAGACCGCGGCAATCAGCACCGCCCCCGGACTCGCCAGCTCGCCCAGGCGCCGCGCATGCGCGGCCAGCAGCGGATCGAAGTGGCCCCACACGAGCGTAATCCTCCGTCCCGAGGCCCGGCACTCGCGCGCCAGGCCGGCCGCGGTTTCCGCGCTGACGATCTTGGTCCTTGTATCCACCCTCTCCCGCTCCGCCGGAAAGCCAGCCCGGCCTCTCCGCTCCCGGCTCTCGGCCTATTTCACCAATTCCAGCGCCACCTGCGCTACCCTCTCCGCGCTGACCGAGGTCATGCAGCGATGATCGATGGGGCAGTCCCGCAGCATGCACGGGTTGCATTCGACCTCCTCTCGGACGATGCGCGATGCCGGGCCGGCCGGCGCGGTCGCGACATGCTCGGTCGGACCGAACACCGCCACCGTCGGGACGCCCAGCGCCGAGGCTAGGTGCATCGCCCCCGAGTCGTTGCTGAGGAAAACCCGGCAGGCGGCGGTCAGGTCCATGAACTCGGCCAGCGTGGTCTCACCGGCCAGGTTTAGCACGTCCCCGCCGGCGCGGCGGATGGCCTCGGCCATGGCCTGGCAAAGCGGCCGCTCGCTCGCCGAGCCGAACAGCGCGATCGCCCCGCCCATTTCTCCGGCCACTATGCGCGCCGCCTTGACGAACCGCTCCGGCGGCCACTGCTTGGCGCGGCTGTTCTGCGCGCCCGGGCTGACGCCCACCACCGGCGCGGCGAAACCCATCCGCCGGAATAGCTCCAGCCCGGCGCTTCGCGCCTCGCCCGCGCCCGCCAGCACGATCGGCTCGGCTTCCGGCAGCCGCTCCAGGATCCCGGCCCGGCGCAGCAGCTCCAGGTAGTAGAAGCGCTCGTGGGGCGGCGTCTCGCCCGGCCTCGGCACTGCAATCGCGTCCGTCAGCAGCGCCCGGCGGCCGTCGCGGCTGTAGCCGATCCGGCGCGGGACGCCGGCCAGCCACATCACCAGCGCCGAATCGAAGGAGTTCGTGAACAAAATGGCAGCGTCGAAGCGCTCGCGCCGGGCCTGCGCCGCCCAGCGCAGCCGCCCGCGCCAGGTCTTCACAGCGCTGCTGACCGCATCGACGGCGGGCTCGCGCCGGTACAGCTCCGCCACCGACGGCCGCGCCGCCACCGTGATCCTGGCTTCGGGAAACCGCGCGCGCACGGCCCTGAGCGCCGGCAGCGTCATCACCGCGTCGCCCAGCCAGTTGGTCGCCCGCACTACAATCCGCGCCCACGCCACCCGACCATTATGGCCTGTGGCATCGAGCCCGTGGCCCGGGGCTTGTGGATGAGGCACGCACCGGCGCTTGCGGGCTAGTGCCGCACGGCCGAACGCCGCGCGATAATGGCACGGTGGGCCGCTTCTACACACGCGAAGAGCTCGTCGCCGCCCGGGCGGAGTGGAGGCGCCAGGGCAAGACGGTCGTCTTCACCAACGGCTGCTACGACATCCTCCACCCGGGTCATATCCGCCTCCTCGAGCGCGCGCGCTCACTCGGCGACGTGTTGATCCTGGCGCTGAACACCGACGCCGGCGTGCGGCGTCACAAGGGCCCTACCCGGCCCCTCATTCCCGAGCAGGACCGCGCCGCCCTGGCGCTCGGCCTGGCCGCCGTGGATGCGGTCACGTTCTTCGATGAGGATACGCCGCGGGAACTGATCGCGGCCGTTCTGCCCGATATATTAGTGAAGGGGGCCGATTGGGCGCACTTCATCGCCGGCCGCGAGGAAGTCGAGGCCGCCGGGGGCCAGGTTCTGGCGTTACCGCTCGAGCCGGGTTATTCTACTACTGGTATCGTGGAAGCAATCCTGTCTCGTAAGTGACTCACCCTGCCATCCGCGACCTGTTCAGCGGGCTGGGCCACCATCCGGCCTTCCAGGAAGTCCTCCGCGCGCTGCTCGGCGCGCGCCCGGAGGAACCGCCGCCGCCCTTGGCGGTATCCGGCTTGACTCTTACCGCCAAGGCGCTTTACACGGTCTTGCTGTGGCAGGGGCTGGAGCGGCCGGTGCTGGTCGTCGTGGACGGCAACCGGCAAGCCGAGGCCTTCTCGGAGTCGATCGAGACTTTCTTCCAGCTCCTGGCTTCCGGCCGCGGCATCCCCCACCCGCAGCTCCTGCCGGCGCTCGAGGTACTGCCGGCCCAGCGGCTCTCCCCGCACGCCGAGATCAGCGCACAACGCGCCATCGGCCTCTGGCGGCTGGCCGCCGAGCGCGTGCCCATCACCGTCACCCCCATCGCCTCGGCGCTGCTCAAGACCGAGCCAGCCGAGTTCTACCGCCAGCTTGCCCTGGCCCTGCGGGTGGGCGACGAGATCCCCATGGAAGATGTCGCGGCGCACCTGGAAAGCATCGGTTACGAGCGGCGCGAGCCGGTGGAGATGGTCGGCGAGTACTCCATCCGCGGCGGCATCCTCGACGCCTTCCCGCCCGAGGCCGGCAAACCCTTCCGCATCGAGTTCTTCGGCGACCGGATCGAGTCCATGCGGCGTTTTGAGCCCGACACTCAGCGCTCGGTTCACCGCGCCGAGGAGGCCAGGCTGCTGCCGCTGGTTGAGTATCCGAAGTCCCGGTCGCTGTTCTCCGACCTCGCGCGGGCGGCCGGTCCGGATCAGATCCCGGACACCGGCGCGCCTTTCCCCGGCTGGGAGCTGCTGGCGCCGCTGGTTCGGCCGCGCTCGGCTTCCCTGCTCAGCCTGATGGAGCACCCGCTGGTTTTGTGGGATGAACCGGAGCAGCTCCGCGCCGCCGCCGAGAGGCTCTGGACGCGCTTGGAAGATACCGAACGGCCTTCGCCGTGCCCCCCGGAGCGCATCTTCTTTAGGTGGGAGGACATAGCCTCGCAAGCCCGCGCTGCGGCCCAGGTGGTTTTCCGCGAGATCGAGGTCGGGGACCAGCCCGGCTCGCTGCACATCTCCACCCGCCCGGCCATGTCTTTTCAGGGCAACGTCCAGGTGGCGGTCAGCGAGGCGCGCTCCTGGGTTGACAATGGCGGCCGTGTGGTCTTCTTCGCGCCCGCCAACGGCGAAATCGAGCGCCTGGCCGAGCTCTTCCAGGAGTACGCGGTGCCGTTCCAGTTGGGTCTGGAACCCTCGCAGGCCACGCCATCCTACCTGGCCGAGCGGGCCTACCTGGCCGGCTCCGTCGCCAGCACGTATTTGGTCAAGGGGCAAATCCGGCGCGGCGTGGTCTTCCCCGACGCGGGCCTGGCCGTGTTCGGTTCCGAAGACCTGTTCGGTGCTGCCGAGGCTGCCGTCCAGAGAGCGCCATCCAAAAGCAGCCTGGCGGCCTTCGCGGCCGACCTGGCGGACCTCAAGCCGGGCGACCACGTGGTCCACGAGCAGCACGGCGTGGGACGGTTTGAGGGCCTGCGCCAAATCAGCCACGGCGACCAGACCGGCGACTACATGCTGCTGGAATACGCCGGCGAAGCCAAGCTCTATGTGCCGCTTACGCGGCTGGATTTGATCCAGAAGTTCAGAGGCTCGGGCGAGCACGCACCCACCCTCGACAAGCTCGGGGGCGCCACCTGGGAACGCACCCGGAAGCGGGTGAAGACCCGCATGCGCGACATGGCCGACGAGCTTCTGAAGCTCTACGCCCAGCGCCGGCTGGCCCAGGGTTTCGCTTTCTCCGCCGACGGCAACTGGCAGCGCGAGTTCGAGGACGCCTTCGAGTACGCCGAGACCGACGACCAGCTCGCCGCCATGCGCGACATTCGGCGCGACATGGAGCAGCAGCAACCCATGGACCGCCTGCTCTGCGGCGACGTCGGCTACGGCAAGACCGAGGTGGCCATGCGCGCCGCCTTCAAGGCCCTCGGCGACGGCAAGCAGGTGGCCGTGCTCGCCCCCACTACGGTCCTTTGCTTCCAACACTATGAGACCTTCAAGCGGCGCTTCGCCCCCTTCCCGGTTCGCGTCGAGATGCTCAGCCGCTTCCGGTCCAGGAAGGAGATCCAGGCAGTGCTTGCCGATACGACCGCCGGGAAAGTCGACATCCTGATCGGCACGCACCGGCTGCTCTCCAAGGACGTGGAGTTTCGGGAGCTGGGCCTGCTGGTCGTCGACGAGGAGCAGCGCTTCGGCGTGCGGCACAAGGAGCGGCTGAAACAGCTCCGGCAAAGCGTGGACGTGCTGACCATGACGGCGACGCCCATCCCCCGTACACTACATATGTCGTTGTTGGGGCTGCGCGACCTCTCCGTGATCGAAACGCCCCCCAAAGACCGGCTTGCCATCCAGACCGTTGTGGCCCACTTCCAGCCCGAGCTGCTCCGAGCCGCCATCGAGCAGGAGCTGGCCCGGAATGGGCAGGTCTACTACGTCCACAACCGGGTGGATACCATCTGGGCTCGCGCGGCCCAGGTCCAAGAACTGGTTCCCGGGTGCAGGATTGGCGTGGGGCACGGGCAGATGAGCGAGGCCGAGCTCGAGAAGACGATGCTGGGCTTCATGCGGCACGACTTCGACGTGCTGGTTTGCACTACTATTATAGAAAATGGACTCGACATCCCGCTTGCAAACACGATTATTGTGGAAAGCGCAGAGCGCCACGGCCTCGCCGAGCTGTATCAGCTTCGCGGCCGAGTTGGCCGCTCGAACCGCCGCGCCTACGCCTACCTGCTGGTGCCGCCCGATGCCGAGCTAAGCGAGACCGCCCGCAAGCGCCTGGCGGCGCTGAAGGAGTTCAGCGACCTGGGCGCGGGATTCAAGATCGCGGCGCTCGATCTGGAGCTGCGCGGCGCCGGCAACCTGCTCGGCGGAGAACAGCACGGCCACATCAATGCCGTGGGCTTCGACATGTACGTCCGAATGCTTGAGGAGACCGTCCGCGAGCTTCAGGGCGAGGAGGTCCCCCTCAAGATCCACGCCAATATCAGCCTGGGCTTGGACCTGCGCATTGCGCCCGAGTACATCGCCGACGAGCACCAGCGGCTGCGGGCCTACAAGCGCATCGCCGAGGCCGGTGCGCCGGAGCAGGCCGAGAAGCTCCGCGGGGAGCTGGCAGACCGCTACGGGCCGCTGCCGGAGGCCGTGTCCTATCTGCTGGACTACTCGGTGCTGAAGACGCAGGCCGAGCGCATCGGCATCCAGCACATCGACCGGCGCCAAGGCGTGCTGAACATCCGGTTCCACGGCCAGTCGAGGGTGGATCCGGCGCGGCTGATGGCTCTGGTCGGCGGCACTCCGGGCGCCCAGTTCACGCCCGCCGGCGTGCTGCGGCTGCCGCTGGATGGCCCGGGCGGCCCCGCCGCCGTTCTGGAGCGCCTGCGGGAGTCCCTCGCGGCGCTAGCCTCTGCCTGAGCCGGGCGCGGCTGCGCTCAAAGAGAAACAGAATGGCAACCGCGAAACAGCAGGCCCTCCCGCCGCTCCTCCACGCCAGACGGCCCGCCTGTCAAGATCGGTGCCATATCCTCTCAAACACCACAGTACCGAGAAGGCTGAGAGAACCGCAGCCGAACCGCCACTCTGTTTAACGGGCCAGTGCTGTGCGACGCCGAGTACGTGGTACTCGAACTCCGCGCTCCGAGTGCGCTCATCCACAAGATTGGTGTTCTGCTGCTCGATCCCTTTTCGGGTCGGCTCTTCCTTCGCGTGCGCGACGACGTGGCCGTCCTCGCCCCAAGCGAGCGCTGTGTCTTGGAGCCCCTGGCCGAGGATCTGGCCTCCAAGGCCGTGGAGATGGGCGGCGAAAAGCTACTGGCGTGGCTCGAAGACTCGCTCTCGAACGTCCTGCGGATCACCGATCGGGTTCGGGTAGCCGTGGACTCCTTCACGCGCGTCCTGGACCGCCTCTTCGAACAGCACGTGGGGAACCTGAAGGTGCTGCCATTCAGAACCCACCTGCCGCTGTATTCCCTGCGGGCGGCGGCGGGCAGGTTCGGCGAGGAGCAGGTGGTGGAGCCGGAGGACTGGGTGAGGGTGCCCGAGAGCCTGCGCCTCACTGAGGGCATGTTCGTAGCGCACGTGGCCGGGCGCTCCATGGAGCCGCGCATCCCGGACGGCAGCCTGAGCATCTTTCGAACTCCGGTCGTCGGCTCGCGACAGAGCAAGATTGTACTGGTCGAACTCCTGGCCGAGCGTGAGGAGGCGGCCCGGTACACCATCAAACGGTATACCAGCTGCAAGACCCAAACCGCCGACGGCGAGTGGGCGCACGAGTCGATCACCTTGCACCCGCTCAACCCTGAGTTCCAGCCCTTCGGCTTGTCAAATGGAGAGTTCCGGGTCATAGCCGAATGGCTCCAGGTGCTCGAATGAAGCCTCAGCGGCGATTTAGGCGGGCCGTGGTACTGCCGTCCATTGGCGGCCCGCGCTGCGTTTGGTGTGACGCTGTCTGCGCCAATCCGGCCTGGGGCGATGGCCGTTGCTCGGCCTGCCACGGCGAGGGGCGGGTACTGCGCGATCCAGATGATCCCTTCGACGCGACGAGGCGGTGCACTCGCTGCAATGGAACCGGGAAGTGCCCGGACTGCGGCGGCGGGGGTGTGCTCGACTCCGAGTGCGATCTTGTACTCAGGCCTTACTGCGCTGACGATGCGGCAGCGGCAGAGCGAGAGATCCCAGCACTTCGGGACCCAAACCCCGAGGACCAGACTGTCCTTGTGTTCTAACATGATGCCCTGCATGCTTGCTCTCTGCCGCCCGCGAGCGCGCCTTGTGGCATCGCTTGATGCTCTTGCAGCTCTCTCATCGCGCCTCGCTACGATCGTGGTGAGACATCCGGGCTAAGGGCGAGCAACCGTTCTTGAACCTTGCGGAACCGATCGGGCCGCAGGTGTGCCGAAGAGCGGCCGAAGGTGGGCAGGCGGCGGCTCGCGCCCAATGACCCAACCGAGCGATCTCCGAACGCAAGCCGACTTGCGGGGATCTACGCAGTCAGAGCGTCGCCGGCCAGCATCCTGCCTAAACGTTGCGGCGTCAGGAAGGATCGATAATGGAATCTTCAACTTTCGGACACGCCGTGACCTGGGTGGTGCCAGTGTTCGGCTACCATGGTCATTTGGCCCCATCAGTTTCTACGGGCAGATGTCCGGTTGCCAGCGGGTTGGGCGGTCGCTGCGGTTGAGATGGAGCCTAGTGGAGAGGATTGAGGCCTCCAAAGAGTATGCACCCAATACGATGATTCAAAAACACAGAGTCGATGAGCAGAGAGGATTTGCTCTGGAACCCGGAGATCCTTTACCATTACACGACCCGCGAAGGCCTATTGGGCATCCTCCGCAGCAGAACAGTGTGGGCAACGAGCATCCGATTTCTCAATGACGCTTCCGAGTACACGTATGCCCAGTCGAAGTTTATAGAGAAGCTTCGCGAGATCAGGCAAAGGATTAGTCCGATGTATTCCAAGGAACTGGACGAAGCTATCCGGCATCTCGGTTCAGGCGGCGTTGCAAGAGAATCTTGTGGGCCGCATAATACCGTGAGGCGCAGCCGCAGGGCGGGGCGCCATTCGGCAAAGGAGAAATCATGGAGTGGAAGCACGGAATCGCAGCAGCCTGTTTTGTGGGGATGATCGCGGCGCAGGCCGGACTCGCCCAAACCGACGTTGAAGGAAGCAAGGACCACCCGCTCGTGTCGCGGTATCCGGGCTCGGTGATCGACCAGTACTCCAGCACGGAGTTCGACGAATTCACGCTCCCACTGGGCAAGCTCAAGGACGGCGTCCCGGAAAAGAGCCAGCATCTGGAGGGCAAGATCACCCGTATCTCGTATGCCGCGCCCGCCGGCCGCTCCATCCTGGAGGTCTATCGGAACTACGAGAGCGCTTTGAGGAAGGCCGGCTTCGCGATCCTGTACGAGTGCGTGAACAATGAGGGGTGTTGGAGCGGGTCCCCCACGTTTCACGCCGCCTCGGGCAACGAGGATTGGGGCTGGAGCGCGGGCCAGCGCTATCTCTCGGCGAAGCAGTCCAGGGCGGAGGGCGATGTGTACGTCAGCCTCCACATCGGACAGTGGAGCGACCTCTCCAGAGGTTCCTCCGTCGTGCTTTTCGTCGTCGAGGTGAAGCCGATGGAAGGAGGGCTGATCACCGCGGATGCCGCCGCGCTGGCCAGCGACATCACTCAGACCGGCCACTCGGCGGTCTACGGAATCCACTTCGACACCGGCAGGGCGGACGTCAAGCCCGAGTCCGAGGCCGCGCTCACCGAGATCGCCAAGCTGCTCCAGCAGGACTCCGGGCTGAAGCTCCTGGTGGTCGGGCACACCGACAACGTCGGAACCCTGGCTTCGAACATGGATCTGTCGAAGCGCCGGGCCGATGCGGTGGTTCGAGTGCTTACGACCAGGAACGGGATAGCGGCCAGCCGGCTCATCGCTCAGGGCGCCGGGCCGCTTGCTCCGGTCGCCTCCAACAAAGCCGAAGAAGGACGGGCGAAGAACCGAAGGGTGGAACTGGTCGAGCAGTGAGGTTGCGGACTGGGCGCTGATCCCCTCGCGCTGTCCCGCGCCGCTGCCAGACCGTTCATTTCGGGCCTGCCGCCCTACTGCCAACGAGACTTCGGGTGCATCGTCTGCCATGCGGAAGTTGGGCGCAAGCCGTTGTGATTTGGGATAGCGCCTCCCTAGTCGCGCAGCGTTTACGAACGTCTTCCGGGCGTGACGCCGGCACGGGACGAAGAACGCCGCTTCCGAACGATGATCCCGACCACGGGCAACGGTCGGGCTGGCGGACCATCGGCCGTCCGGCATCCGGCAATCCCCCGTCCGCCGGACGCTGGCCGACTTCCCGGTACTAATCCGGCCAGAGTTCCTCGAACGCCGTTTGGGGAACAGCGGGCGGCACAAGTCCGGGATCCCGACTAGGCGGCCGCGTGAATCACCCAATCGCCGTTCACGGGATGCACAGTGTAGACTTACGTCAATGACTACTACGGCTCGTCTCGTTCTCAGTGATTGCGGGGGCGTTCTCGCTAGCATTAAGGAGGACATGCGGTCCGAATTGTGGAGGCCACGCTGGGCCGGCCTAGTTGCACTGTTGAGGGCTGTTGGGCACGTTCTTGACAAAGTCGATGGCGCTCATAGTCCCGAGGCGGGACAGGTCATTGCAGATGCTTGGAGTGATCTGAAAAAGTCGAAACCAGAGCCAAGGATCTTCTGGCAGTTCATTGAGGAGGAGCGCAACAACGTCCTCAAGACCTATGAATTCGGCCCGGCCATGAATATCACTATCAGGCCGGGTACTGCTCACCTGAATTTGGCCACTGGTGATACCTATAGTTCTCCGAGCGGACCGACCACGTTCGATGCCTTCATGCGCTCCGGTGGCTTCGAAGGGCAAGACCCACTGGCACTGTGCCGAGACGCAATCGAATTCTGGCGGGATCACCTCGATAAGATCGACCGCCAAATTGCTAATCGGGCTGCGCGAACGGACTGATCCCACTGACCACTTGGCCGGAAGCGCCCGACCCGTGGAAGTGGAGCCAAACACCCACGAAGTCCCGTTGTGTTCCTTTACGATTCCGGGCCTGAGAGGTGGGCAGCCCGGCTTCCGGGAGAGGTCGAAAGCGTTATTTTGTAGCCCCTGGCCAATCCAGGCTACGGCGCTTCGGCGAGGCATGACAGACCACAAAAGGCGATGGTCTGTCCTACGAGCGGAACTCGACGGAACGGGCGAACTTCACGGCCGGGTTGTCGCGCAATTGCGCCAGCACCGATTCGGGCACGAGCTCGTCGGTGGAAACCAGCGCTACCGCCTCCAGCGGCTCACCTGGGGCCGCTGGCGCATCGCGGCGGCCCAGCGAGAAGTTCGCGATGTTGATTTTGTTGCGGCCCAACACCGTTCCCACGTGGCCGATTACGCCGGGCACATCCTGGTTCTTCATAAAGATCAGGAAGCCGGAAAGCGCGGCTTCGCAGTAGATGCCATCCACCTGGATGAGGCGCGGCTTTTCGAGGAGCACAACGCCTTCCACGGTGGTGACGCCGGAGTCGGTCTCCACTTCGAGGCGGATGGAATCGGTATGGACGGAGCGCTTCTCGTGGGTCTCCGACACGTTCCAGCCGCGGTGCTCGGCCATTTGCAGGGCGTTGACCAGGTTGGCCTTGCGCGTAGTGGAGCGGCTCAGCACACCGGCCAGGCCGGCGTTGCGCAACAGGCTGGTGTTGGTGGCGGCGATCTTGCCGAAATACACCAGCCGCACCGTGCGCGGGTTGCCGGTGGCGATGTGCGAGGCGAAAGCGCCGAGCCGCTCGGCCAGCGTTATGTAGGGACCCAGGGCGCGGTACTGCTCCGGGGAAAGCGAGGGCATGTTGACGGCGTTGAT
>JBEKLJ010000095.1:0-13061 GCA_050010255.1 Bryobacteraceae bacterium
CAACAGGCAAAGCCCGCGCCACAACGCGCAAAGCCCGCGCCACGGCGCGCGGGCGGGTCTTTTGTCTACAGTGAAGACATGCAGGCGATCGATTGGCTTCTCGAAGAGGACAATCCCCCGGTTCGCTACCTGACCTTGAAGCATCTGTTGGGGGCGCCGGAGACGGACCCTGAGCTGGCACGGGCGAAGTCGCGTCTCATGCGCTACGGCGTCACCCTGGAGATACTCAAGCACGCTGACCGGTTCTGGGGTGACGGCGACAAGGCTTACGAGAAGTACAGGGGCAAGTACTGGCAATTGATCTTCCTGGGCCAGTTCCTGGCCGATGGGACGGACCCGCGCATCGCCGCGGGGATCGGCGAGATATTGGGCGAGCGCAAGTGGGTGAGCAAAGACGGCCTGCAGTGTCTGACTGCCAACATCCTCGCGGCTCTGACGTGTCTGGGTTACGGGAAGCACCCGGTGGTTCGGCAGGAGCGAGAGGCCTTGGCAGAAAGGGTCGTAAAAAACAGAGGCATCGATTGCAGCGCTATGGCCTATTCCCTGCTGCCCGCGTGCTACATGGCCCAGCCTAAACTGCTCCTCTGTTTTTCGCAGGTGCCTCCGCAGGACCGGACTCCGGTCATGAAGTCCGCGATCAAGCTCCTGGTTGGCCGCATGCTCGAGTACGAAGTCTTCGTGTACGTGCCGGGGAATCAGAGGGAGTGGTTGAGAATTCTGGAGCGCAACCCCGGCCGGGGCGGATTGCCCGCGGGGCAAACCGTGAAACAGTGGGTATCCGATCGGCGGGACCAGTTCCTGGCTGAACGCGGCCCGGGCGCGCCGAAACCCAAGCCAGGGTGGCTGAAGTTCGGCTTCCCGCTGCACTACAATTCGGACATTCTCGAGGCCATGTACGCGCTCGCCGAACTGGGTACTCCCATGTCCGCCGCGCTGGAAAAGCCCCGCAAGGTCATCGAAGAGAAGATGACGCCGGAGGGCAAATGGGTCATGGAGAGTTCGCTAAACGGCAAGATGTTGGTGGACGTGGAGGCAAAGGGAAAACCGAGCAAATGGCTGACCTACTTCGCGCTCCGCGTGCTCACTCACTTCGGCCGCGCCGCTTCTGCGTGAGCGCCTAGAGGCAACCGTCGGTCGAGCCGGCGCAGACGACGTTCGTGCCGAGCGGCGGGCGATCCTCCCGGCAACCTACCGGAACTTAGCCGGCAGCCCAGACCTGGGCAAAGAACGGGTTTCTCCTGGCGATTTCGTCATAGTTCCACGGCGGCGGCAGGCAGCGAGGACACCAGTGGCCGGCCAGCAGGACGAGGGTGGGACTGGCTTCGAACTCGTGCCCGAAGGCGCACTGCCAGCGGAGCTTCCCCGCCAAGTCGCCCCTGGTCATCCGGGACGACAGGAACCGGCCTCCACGGAACTCCGCCGCCGCCTTCATGACATCGACATCGAACTCGGCATGGGGCCGAGCGTCGTCGTAGCCGTGATTGAGCCGAAGTGGCTGATTGGACGGCCGCGCAGTGTCCAGTCCGTCCCACCCAGGGATGGACTGCCAGCATTCCCGGGAGCCGAAGAACGCCTCAATCCGGTCGTTCGCACCATGCCGGATCCAGTACAGAGTGCAGTCCTTCCGATTCGCGAACGGCTCCAGCACGAGCTGGCGGGCCATCTTGAAGACGAAGGGGGGCGTTGAAGCGGGAAGAGCGGCCAGGATGGGCGCGTGCCTTCTGAAGTAAGCGCCGAAGTCATCGAACGTCTCCCTCCGGAAGTGCAGGAAATCTTCGAGGGAGTCCGAATCTTCGAACCACTGCCCGTGGAAGTTCCGAAGAGCGAACCATTTCGGGTCGAACAGGGCTTCCAGGTGCCGCTTGCCCAGGCCGAATGCCGAGAAGGCCGCCAGTAGAAACTCGTAGTTCGTGACCCGGCAGCCGGCCCCTCCGCCGATGTTGTAGATGCGTCGCCAGAAGTGCTCCGGGACGTCATCGGCACAGACGTTGGCCAGGAGCCTGCCCGAGTCCTCGGCGGTGACCCACTCAAACACGCCGCGCAGGGGGATATGGAACATGATCGGGTCCATCCGGGCGGGCTGGGATCGATTGCCGTGGAGGATCGCCGTCTGGCGCAGCGAGACCCAGTACCTGAGCCCGGATTCGATGACTTCGCGCTCGGCGATGGTCTTGGTGACAGCGTAGCGATCAAAGCGGCTGATCTTGATCGGATCGCCGGTCCGGCCCCAATGGAGGGGTGGATTGCGGTCTCCCGTCTGCGCTACGGATCCGATGTAAACCAGCTTGATCAGGTCCGGATCGGGCTGTGCTTGGATGGCTCGCAGGATATTCCTGATTCCTCCGATGTTGACCCGCTCTGTCCGTTCAGGGTCGCGATCGGCCTGCGGAGATACCATTCCTCCGACATGGAGCACGTAGTCGGCGCCGGTGATGCCTTTGAGCACATCTTCGTAGTTGGTGAGATCTCCCCAAACGATGGTCAAGTCCGGATCGCCGCTATACGCCGACAGGATTCGCCGGTCTCTCTTCGTCGGCAGCACCAGGGCCACGACTCGAAAGCGATCTCTTCTTTCGAGCAGTTGCCTCAATCCCTCGCGCCCCATGTTCCCCGAAGCACCCGTGATGAACACTGTCTTCCTGCGCATCACCTCAGACCTCTCGTCGTGCTGCCGGCGGTGAACCAGATATCAGGGTCTATGTTACGCTTAGCCCGATCTTCTCACACGCCTTCGGCTGCGGCTTGCGGGAGGCCGGCATCTTCTCAAGTTGCGCTCGGGGTGAGTCCTCGCCGTACTGTTCAAGTACGCCTGCGGGCTCACCCCGTCGCGCGCCTTGAATCTACCGGCCTCGCGCGGCGCCTCGCTTCGAACGGTGTGAGAAGATCGGGCTAGTGCTGGGGCACTACAGCCTGGAAGGTCTCGGACGAAAACGCCTGCCAATTGGCCGGCGCGTTGGTGACGGCCCAGGGCGCGTCAGGCGACGCGGAGCACGGCGGCCGCCCGGGATCTCGGTCTTTCCTTGCAATGGCAACCCGCCGGCAATCGGCGCAGACGGTTGACTGGGGCATGGAGGCGCGGGCGGGAATCGAACCCGCGAATAAAGGTTTTGCAGACCTCTGCCTTACCACTTGGCTACCGCGCCTCGGCGGGCAGGACTTCATTATCTCATCTTCGCCGCGGGCAGTCACAATCCGGGCCGTTCACTTGCCTGCTGACTGGATGAGCGATTCGAGCTGTAACTCGGGCACGGCAAAGGAGAGCCGGACCAGGTTGCCCTGGGCGTTGAGCTGGAGCGCTTCGACGGGAAGCGCCGGCTGCGCGCCCGGCCGCGGCCCGCTCGCCAAGAGCTGCGTCACCAGGAGCCGCAGCAGGATGGCGAGGCTGGCGGCATCCTGGGGGCTGCGAGTCACGAACTCGGCCGAGAACTTCACGGAGGCGCCGAAGGTGACGCCGCCGCTGGCCAGCCGGATGGAGGGCAGCGCCTCGGCTTTCAGCGTGCTGCTCGGGGTGCGCCGGGGCAAGCGCTGGATCAACTCGGCGAGGGGCACGGTGGAGACGAACCACGCATCCGCAACCGGGCTCAAGGCCCTGACCTTGCGAGCGATGACGAGGCTGGGCCCGGCGCCGCGGGTGCGCCGCTCGATGGCCGCCCGGACGCTGGCGGCGTCGCCGTAAACGGCGATCTCCTGGTCGAGGAACGCGATGGCCTTCGGCGCTGTCTGCGGGGAGGCCGAGGCGGCCTGGGGAGCGGTGATGACGTCGATGCCCTGGTAGGGGGCGATCACGGCGCCCGCCTGGCGGGCCAGCTCGGCGATGCGCGGTGGGGCAAAAGACCCGCGGACCAGGACCAGGCGCGTGCCCGAATCGGCGCGGCCGGGCGAGGCGTACAGGATCTCGTTCAGGTGGTAGCGCGGGTCGAAGCCGCTGGCGTTGACGAAGCTGTCGAAGCCCTGGTCCTGGGAAGCGGAGAACTCGGCCAGCAGGAACTGGCCGAAAGGCGTCTTCTTCATCCGGGCGATGCTGATGCCGGAGACGAGGCGGGCCTCCGGCATGACCAGCCGGAGCAGGGCTGGGTCGGCGCCGGCCGCGGCGGCGGCCGTCAACAGAACCAAAGCGAGTCTACGCATCGGTGCACCTGACTTCCGGATTGTACCGAGACTGGGGAGGAGCCGTGGGCTGACTGACAACCGTAGCCGTGAATGAACGTGAACGGAGGCAGCTAGCCGTGAATGAACGTGAATGGACGTGAATGAAAAATCAAAGGCGTACGGAGCTGTGAGAAAAGCTCAGCTTCCAGCTTCGAGCTTCCAGACGACGGCGGACAGCTTCGAGCTATCAGCTTCCAGCTTCCAGCTATGAGCTAACAGCTTCCAGCTTCCAGCTTCCAGTAGGAAGCATCGTCCTTCATTCACGTTTATTCACGTTCATTCACGGCTAGGGTTCTGTGGGTCTACTTCGAGGCGAAGACGGCGTAGCGGGTCACGGTGCGGTAGCCCATCCGCTGGTAAAGCAGGTAGCCGGCCTCGCTCGACTGGAGCACGGAGCGCTGGATGGGGCGGATGCGATCGAGCGCGTGCCGCATCACCGCCTCGGCGTAGCCCTGGCGCTGATGCGCGGGCGGCGTGCCGACGGCGTAGACGCCGGCGACGGAGCCGGTGACGACGGTGGCCGCCGTGGAGACCGGGAGGTCGCCGGCGTAAGCTACCCATCCCTCGAAGCCGCTCTCCCAGGTGCGCTCGGACTCGTAGATGGCGCGCGCGATCGGGAGCGAAATGCCGAACGCCAGCCACATGATGCGGGCGAAGTCGGCCCGCGTCGTCGCGTCCCGGACGCGGCGGTACTCGAGCGCAGGCGGCGGCCTGCGGGGCGGCTCGAGCCCGGCGGCCTCCATGCCGGGCAGCTCCACAACCAGGCGCATATTCCTCTGGTCGAAGACCTCGCCGGCCACGCTTCGCACGCCCTTTTCGAGCCAGCCCTGGCAGACCCAAAACGACCAGGGAAGTCCGCGCGAGGCGAAGAACGCCGCGGAAGCGCGAATGCGGCGATCGAGCTCGGCGACGCTGGAGACGGGAGAGGTGAGAACAGCGGAATTGTACATCCCGAACTCGACCGCGGAGGAGGCCAGGCAGACTCCGGGCAGCTCGCTGGTTTCGCCCTCCGGATTGGCGCGCGTGAAGGTGGCGAGGGTGGCGCGCAGGTTCTCTTCCATGCCCTCGAAGCCGGCCATGGCAGCCATCAGAGCAGACTCAGCGGATCGACGTCAATGATGAGAGCGGTGGCGGGCCACTGGTGATCCGCGGCAAAGCGCCGCACATCGTCGAGCGCCTGCTTGAGCACCTTGCGGCTGGCGGCCTTGAGGAGGAGCTGGTAGCGGTACTCGCTCTTGAGCCGCGGCACCGGCGCTTCGGCCGGGCCCAGCACCTTGAGGTGCTCGGGCGGGGGGTCGAGCAGCGCGCCGAGCTCGCCACTCAGGCGCAGCGCGTCCTCGCGGTTCGGGCTGCGGATGAGCAGCTTGGCCAGCGCGGTGAAGGGCGGGTAGCGCATGAGCCGCCGGAAGTGCAGCTCCTTCTGGTAGAAGGCCTCGTAGTCTTGCGCGGCGGCGAAGCGGACGGCGTAGTGGTCCGGGTTGATGGTCTGAATGAGAACCAGGCCGGGCCAGTCGCCCCTCCCCGCGCGCCCGGCCACCTGCGTCAGGAGCTGGAAGGTGCGCTCGCCGGCGCGGAAGTCGGGCAGGCCGAGGCCGGTGTCGGCCGAGACGACGCCCACCAGGGTGACGTTGGGAATGTCGTGGCCCTTGGCGATCATTTGCGTGCCGACCAGGACGTCGTAAAGGCCATCGCGGAAGCCCGCCAGGATGCTTCCGAACTGGCGCTTGCCGGTGACCGTGTCGCGGTCCATGCGCGCGATGCGCGCGACCGGAAACAGGCGGTGCAACTCCTCCTCGACGCGCTCGGAGCCGGTGCCGAGGAAGTAAATGTGCTCGCTCGCGCACTTGGGGCAGCGCGAGGGGACGCGCTCGGCGTAGTTGCAGTAGTGGCAGAGCAGGCGCTGGTCGCGGCGGTGGAAAGTGAGCGTGACGGCGCAGTTGACGCACTGGATGCGCTCGCCGCAGGCGCGGCAGGCGACCGAGGTCGAGAAGCCGCGCCGGTTGAGCAGCAGCATGGTCTGCTGGCCCTGTTCCAGGCGCGTGCGAATCTCGTCCAGGAGGCGCCGGGAGAAGGTGCTCTGCTGGCGGGTCTCCAGGAACTCCAGGCGCATATCGATGACCTGGACGGCGGGCAGCGGGCGCTGCTCGATGCGCTCGGGCAGGACGAGCAGGCGGTACTTGCCGCGCTCGGCGTTGAAGCGGCTTTCCAGGCTGGGCGTGGCCGAGCCGAGGAGCACGCAGGCGCCCGCGGCCTGGGCGCGCACAACGGCCACGTCGCGGCCATGGTAGCGCGGGGTCTCCTCCTGCTTGTAGCTGGAGTCGTGCTCCTCGTCCACGACGATGAGGCCCAGGTTCTCGACCGGCGCGAAGACGCCCGAGCGCGTGCCGACGACGACGCCGGCGGCGCCGGAGCGGATGCGCCGCCATTGCTCGGCGCGCTCGGCGCCGCCGAAGGCCGAGTGCAGGATGGCGACGCGGTTACCAAAGCGGTGGAAGAACTGGCCGGCCATGGCCGGGGTGAGCGCGATCTCGGGGACCAGCATCAGGGCGCCGCGGCCGAGGGCCAGCGTGGCCTCGATGGCGCTCAGATAGACCTCGGTTTTGCCGGAGCCGGTGACGCCCTGGAGCAGGAAAGCGCGGAATTGCCCGGCCCGGAGGGCGGCCAGGATTTCGTCGAAGGCGAGCTGCTGGTGCGGGTTGAGCACGTGCGGGGGGCGCGCGTGCGCCGTCGAGACGGGGGTGAGCTCGGCCGAGAGAGTGAGAATGCCGCGGCGCGCCAGGGCGCGGGCGGCCTCGCCGGCGTTCTTGACGGCGGCCTCGACGTCTTTGAGATTGTGCGAGCCGGGATGGAGCTCCAGATAGGCCAGCAGCTCGCGCTCGGCCTTCCTGAGCTTGCCTTCGGGCTTCGGGCCGGCCGCCTCGAGGCGCAGTTTGGCCGACGGCGCCCGCAGCGGGTCGCGGAAGGAGTCCACGTCCTCGACGGCGACGAAGCCGCGCTTCTCGAGGCTGCGCAGCAGGCGGACGGCTTGCGGGAGCTTCTTGGCCAGGTAGGGCGCCGAGAGCGCGCGGAATTCGAGCAGGTGCATGAGCTGGACGGCCGGGTCTTCGGCCGATTCGGCCAGGCTGAGCTGGCGGAGCGCGTCGCGGCCCTTCTCGGTGAGCGAGTAGACCTTACCGTGGCGCAGCGGACCGCCCAGCGGCGCCATGGCCCGCAGGGTCTCGCCCAGCGGGGCGCTGTAGTAGCCTGCGATCCAGCGCCCCAGCGAGAGCAGGGCTGCGGTGAGGGCCGGCTCGTCGTCGAGCAGCCGCAGGGCCTCGCGCGCGGCGCCTTCGGGCGGCTGGTTGTGGCAGCGGAGCACGAACCCGGTGAGCTTGCGCGCGCCAAAGGGCACCAGCAGGCGGCATCCCGGCTGCACGCGGTGGCGCAGCGTCTCCGGGAGCAGGTAGGTGAAGGGGCGGTCGAGCGGCACGGGCAGGCTGACGTCGCAGTACGCGGGGGAGAGTTCGTCGGGTGCCGGAGGTTCCGTCATCGAGGCGTGTTCCCGCTCCACGAGGAGATAGCGAGCTTCTCTATCGTAGCCCGGATTGCGGCGCCGGCCCGGGTGAGCAGACGTCGGCTGAAGCCGACGCTGCAAGCTGTCCGATTGCGGATGCCAAACGACGGCAAAGCTCGCGCCACAACGCGGCGCCGGGCGGCAGACCTTAGCGCACGAAGTGCGGCAATTCGGCGGGGATCTCCAGGGCCAGCTCGACCAGGCCGCGATACTTGCCGTCCACGTACCAGGGCGACTGGTAGATCAGCTTCCGGACGCCGTTCTTCTCGATGGTGTACACGTTGGCCCGGCCGGAGGCCAGCAATTCCTTCAGTTTGGTGCGGGCCGGCTCGGGGTGGCAGTCGAGCGCATTCGTGCCGATGAGCCGCGCGCCGCCGCTGCTCTCGAAGCTCCGGATAGCCCTCGCGTTCATGGCCAGGATGATTCCGTCGGAGTCGCAGACGGTCACGGCTGCGGGAAACTCCTGTATCCAGGCGTGCGGTTCCAAGGCTACATCCGCGAGTAGAGCGGCTTCAGGGCCTGGTAGAGGGCCTGGTAGACCTGGTGGCCGCGGCGGTAGACCTCGGCCTGGTCCGGCTGGGGTGCGACCGAGTCCACCTCGCGGATGGCGGCGTGGCAGACTTCGGGCGCCGAGGAGTAGACGCCGTCGCCGACCAGCGCCATCAGCGCGGCGCCGTAGGCCGAGCCTTCCTGTGTTTCCAGCACCACGACGCGCTTGTCGAAGACGCTGGCCAGCATCTGGCGCCAGAAGGCGCTCTTAGCGCCGCCGCCGGAAGCGCGCACCGAGGCGACCTCGACGCCCAGCCCGGCGACGATGTCGAGGCAGTCTTTTTGGCTGTAGCTAACGCCTTCGAGCAGCGCGCGGATCAGGTCGGCGCGAGTGTGCTTGTTGGTGATGCCAATCCAGCCGCCGCGCGCCGTGGCGTCCAGGTGCGGCGTGCGCTCGCCCATCAGGTAGGGCAGCCAGTAGAGGCCGCGGGAGCCGGCCGGCGCCGTGGCGGCTTCGGCGGTGATCAGGTCGTAGTCCGTGCCGGGCGCGAGCTGGTTGCGGAACCACTGCAAGCTGAGCCCGGCGCCCTGGGTCACGCCCATGACGTGCCACTTGCCGCGCACGGCGTGACAGAAGGTGTGGACGCGGCCGGCGGGGTCATAGGCGACCTTCTCCATGTGCGCGAAGACGACGCCGGAAGTGCCCAGGGTGTCGGAGACGACGCCGGGCTCGACCACGCCGTTGCCCACGGCGCTCGAAGCTTGGTCGCCGCCGCCGCCGACTACAGGCGTGCCAGGCTCGAGGCCCGTCAACTCCGCCGCCGCGCGGCTCACGCGCCCGCTTACGTCGGTGGACTCGGCGCAGGCCGGGAGGATGCCGCGGTCGAGGCCCAGGCCGTCCATCATTTCATACGACCAGCGCCGGTTGACCACGTCGAACATGGATGTGCCGGAGGCGTCGGAGACCTCGGAGGCGTACTCGCCGGTGAGCTGGAAGCGCAGGTAGTCCTTGGGCAGAAGCACCTTGCGAACGCGCTCGAAGTGCTGCGGCTCGTTGTCGCGCACCCACAGCAGCTTGGGCAGCGTGAAGCCGGTGAGCACCGGGTTGGCGGTGTAGCGGAGCACGTTCTCACGGCCGATTTTGGCGTTGACGAAGTCCACCTGCGCCTGGCTGCGCTGGTCGCACCAGATGAGCGCGGGGCGGATGACCTGACTGGTAGCGTCGAGCAGGCACAGGCCGTGCATCTGGCCGGAGAGGCCGATGCCGCGCACCTCCTTGCCCGTGATGCCGGCCTGGGCCAGGACGCCGCGGATGGCTTGCTGCGCCGCGTCCCACCAGTTCTCGGGGCGCTGCTCGGCCCACAACGGCTGCTCCATGCGCATATCCTCGTGCGGCGCCGTGAAGCCGGCCCGCACTTTGCCCTTGTCGTCCACCAGCAGCGCACGGGTGCCTCCGGTGCCGACGTCGATTCCCATCCAGTACATGAAGAGGTCTCCTCGAGAATTTGGCCGCCTGCTCAAGCGGCGATCTTCTATCTTAGCCGGAATGGCGAGCGAGAATCCGGGCCAGAACATCCGGGATCTCGAACACGGCGCGGTTGTCGATGGCGGCGGCGCGGGCGCGGAAGCGCGCGAGGTTCTCGCGCTCGATGAGCGTCCCAACGGCGTCCGCGATGCGGCGGAAGCCCGGCAGCACGACCCCGACCTCCTGCTCGATGACCCACTCGGTGTTGAAGCGCTCCTGCGGGAGCGTGCAGACGTTCCGCTCGAGGATGACCGGGAGCTTCATGGCCAGCGCCTCGCTGATCGAGCCCGGGCCCGGCTTGCCGATGAAGAAATCCGAGAGGTGCATGTAATAGCGCACCTCGGAGGTGAAGCCCTCGACGTACTTCCGCATCCGGCCCGCCCGGGCGCTCAGCTTCGCCTGCAGCTTGCGGTTGTGGCCGCAAATGAGAATGAGCTGCACGCCCAAGCCGGAGCGATCCAGGCGGTTGTGGATCTCCAGCATCACCGGGCTGCCCTGACCGCCGAAGAGAACCAGGCCGGTGGGCAGGTCCGGATCCAGGCCGAGGCGGAGGCGTTCGGCGCGGCGGTCCGCGGTGATCGGCTCATAGAAGCGCGGGTGGAGGATCATGCCCGAGACGCGGGAAATGCGGTCGCCGGCATGGCCCAGCGCGCGCGCCTGCTCGACGGCTCGGGCCGAGCCGCAGACCAGGTACTCGGACTCGCGCTCCATCCAGAAATGCGGCGGGTAGTCGGCCAGGTCGGTAAGGATGGTCGCGAACGGCCTGCCGGGGAGCGCGTTGCTGACACTTTCCGCAAGGGCGCGATTGAAATTCGGAACCAACGAAACGACCATGTCCGGCTGGTCCGCCCTCCAGAACCGCTCCAGCAGGCGCACCTGCTTGGGGTGGTAGAGGCGGATGAGGACGTGCATGCCGGCCAGCATTTGGGCCGTGCCGAGCGTCCAGCCTCGCTGGACGAGCTGGTTGTACACGTCCTGGAGGCGCAGGCCGAGGTACTTGCGGAAGATGTCCAGCGGGTCGAGAAGTTCCTGGAGGTTGACCAGGCGGACGTCCCAGGGGCGCTGCTGTTGCTTAATGGCCAGGGAGAGCGCGGTGGCGGCGCTGCGGTGGCCGCCGCCGGCGTCGAAGTAGAGGAAGTCCAGCTTCATGGACCTATAGCCGACAGCGTTCAGCTATCAGCTTACAGCCGCCGGCTGCGGCTTGCGGGAGGCCGGTATCTTCTCAAGTTGCGGTAGTGGGTCAGTTTGAACCCCGCTACCTAGAATACTGCTATACTTTCGGGCCATGAAACGGCTGTTGTGCACTCCCGCCATGCTCGTGTCGATGGTCTTCTCGATCGGTTGCGCGAAAGCCCCGGCTCCCGCAAAAAAAGACGCCGGGGACGATGACAGGACTGAGCTTCTGCTAAGACATCTGGTTCACCGGGTCGACGAGCTCCGGGACGCCTTGGGAAAGAGCCGGAATGAAACCCTCGCTCATGATAACCGCTGCCTGGAGGATCAGATCGCCGAGCTCGAAGGCCACCCGGTCCACCACCCAAGATATGATCCGGCGGCTTCCGCGCGTAAACTGGCCGCAGACCTCGATTCCGATCTGGAAAGTATGGCGATAGATCTTCTCGACAGCCAAGCTGTAACCGAATATCACAATCGTCACCACCCAGAAGCGCCATGGGATGATAGGGACGACGCGCTTCGCCTTCTTTGTGGCGACTGTTCCAAGGAACGAGCCGCCCGCGATGCAAAGATCGTTTCCGAGCTGCGCACTCCTGGGACGGCGGGTCCAGCCCACTAAAGTGGGACGTTCAGCGGGCGCCCTCGGCAGATAGCGATAGCATGGCTTACCGCTTGCGCTACGGGCTTCGTAGCCGGTCCCAAATTTCATGACCCGCCACTTTCAAATCGTCAACGGGCGAGAATAAATTGACCCACTACCCAAGTTGCGCTTGGCCGGCGTTCTCACAAAAACCGGGTACAGACAACCACTTTTCGCGTGCGCTAGTTCGTTGTCTTCAGCGAACCTGGAGCGCGAAAAGTGGTAGTCTGGCCCCGGTTTTTGTACGGACCTGCGGGCTCATCCCGTGGCGCGCCTTGAATCTGCCGGCCTCGCGCGGCGCCTCGCTTCGAACGGTGCGAGAAGATCGCGCTTGCGCGTGGCCTTCGATCGGCCCTTACTGCTTTTCGTGGACCATCGTCTGGGTCATCTCCCCCTGCGGGCCGGACCAGGTCCGGACCAGGGTGAGCGTCTTGCCGTCCTCGCTCAAAGTCCACTTCTCCTTGATGGTGAATTCACCGCGGTCGCTGCTCGCCGTGGAGTCGATCAGCAGTGCTCCGCCTTCCCACCTGCACTTGCTCTTGAAAACCATGGAGCCGAACTGGCTCGTGCTCTCGGTGCCGTCGGTGGTGAGGGTCCTATCGAACGTGCGCTCGCCCTGTTCCCCCGACCACGTGGTGGACATTTTCAGGGTGGGCTCCGCATGCTGGATCTTCGTGACCATGCTGGTGGGGGCCGGCATCGGACCGAAGTCGCTGTTGGAGATGTTCATCTTCCATGAGCCGCTGAGATTCGGCGGGGCCGCGCCCGGCGCAACCGCCAGGAAAGTCAGAAGGAACGCCGCGAGGAGCTTGAATGCGTGTTGTCGCATCTGGTAGTCCTTATCTCTAGGCTATGCCTCGGGGCTCGAAGCAGGAACAGTGTACCGCAACGGGTGAGGCGGCGATCCAGTGGCTGCTCGAGGGTGACCCGTCGATCCGCTGGCAGGCGATGCGCGACCTGCTCGGCCGCGGCGCGCGCACGGTGGCGCGCGAACGCAAGCGGGTGGCGGAAGGCGGCTGGGGCGCCCGCCTGCTCGCGCTTCAGGACGCCTCCGGGCAGTGGGGTGGCGGCGTGTACACGCCGAAGTGGACCTCGACTACCTACACGCTGCTGGAGTTGCGCGGCCTCGGCCTGCCCGCCGGCAATCCACAGGCGCTCAAGGGCTGCCGCCTGCTGCTCGATCGAGGCCTTTACCACGATGGCGGCATCAACTTCGGCTGGGCGCCGTGGCCCAGTGAAACCTGCGTCACCGGGATGGTGCTGTCGGTGTCGGCCCATTTCGGGCTGAAGGACGAGCGGCTGGAGCGGCTGGCCGCTCACCTGCTCGGACAGCAGATGACGGACGGCGGCTGGAACTGCCGGTCCTTCCGGGGCGCCACTCACGGTTCGTTTAACACGACCATCAGCGTGCTGGAGGGCCTGCGGGATTACGAGGCGTTGAATCCGGAGCGCGCCCCGCGGCTCCGCCAGGCGCAGGAGCGCGGCCGCGAGTTCCTGCTGGCGCACCGGCTGTTCCGCTCGCATCGCAC
>JBEKLJ010000096.1:0-12824 GCA_050010255.1 Bryobacteraceae bacterium
AAGGCGACGGCCGAGCGCGTCGCCGGTCCGCTTCCCGATCCCGGGGCGGTTTCGCTGCGCCTGGCCATCCTCGACGCGCAGGATCGCCGCGCCGACGCCGAGCAGTTCTTGCTCTCGCTGGCTGACCGCGCCAGCTCGGTCGACGTACTGGCGACGGTTCGCGGCGAGGGCGAGCGCCGGGGCCTGGACGCGATCACCGAGCGCGCCCTGGAGCGCGAGGCCGCCGTCACCGCCGACCCCATCGAGCGCATGCGCGCCCGCCTGGCGCTCATGCGGTTTTACGAAGCGAAGGGCGACACGGCCCGCGCCCAGCGTACCGCCGAAGAACTGTACCGCGACAACCCGGCCATCCTCGGCATCGTCCGCGCGACCGTCGATTTCTACTGGCGGAACAAGATGCCGAGCCAGGCCGTGGAGGTGCTCGCGCGCGCGGCCGCCGCGGCGAACCCGGCGCTGAAGCCGCAATTCCTTCTGGAAGCGGCGGCGAAGGCCGCCGAGTCCGGGGACTACACCCGCGCCAAGGACCTGGCTGCCTCCCTGCTCGCGACCGATCCGCTCAAGCCGGCCTACGTCGCCGCGATGGCTGACGCGCTGGCGCGCGCGGGCGACGATCGCGCGCTGCGCGCTTTCTACGATGAGAAGATCCAGGCCGTCCGCGCCGCGCCGCTCTCGGCCGACGAACGCATCACTCGCCTCGCCGAGTTGCGCCGCGGCCTGATCCCGGTCCAGACGCGCCTCCAGGACTACACCGCCGCGACCGACCAGTACATCGAGATCGTCAAGAGCTACCCCGAGGATGAGGGTCTCGCCCGCGAGGCCGCGGCGTACGCCTCCGAGCACTCCACCGAGCCCCGCCTGCGCGGCTACTTCCAAAAAGCCGTCGCCGATTCGCCCAAGGACTTCCGCTGGCCCCTGGTGCTGGCCCGCCTGGAGACGTTCTTCGAGGACCTGCCCGCGGCCATCGATGCCTACCGGCGCGCCTCGGCCATCCGTCCCGACCGGGTGGATGTCCATGCGGCTCGCGCGTCGCTCGAAGAGCGTCTTCTGCGCTTCGACGACGCGCTCCAGGACTACCTGAAGCTCTACGACCTTACTTACCGCAATCCGAGCTGGATGCAGAAGGCGGCGGAGATCTACGCCCGCCGGGGTGACCGGCCAGCGGCGGTCAAAGCGCTGCGGGTCGCCTTGATCGAAGGCCGCCCGGAGCGGCCGCTGCCCTTCTTCGAGGCGGCGGCCACCCTAGAGCAATGGAGCTACCTGCCGGAGGCCCGCGAGCTGGCCGAGCGGGGCGTGGCCCTGGCCGGCACGGATCTGCTGACGGACTACGAGACGGGCGCCAGGCTGTATGCGCGCATCATGACACGCTTGCGCCTGCACGAGACCGCCATCGATCGCCTGCACGGCCTCGACGAGCGCGAGCCCGCGCGCCTGAGCGGCGTCTTGGAGGAGACCGGCCGCACCGTTGCCCGCTACTTCACTCCCGAAGAGAAAGCCGCGGCTGAGCCGTGGCTCGACCGCGCGGCGCGCCAGATTCCGATGGAGAGCCTGCTTCGACTCGTCCAGCCGGCGGGCCTGACGGCGCTCGAAGCCAGGTGGCGGTACGAGTTGATGATGAATGCTCCCGGCCAGCGACTGGCCGAAGCGCAGGTTAGCCGGCTAATGGAACTCCAACGCTCGCGCCTGAAGTTCGACGAGCTGGGCCTGCAGATGGAGGCTTACTGGAGGGTTTCGCCCAAGCGGGCCCACACGAACCGTCTGCTCGCGGATGCCGTTCAGAGCTACTGGCAATCCGGCAACGCCGCCGCCGAGCTGCGGATCCTGAAGCTGTACGACGAAAACGGAGGCTTGCCGCAGAACCTCCAGCCGCGTTACGCTGAACTCCTCGCCTCGCTGGCGCCGAAGCTGCTGCTGAACGAGGCCGCCAGAGGCAACTCCGAAACGCAACGCGACTTCGCCGCCCGCGCCGCCATCGAAAGCGGAGACCCGCAACTTGCCCTGGACGCGGTGCGCGCCCGGGGCGCCACGCTTCCGCCGGTGTGGACCAGGGCTTACACCGGCGCGGTCGGGCTCTACTATCGTGACGCCTCACCGCGGACGATCGGCGAGCTGGCTTCCGCGCTCGGCGATGCGCCCATCGGCGATCGGCTCGGCAGACCAGTGGACCGCAGCCTGCAGCTCGCCGGCGATACCTGGTTCTACTATGGGACCATCTACGGTGAGTATCTCGGGCTGGCTAAGAGCGGCGAGGCCGAAGACTTCCTCCCGGCGCTCCTCGAAGGAGGTCCCGCCCACGCCGATAATTACCTGCTGCTGGCCAACTACTACCGCGAGAGCTCCGAGGCGGCGCGCGCCCTGGCCGATTACGATCATGTGCTCGAGCTCGAGCCCAACCGCGGCGCCGTTCAGGACCGCATCGCCGAGGTTCTTTGGGAGCAGGGCAAGCGCGACGAAGCCGTCGCGCGCTGGAAGGCGGCGTTCCAGGCCTTCCGCCGCGCCGAGGACCAGCGCCTGCAGGTGACGTTCTGGGGCGACGTCCAGACCGCTCTCGAACACGTCGGCGCGCGCAATCTCCTGCCCGAGTTGCGCAGCGAGGCCGACGCCGTGCTGCGAACCTACATCCGCCGCAACGGCTCCTACGGAGTGGCGCCGCTCGTGGAGGGTGCCCTTGCGGCGGCCGGCGGCTCGCCCGACGGCGCCGCCTGGCTTCTCGATCTGGGCCGCGCCGCGCAAGATCCGCTGTCGCTCTTCCAGAGCATCCTGAACTCGAAGCGCCTCACGGACGCGCAACGCGAGGTCTTCTTGCGCCGAGGGGTTGAGATCGCTACGGCCGAGGCGGCAAGACCCGGACCGGAGCGCGCCGCGGCCCAGGAACGTCTCTACGAATGGCAGACCCGCACCGTCGAGTTCCTGCTCTTGACGAAGCAGGCCGATCGCGCCCAAGCGGTCCTCGCTGAGATCTCCAAGAGCCTTCCTTCTTACAACCGGGATGCCGTCGGGCGACTGGAGATTCGCATCGCGGCCCAGGCGGGCCGCCTGCCGGTGCTGCTCGCCCGGTACTCCGCCAAACCGGAGGATATGCCTAACCTGGAAACGCTGCGCACCGCCGCGGCGGACCTCAGGAAGGCCGGCGACGCAGCCTCCGCGCGGCGGCTGCTCGAGTTCGTTTACACGCGCGAGCTCGACAGCCGCAACTTCGCCGCGTCGAATTTCCTGGGGCTGGCTGAGATTCGCCTCGAGGAAGGCGACCTCAAGGGCGCGCTCGGTCTGCTGAGACGCGTGACGCTGGTCGCCGGCGAACCGTTCGAAGACCTGATGCCCGCCGCCGCGCTGCTCGAGAAAACCGGTCACGCGGCCGAGGCGCGAGAGTTCCTCGCCGCCCGCGCCAAAGCTGTCCCCTGGGACATGGAGGCCCGCGCCAGACTTGGCGACGTTGCCGCCGCGCGCTCGCCGGAGGCGCCATACGAGGTTCGTATGATGGCCGCGCGGCTGGCAGGCGGCACGAACCTGGGCAGCGCCGAGCTGGACCTGCTCGCCGCGCGCGCGCCCATCTCGCCCCAGGCCGCCGAGCAGCCGTTGTTCTATTACGCACGCCTGCGCGCCGCCGGGGAGACCCGCGACGCCGGCCTGCGCATGGCCCTGCTTCGCGGCGCCATCGGCATCCAGCCCGAGCCGAAGCAGCCGCGTCTCGATTTGTTCCGCGCCGCGCTCGCCAGCCGCTCGTGGCACGTCGCCATCGCAGCCATGCTGCCGTTCACCGAGCGCTGGCGCTACGAATCGGAGCGGGCTGAGCAGGAAACAGACAGCTACTTCGGCGCGCTGTCCGGCGACTATGCGGAACCCGAGCGCCTCGAGGTTGTCCGCGGCCTCGCGGAAGCCAACCTGAACCTCGGCCGGCTCCAGCAAGCGCTCTACTACTACACCGGCGCGGCTGGCATCGAGCCTTCGGCGCAGATCACCGCCCGCGTCGATGAGATCAAGGCTGAACAGCGGCGCCGCCGCGAGGACGCCCGGCGGCGGCCCCTAATCCAGAGCGGCCTCATGCAGGATCACCTCGTGCGGCCGCGCCTCACTACATCCACGCAGCTCCAAGGAGGGCTCCCGCGATGAAACGCCGCTCGTCTTTTTCTGCAGACTTGGAAAGAACGACTCTCTCGGTGCGCGGCGCGCGGCCTCCGCGCCGCGGACGCCCCATGGTGCGGCTGGCGCTCGCCTGCTCACTCCTCGCGCTCGCCGCCTGGGCCCTGATGCAGGCGCCGGCGCCCGGGCCCAGCCTGGCGCGCTATGCTCCGCCGGGTCCGCTGCTGATCGTGGAAGCCAAGGACTTCGCTTCGCTTCTGACCGATTGGAACGGCTCGCGCGAAAAACAAGCCTGGCTCGCCAGCGCCAGCTACGAGGTGTTTTCGCGTTCGCGCCTCTTCCTTCGCCTCGCGGAAGTTCAAAATGAGTTCGGTGCCGCCGCCGGTCTGCCGCCGGATATGCCGCTTCTCGACTCCGTCGCCGGCAGCGAGTCCGCGCTGGCGCTCTACGACATCGGCAACCTTCAGTTTCTTTACATCACTCGCCTGCCCTCGGCCCGCGCGCTCTCGACCGCGCTCTGGCAGAAGCGCTCGAGCTATGAGACGCGCAATTCGGCGGGCTTGGACTACTTCATCCGGACGGACGCCGCCTCGCACCGCGTCGCGGCCTTCGCCACAGCCAATGACTACCTGCTCGTGGCCACGCGGGAGGACCTCATTGCCGGCGCTCTGTCGCTGCTGGCGGGCAAGCCGGGCGCGGACGCAACCGCCGAGCGCTGGTACGCGGAAGCGGTGCGCGCGGCCGGCCCGCGCGGCGATCTCCGCCTCGTGCTCAACCTCGCGGACCTCACAAGGACTGCGCACTTCCGCTCGTATTGGATACAGCGGAACGTCTCCGAGCTCCGTCAGTACGGCGCGGCGATTGCCGACGTCCATAGGACCGCCGGCGAAATCCGCGAGGAGCGCGTTCTACTGCGTTTCGACCAGCAGACGCCGCAGCCGGACCGCGCCAGCGCGTCGTTCTCCACGGCGCTGGCTCTCGTTCCTCCGGGCGCCGGCCTCTACCGCGCCTGGGCCGGCCCATCCGCGGCGGCGGCCATCGCGCTTCTGAAGCAGAAGATCGTGGCGCCTGGCCCGGCTGCCCCGCCGCGCTCCGACTTCGCGCCCGCCGCCTCCGCGTCCTCCAGCGCCGGCGCCGAGAGCGATCTCGAGACCCGCATCGACGAGCCCCCGCTACCGCCCGCTTCGCCCGACAGGTTTCCCGCCCCGTTGCGCGCCATCATTGAGAAGGCGCCGCTCGATGCCATGCTCGAGATCGGCTCCACCCGCACACTGGCCGGCAACGTGTTCGTGGCGATTGACACCGCCGTCGTGCTGATCGGCGGCGCGGATTGGGACGCCAACGCCGTGCGCGACGCCTTGACCTCGGCGCCCGAGTACGGCTCGCTGGGCCGCATCACCGTCGAAGCGCAGGGGCGGGTGCTCATCCTATCCAACTCCGCCGCGCTGGCAAAGCAGATTGTCGCCCGTGCCGCCTCGCCCGGCTCGGCGCAGCCCGCAACCTACGCCGCGGCCTTCAACCACGCCGGCGAGCGCGCGCGGTATCTGAGGATGATGCGCCTGCTCGACAACGCACCCGGGCGGCGCGGAACTGCGGCCCAGCCTCAGGGCGAAGGCGGGGAGGAGGGCGAAGCTGCGGCCCAGCCTCAGGGCGAAGGCGGGGAGGAGGGCGAAGCTGCGGCCCAGCCTCAAGGCCAAGGCGGGGAGAAGCGCGAAGCTGGCCCGGCGCCCAATGACCGCCAAACGCCCGCGTTCTTCTCGGACAACATCGGCAGCCTCAGCCAGACCCTGGCGCGCGTTGCCTCGACGACCATCGTCATGCGCGATACCGGCCCCGCCGTCTTCGAAACCGTCACCTACAGGCTGGGCGAGGTGAAATGATCCTGGCTGTTGTGCTGGCCGGATTCGCCACGGCGGGGTCGTTGTACGAGCAGACCGTGGTGCGCCTGCTGGCCGAGCGTTTCCCTTCCGACCGCGTTTCGTACCTGCTCGTCGATGCGCGCGATGGCCGCCTGGCCGGATCGCGCTGGCCCGCCGCGAGTGAGCCCGTGGCGATCGGCTCGCTGGTGAAGCCGTTCACCGCGCTGGCCTACGGCGAGAGGCACCGCTTCCGCTTTCCCGAGTTCACTTGCGAGGGCACGCGCTCCGGCTGCTGGCTGCCGCGCGGCCACGGTCGCATCGGCATCACGCAGGCCATCGCGCACTCCTGCAACGCCTACTTCGATGCACTCGCTTCCGGAGTGCGCTTCGAAGAGGTCGCGGCCGTCGCCCTGCGGTTCGGCATTGCCGCTCCGCCGGCCGAGGCGCCGCCGGAAGCCTACGCCGGCCGCGAGGGCCTCTGGCGCGTGGCGCCGCTCGATCTTGCTCGGGCCTACGGACGGCTCCTCGCGGACGGCGACGCCGGCTTCGTTCGTCAGGGCATGGCCGAAGCCGCGCGCAGCGGCACCGCCCGCGCTGTCGGCTCCGGCCTGGCCAAAACGGGCACCGCCCCGTGCTCGCATGCGCCGCTGGCCCCCGGCGACGGCTTCGTTGTCGTCATCGACCCGGCCGAGTCGCCGCGCTACATTCTGCTGGTGCGGGTGCACGGCGTGACCGGCTCCGTGGCCGCGGTCACCGCGGGCCGCATGGTCCGCATCCTCAGGGACGCGCGATGACCGCGCGCGCCGCCATCCTGCTGGCGCTGGCCTGCTCGGCCTGCTTCGGCCGGACGGTCCGCATCGGCGTCTTCGGTCTTTTCCGGCCCGTGGAACTGACGCTGCGCTCCGCCGAAGGCTGGGCGCTCCTCATCGACGCGGACGGGCAGCGCACGACGGTCGAGGGCGGCGGCCTCTTCCGCTGCGCGCTCCGCCAGGGCGCCGTCGCTTGCGCCACGAATGGAGACGGACTCCGCGCGCGCCGCATCACGGCGGAGGTCCGCGGCGGTGGCGAGTTCGTTCTGGGAGTGCCCGGTAAGATCGAGCGCCGCTTCGCCGGCCGCCTCGAAATCAGCGCCGGCGCGGGCGCTCTGGTCGCGGTTGTCGTGATGCCGGTGGAGGCGGCCGTCGCCTCCTCCGTCGCCGCCGAGAGCCCGCCGGGCGCCGGAATCGAGGCGCTGCGCGCGCAGGCGGTCCTGGCCCGCTCCTTCTACCTGGCCAGCCGCGCGCGCCACGCGGACTTTGAGTTCTGCGACACCACCCACTGCCAGTTCCTGCGCGACCTGCCGAAGCCGGATTCGCCGGCCGCCCGCGCCGCGCGCGACACCAGCGGGACTGTTCTGGCCTGGGGCGGCCGGCCGCTGGCGGCGCTCTACACGGCCAGTTGCGGCGGCCGCACGCGCGCGCTGAGGGATCCCCCGCTGGGTGAGTATCCTTACTTCGCCGTCGAGTGCCCTTACTGCCGCCGCGGCAAGCCGGTCCGCTGTTCCTATTGCGTGCGCGAGACAGGCGCTTGGGCCAACCGCCGCGGCGCCGGCGCGGGACACGGGCTCGGCTTGTGCCAGCGCGGGGCCGCGGCCATGGCCGCGGAAGGCGCCAGCTTCCACGCGATTCTCGAGCACTACTTCCCGAACACCAGCCTGATCGAGTGGCGGGACTGACCGGCGGACGCTCACAAGAACCGGGGCCAGACACCACTTTTCGCACTCCTGGTTCGTCGAAGGCAACGGATTCACACAAGCGAAAAGTGGCTGTCTGTACCCGGTTCTTGTGACTGCCCACGCCTGCCCGGGGCTGCCATCGCGCGCCGCAGCAGGTTGTTGGTGAGAAATGCGGGCCTGGCCGCGGCGGTTACCGCCGGGCCAGCAGGCGGCGGATGCCTTCGCGGAAGGTCTCCGGCCGAGTCAGCAGGCTGACGACGAGGAATGCCTCGGCCTCGAAATCGTAGAAGAAGCCGGGCTGGACCAGCACGCCGTCGCCCGCGAGCAGCTCGAGCGCCCACTCCTCTTCGCTGCGCGTCCGCGGCACGCGCAGGATGGCATACCAGCCGCCCTCGACATCGAGCACATCGATCGCCGAGCCGCTCACCGCGCCCCGCAGCCAGTCCAGGTTGCCGCGCGTACGGGCGGCGATCTGCGCCTGCACGCTCTCGCCCGCCGCCAGCAGCCTCGCGGCCGCGTGCTGGATCGGGGTCGCCACCGAGAGGTAGGTGTCAGCGATCAGCTCGAGCCGCTCCAGCGCCCGCGCGCGCAGCTCGGCCGGCCCGCCGGCGATGATCCAGCCGAGCTTCATCTGCGGCAGGCCGGCGGCCTTCGAGAGTCCGCCGAGGCAGAACGTCAGCGCGGCTTCGACGCCCGCCAGGGAAACCACGCGCTCGGCGTCCGCGCCGAAGGCGTAATCCGAGAAGACTTCGTCGGAGATAATCGCCACTCCGCGCGCCGCGCACAGCTCCGCCAGCCGGGCCAGCTCGCGCCGCTTCAGGAACGAGCCGGTGGGGTTGTTCGGGTTCACCACGACCACGGCCCGCGTGCGGCCGGTGAGGGCGCGCTCCAGCGCGTCGAGATCGATTTCCCACCGGCCGTGGTACCGCAAGCTGTACTGCGCCACCCGCACCGATTCCAGCCGCGCCAGGAACTCGAACAGCGGGTAGGAGGGCCGCGGCGCGAGCACCTCGTCGCCGGGATCGCAGAGCAGCTTGAACAGGAGCGCGTAGGCTTCGCTGGTGCTGGAGGTGAGCAGGATGCGCTCGGCCGGCGCCTCCTGGCCCCGCGCCGCGCAGTACGCCGCCACCGCCGCCCGGGGCTCGCGCAATCCCGCCGGGGAAGGCTCGTAGACCAACGACCGCGGGTCGGCCAGCGCCGCCAGGATCTCCTCGGCCGGGTACGCAATCCCGGCGCGCGTCGGATTCGACTCGGTGAGGTCCAGCAGCTCCGCTCCGGCGGTCCGCTTGGCCTCGATCAGCGCCGAGATCCGGTTCGGTCGCAGGTCCCAATCCAGCCGCGAGGAGAACATCAGCCTTGCTCGTAGTCCTGCAAGCGGTCGATGAGGCCGAAGACGAACGCGCGGTCCTCGGCGCTCAGCGAGAACAGGTCGATCGAGGCCGCCAGCGTGAGCGACCCGCCGCTCTTCAGTTGCACGGTCTTGGACACGGCCGCCGCGGCGCTCTCAGACTCCTTGGCCGGGCGCTCGCCCGCAGCCGGGCGGCGCCGGCCGAAGGCGGCCGTCCTGGTCTTGGCCTTCAGCAGCACCGAGAGCGGCAGGCCCGCGTAGCGCACCGCTTGCAGGAAGAACGACACGGCTTTCTTGTGCGTCGCGCCCGTGACGCCATAGGCCGCGCGCACGGCGTCTTCAAGCTGATGCGGCGAGGCGCGCGCCAGATCCAGCGCCACCAGCGGCTGATAGCTTTTCTCGACCAGCGCCCGCATCAGCGCCCGGCGCGATTCGGGCTTCGAGGCCATCTCCCGGAGCGCCGCCGTGGGCGACTGGTTGTCATCCATCAAGCCCAGGAAGCGAAACGCGGCCAGCAACTGCCCGCGAATCGCACCGGAGTACGACGGCCAAAGCGAGCGGTCGATCTGGTTGGGCAAGCCCCGCTCGAATCCCTCCAGGGCGGCCAGGAAGGTGCGGAACGGAACGTACGGCGCGGGCTGCGTGGCGCTCTGCATCTCTATACTGTTCCGTATACCACAATCAATACCGTTCGGGGATAGCTGGGGACAATTTTTCGCGTTGCGGCCCCCCGGCTTTAGAATCGAGCCTGAGGCTCCTCGCACAGGGGGAGGCGGGGCGGAGGGCTTAAGGGTGGCTCTGGCCCTCCATGCCCCAATATGTTGTGGCCTCCTGGCCGAGACCCCATAATTCGGTAGGATGAGTGCTTTACTTTCGTCCGGTTCCCGGTTAGGATGGATTCAATCCCCCGAGACCGGGCGCCCCGGCAGGCGCCGGGACATTGCTCATTGAACTTGAGGAGAACGCACGCCTTGCTGAAACTCAAGCGCGTCGAGCTACAGGGTTTCAAGTCTTTCCCGGAGCGCACCGAGTTGCGCTTCGCCGGCTCCGGTCTGGCCGCCATCGTTGGACCCAACGGCTGCGGCAAGTCCAACCTGGCGGATGCCATCAACTGGGTGCTGGGGGAGCAGTCCGCCAAGACCCTTCGCGGCGCCAGGATGGAAGACGTCATCTTCTCCGGAACGCGCGAGCGCAAGCCGGTGGGGCTGGCCACGGTGACGGTCACGCTGGTGGACCCCGGCCTGGAGGTCACCCGGCTCGAGAGCGGCGGGGCGGCGAACGGCAAGGCCAATGGGCGCGCCAACGGGCACGCCAGCGGCGCGGTAAACGGCCGCGCCGCCGGCGAGGCCAACGGCTCGGGGCTAAACGGCAAGGGGCTCGCCCAGGCCGGGCGCGAAATCACCGTCACCCGCCGGCTGTTCCGTTCGGGCGATAGCGAGTACCTCATCGACGGGCGCACCGCCCGTCTCCGCGACATCCAGGACATCTTCATGGGCACGGGCCTCGGCCCCGATTCCTACGCCATCATCGAACAGGGGCGCATCGGCCAGTTGCTGAGCTCGCGCCCGCAGGACCGGCGCGCGGTCATCGAGGAGGCCGCGGGGATTTCCAGGTTCAAGTCGCGGCGGCGCCTGGCCGAGGCCCGGCTCGAGGGCGCCAAGCACAACCTGGAGCGCGTCTTCGACATCCTCGAGGAAGTCGGCCGCCAGGCCAACTCGCTCAAGCGCCAGGCCGCCAAGGCGCGGCGCTACGAAGAACTAAAGTCCGAGATGGACGCCCAGTTGCGGCGGCTGCTGGCCGGGCGTCACCAGATGCTGGAGCGCGAGACGGCCAAGATCGCGCTCGATCTCGGAGCGGCCACGGCGGGCTTCGAGGAGCTTTCCTCGGCCACCGCGGAGCAGGAAAAGGAATACAGCCGCGCGCAGCAGGAAGGCTACCGGACCGAAGCGGAGCTGACGGAAGCGCGCAGGAGGCTCGCCGACCTCCAGCTCGAGCTGGAGCGCACGCGCGGGCGGCTGGACTATCAGGCAAAACAGGTGGCGGCAACCGAGCAGCGCCTGGCGCAAGGCGAGACCGAGTCGCAGGATCTGGAGCGACGGCTCGCCGCGCTGGAGCGCGAGCTGGCCTCGCACCGCGGTTCCCTCGAGGAGCTCGAGCGGCAGACCGGGGAAGCGCGCCAGCGGCTCGAAGCCAAGGGGTGCGAGCGGGACGAGCTGCACAGCGCGGTAGCTGGACGCGAACGGGGAATCGAAGCCGCGCGGCAGCTCGTCCTCCGCTTGCTGGGCGAGGCCGCCGGCCTCAGGAATCAGATCGCGCAGGCCGACGCCTGCCTGGCCGCGCTCCAGCGCGACGCCACCAAGGCGCAGAAAGAGGAGCAGGCGGCCGCTTCCGATTTGGAGTGGCTCAACGCCTCCCGCAAGGACCTCTCGGCGAAGCTGGCCGAGCGGCAGATGCAACTGGAGTCGATCACCGACCAGCGCCGCCGCATCGAACAGGAGCTCGCCGACGGCAAGGCGGCCCTGGGGACCTCGCGCCTCGCGCTGGAGGAGGCGCGCACCGAGTTTTCCCGCCGCAAAGCCCGCCGCGATTCGCTCGAGGAGATCCTCTCGCACCGCGCCTACACCACCGAGTCGGTGAAGCGCCTCTTCACGGCCATCGAGCGCGGGCAGGCCGATGGGCTGAAGCCGCTGGGCGTGCTGGCGGACTTCGTCGAGGTCGAGCCGGCCTACGAGAAGGCCGCCGAGGAGTTCCTCCACGATGAGCTGGAGTACATCGTTGTCGAGAACTGGACCCAGGCCGAGTGCGGCATCGAGCTGATGCGCGCCAGCGTCGAGGGCCGGGCCACGTTTCTGGTCCATCCCCAGGCGCCCGCTGAGGAGAGCCCTGCCGGCCCGGCGCTCGGCCCGGAAGCGCACGTCATCGCCCGGCTGGCCGAGGTGCTGCGGCTCACCAATGGCCTCGGCAGCGCCTCGCTGGAGTGCCTGCCGCTGCTCGCGCGTACTTTCCTGGTCGAGGACCGCGCCGCCGCCCAGCGGCTGGCCATCCAGCACCCCTCCCTCTACTTCCTGCTGCCGGACGGCGTCTGCTACCACGGCCAGGCGGTGAGCGGCGGCAAGAAGAGCTCCAGCGGCCCGCTGGCCCTCAAGCGCGAGCTGCGCGAGACCAGGACGCTGGTGCAGGCGCGCCAGAGAGAGCTGGATGAGCTGGGCGCGCGCATCGACTCGCTGGAGCGGCGTCTGGCCGCACTCGAAAAGGAGCTCGAGGGCCTCCGCGGCGCGCAGCAGGAGCAGGAAAAGGAAGCGGTGGCGCTCGACCACGAGATGCGCCAGCTCGTCGAGGAGCTCTCGCGCACCGCCTCGCGCCTGTCCGTGGCCCGGCTGGAGCTGGAGCGCGTCGGCCGCGAGCGGGGGCGCTCGCTGGCCCAACGCCAGGCCGATGAGGCCGCCGTGGAAGAGAAGGAACGCAACCGGAGCGTGCAAGAGAGCGCGCTCAAGGCCGCGCTCCAGGAGCTGGAGAGCCTTCGGGCCCGCGCGGCCCGGACCGGCGAGGACCATTCGGTGCTGCGCGTCGAGATGGCGGGTCTCGAGGAGCGCTGCCGCGCCGAGCGCATCGCCATGGCGCGCGTCGAATCCGAGGCCGGCGAGCTGGGCGCGAGCGCCCGGCAGTTGAGCGCGGAACAGGAACGGCTGGGCCTCGAAAAGGCCCGGCTTCTGGCCAGCAACGTCGTGCTCGAGGGCCGCCTCGGCGAGCTGGCCGCGGAGGGAGCGCAGGCCGAGGCCGAGGCAACTCGTCTGGCCGGGCGCGAGACCGAGTTGCGAGCGGCGCT
>JBEKLJ010000097.1:0-12714 GCA_050010255.1 Bryobacteraceae bacterium
CGCGCGGCGTTGCGCGGCTCGAGCGAGGCGGCGGCTTTGAGCCAGTTAAGCGCCCTGGAGGGATCGGTCTCGATCCCGGCCAGCAGCACGTACGGCTCGGACCAGTTGGGGTTCAGCTCGGCGGCCTTCTGGAGCGCGGCGGCGGCTTTCACCTTGTCGGGGTTCAGCCGCGCATACTCGAGCCAGGCCGGCCCGCTCGTGCTCCCGGCCTCGGTGGCGGCGGCCAGCTCCGCGCGCGCCTCCTCCTCCCGCCCGGCCCGCAGCGCCAGCAACCCCAGCCCTTCGTGCGCCACGGCGGGAGATGCAGCCAGCAGCGCCCGGTAGGCCGGGGCCGGATCCGCGCCGGCCCTCAGCCGGAGGTCGGCCAGCCGAGCCGCCGCCAGCGGCGGCTCGGCGATCTGGGGCGTGTAGTCGCGGTTGGGGTTGAGCGGCTTGCCCGATACAATCACCGTGGGGAAGTTGCCCGCGGCAAGCCAGGCCGCCGCCTGCTGATCGATCTCGGCGGGGGACTTTCCGAATGCGTTGCGGAAGGAGGGTTCAGGGTCCGAGCCCGCCTGGAGGTTGAAGAGCAACACCCGGAGCCGGCCCGAGTACTCGGGACTGGTCACCAGCAGGTGGATGCGCGCCCAATCCAGGTTGCGCCGCGCGGCCGGGGGCGGCTGGCCGAGCGTGATCCTGGTCGCGCTCACCTGGGCCGTCGAGTAGAAGTCTGCGAGACCGCCCTCGATTCCGGGCGGCATGCGCCCGGCGCCGGATTCGATTAGGATGCGGACGACCTCGCGGAGGAACTCGGGCGGGTACGGAGCGCCCGCGGCGAGCGCCGCCATGTAGACATCGCGCGCCAGCGCGGGGGTGGAGGCCGCGGCGAACGGCGCGAGCTGCTGCGGGGACTTGAAAACGAGGACGCGCAGCGGCCAGGTTGTCTGCAAGTCAGGCTTGCCCAGTGCGGCGCCGAGCAGCCAGCGGAGCTGGTCGAGTTCGGCGAGCACCTCGCGCCCGCTGCGATCGCCCGCATTGGTGAGCACTTCAAACGGCTCCTGGCGCAACTCAAGCCACCGCTCCTCCGCAAGGAGGGCGAGCGGCAGCGAGAGCAGGACCACCCAGCGGCGCATTCGAGATCCATAATAGCGCCGCCGGGCGAGGTGCCCCTGGCAGAGGCCACAGCCTATTGGAACCAAACGGCTTAAGTCGCTGCGGCGGGAGGCTGCCGCGTTGTATAATCACAGCAGATGGTCAATCCGCGTCCCCGATCGCGGGATCGCCGAGACGAGCGAATCGCACTCTTTGTAGCGCCCCCTCTTCGGTCCTCACCGATTTCGCTTGACGCGAATTCAGCATGGAGGTAAAAGACTTCCTAAAGTGATGAAAGTGTCTGTCCAGATTAGCCGCGGGATCGAACCCCTGTTCGGCACCAACGACGAGAACATCCGCCTTCTGGAACACGGCCTGAACATCCGCACCCAGCTTCTTGACGACTGCATCGAGCTGGACGGCGACGAACGGGACGTCGTCCGCGCCGAGACCATCCTAGGCGAGTATGTCGAGCTGGTCCGGGAAGGTCAGGTATTCACCAACGGCGACCTCAACAGCTACCTGCACGTGGTGACCTCGGACCCGGAAGTGAGCCTGCGCAGCCTGGTGCTGAGCGGCAGGCAGCGCCACTTCGGCAAGAAGATCGTGGTGCCGAAGACCATCAACCAGCGGCGGTACCTGGAAGCGATCGAGCGGAACGACCTGGTGATCGGCATCGGTCCGGCTGGTACGGGCAAGACTTACCTGGCCGTGGCCATGGCCGTTTCGGCGCTGCTGGCCAAGCGGGTCAGCCGGATCATCCTCACCCGCCCGGCGGTCGAGGCGGGCGAGCGGCTGGGTTTCCTGCCCGGGACGCTGCAAGAGAAGGTGGATCCCTATCTCCGCCCGCTCTACGACGCGCTCTACGACATGCTCGAGCTGGACAAAATCGAGAAGCTGCTGGAGCGCAACATCATTGAGGTGGCGCCCATCGCCTTCATGCGTGGCCGCACGCTGAACGACAGCTTCGTCATAGTGGACGAGGCGCAGAACAGCACCTCCGAGCAGATGAAGATGCTGCTGACCCGGCAGGGCTTCAACTCCAAGATGGTGGTCAACGGCGACGTGACGCAGATCGACCTGCCGCTGGGCAAGCGCAGCGGCCTGGTGCACGCCGAAGAGGTCCTGCGCGGCGTGGAGGGAATCAGCTTCGTCTACTTCGACGATCGCGACGTGGTGCGGCACACCCTGGTGCAGCGCATCGTCAAGGCTTACGAGCGCTGGCTGGAGGCCAACGGGGCCAGCCGCCAGTTGTCCCTGAAGCTCGGCGACTACCCGGCCGAGCGCACGCGCGATGGCAACGAGCCCGCACCGGCTCCTGACGCCTGAGCGCGCTCCGATGGCGACGTTTCTCAGCACGGTCATCTTTCGCCCGGCGGCCGGCAGGCTCCCGCGCGCCGGCCTCAGGCAACTCGCCGCCCAGGTCGAGCGCACCGTCGCCGCAGGGCGCCATTTCACCGTGCTCATCACCACCGACGCCGAGCTGCGGCGGCTGAACCGGCAGTTCCTCGGCCGCGATTACCCCACCGACGTGCTTTCGTTCCCCGATCCGGCGCCGGACGGGTTCCTCGGCGAGATCGCGATTTCGGCGGAGCGGGCGGCCGAGCAGGCGCGCGAGCGCGGCCACACCCGCAAGGACGAGCTCGGCATCCTCCTGCTGCACGGCGTGCTACACCTGGTGGGGATGGATCACGAGCGGGACCGCGGCGCCATGGCGCGCGCCGAGCGGCGCTACCGAAAGCGGCTGGGGCTGCCGGCGGGCCTGATCGAGCGGGGGCGGCGGTGACGGCGTGGGCGTTGCTGGCGGCCGCGCTGCTGGGCGGCGCGCTGGTCGTGGTCACCTTCGTGCAGTTGCTGTACCTGGAAGCGCTGCGCCTGCGGCCGCGCGAGCGGCCCGCCCTGGAGTACTTCAAGTCCAGCCTCCAGGACCGCATCGGCGTCGACACCGAGCACGGCGTGCTCACCTTCTCGCTGATCAAGCACACGCTGCTGGTGCTGCTGGGCCTGGCGCTGCCCCTGCTGGCGTTGCGCTTTACCCCGCCGGGCTCGCTGCAGCCGCCGCTCGAAGCCTGCGCGCTCGCCTTGGCGACCATGCTGGTGGCCACCTACGTGGTGCCCCACACCCTCTACCGCCGCTCGAGCGGGCGCTGGCTCGGCGCCATCGGCCCGCTCCTGCGCGGCCTGGCGCTGGCGATGCGGCCGCTGGTGGCCATCTTCGCGTTCTTCCAGTCGCTGAGCGAGCTCAACCAAGCGCCGCAACCCGGCGAGGAGGCGCCGACGCCGGCTGAGAACGTCGATGCCTTGATCTCGGCCGGGACCGAGGAAGGCCTGATCGAGGAGAGCGACCGCGAGCTGATCCAGTCCGTGGTCGAGTTCGGCGACAAGACGGTGCGGGAGGTGATGACGCCGCGGCCGAACATCGTGGCCATCGAGGCGGACGCCTCGCTGGAGGACCTCCGCCAGCTCGTCATCAACGAGCAGTACTCGCGCATCCCGGTTTACGAAGGCTCCATCGACAGCGTCATCGGCTTCGTCCACGTGCGCGACATGTTCGAGCTGGACGAGGACGAGCGCCAGGCCCGCAAGATCCGCGAGCTGGTGCGAACCATCCGCTTCGTGCCCGAGACCAAGCGCGTGAGCGACCTGGTCAAGGAGATGCAGCAGGACCGCGCCCACATGTCCATCGCCGTGGACGAGTACGGCAACACGGCCGGACTGGTCACGCTCGAGGACCTGATGGAGGAAGTTTTCGGAGAGATCCGCGATGAGCACGAACCCACGCTGGACCTCACCGAGGAACCCGGCGGAAGGTACGTGATGTCGGGCAACTTCGGCCTGGATCGGCTCGAGGAGCTGCTCGATTTCCACGCGGCCGAGGAACCCGAATCCACTACCGTCGGCGGGCTGCTCATGGAGTGGCTCGGGCGGGTGCCCCAGCCGGGCGAAACCGTCGAGCGGCAGGGGATTCGGATCGAAGTTCTGGCCAGCAACGACCTCCGCGTCGAGCAGGTGCGGGTCTCGAAAGCCGAGCGCACCGGCCATGCCTGAAACCGAACAGCCGGAGACAGCCGCGGAACCCGCTCACAGGCACGTCTCCGGCTTCGTGTCGATCCTGGGACGTCCCAACGCGGGCAAGTCCACGCTACTGAACGCGCTGGTGGGGACCAAGCTGGCCATCGTCGCCGGCAAGCCGCAGACCACGCGCACGCTCATTCAGGGTGTGTTCACGCGCCCAGGCGCGCAGATCGTCCTGCTGGATACGCCCGGCATCCACAAGCCCGACACGCTGTTCAACCGGCGGATGATGCAAACTATCCGCGAGGCGCTGGAGCAGCGCGACGTGCTGCTTTACATGGCGGATTCGACTTTGCCGTTCGGCCCGGCGGACGAGGAGGCGCTGGAGCTGCTCGGCTGGCCGTCCACGCCCACGCTGCTGGTGCTCAACAAGATCGACCGGCTCGGCCACAAGTCCCGCCTGCTGCCCTTGATCGAGCAGTACCGGGCCGTTCGCGAATTCGCCGAGTACCTCCCGCTTTCCGCGCTCAAGGGCGAGGGCCTGGAGGAGCTGCGCGAGGCGATCGTCGCGCGTCTGCCCGAGGGCCCCGCCTACTTCCCGCCGGACCACGTCACCGACCAGCCGGAGCGGTTCCTGGCCGCGGAGCTCATTCGCGAGAAGATCCTGGCGGTGACGCACCAGGAGGTGCCGCACGCCGTCGCCGTGCTGGTGGAGGAGTGGAAGGAGACGCCCAGGCTGACGCGCATCTCGGCGACCATCTACGTGGAGCGCCAGGGGCAGAAGGCCATCCTGATTGGAGCGGGGGGCGCGACGCTCAAGCAGATCGGCACGCTCGCGCGCCTCGAGATCGAGCGGCTGTCGGGCCGCCACGTCTTCCTGGAGCTGTACGTGAAGGTGCGCCCGAGGTGGCGGGAGAGTCCGCAGTTTCTCGACCAGCTCGACTGGCGCTCCATGACCCGCCAGTAGGGCCGTGAGCGGGCCGCCGCGGGAAGGCATAGAATGGATTCGTCTATGCGCGTGTTCTCACTGTTCGTGCTCGTGGCGTTTCTGATTGGGGCCGTGGCCCCGGCCTTCGCGGACCAGAAGCGTTCTGACGACCAGATCTACGACCAGGTGCGCCAGCGGCTCGCCGCCGACCGCGACGTCAGGGGCGGCGGCATCGCGGTGGACGTCCACGACGGCGTTGTGACACTGCGCGGCAAGGTGCACGAGGAGAGGCAGAAGAACAAGGCCGAGCGGGTCGCCAAGAAGGTCAAGGGCGTCAAGCAGGTCATCAACCAGCTCCAGGTGGAGTTGGGCTCCACGGCAAGGCCGGCCCGGTAGAGCGCCCGGGCGGATTCTGAAATATAGTTGTACACATGACGGGGTGGGGCGTGGCCGGGATCAAGCGCCGTCTCGCTCTGGCTGCCTGCCTCGCTGCTCTGGGTGCCGCCACCTGGGGCGGGTATGTTTTGTTCCGGGCCTCGCGCGCCATTGACCGCGCCCGGAGCGACGTCGCCGCCGAGGGCAACATCCCCTTCCATACCGCCCGGCTGGCCGCTGCCTCGGGACCGTTCGAGCCGGTGTCCGCGCCAGCCGTCTTCCGCGACGCCGCCGGCTTCCGCGGCAGCCTTTGGGTCGCGGGGCCCGCCGGCCTCATCGAATTCGACTCGGCCGGGAGCGCGCGCTCGCGCCACCTCGCCGGGCCCGAGATTCCAGCGCCGATCACGGCCATCGCCACCGGCGTCGCCCCGGATGGCGCCGAACCCGAGCTTCTCATTGCCACGGCCGGCGAGGGTCTCCTCGCTTTCAACGGGCGTGAGTTTCGCCAGATTCGGCCCGACGCGGCGCCTTATCGCGACCTCACCGCCGTTCTCCCGCTCTCGACCGGGCGCATCCTGCTCGGCACGGAGAAGAAGGGCGTGCTGGCTTACGACGGGAAGCGGCTCACCGCCTTCCATCCGGCTCTGGCGAATTTGCAGGTGAGCGCTCTGGCCGGGGATGAAGGGAGCCTCTGGGTGGGCACGGTGGATGCTGGTCTCCTGCACTGGCATGCCGGCGAGGTGGACCGGTTTGGAGAAGCGAACGGCCTGCCCGACGCGCACGTCCTCTCGATCGCCGTGGCCGGCAACCGCGCTTACGTCGGGACGGCGCTCGGAACCGCCGAATTCGTCGCCGGCAAGTTCAGCCGCGTGCTGGCCGAGGGTTTGTTCGCCCAGTGCTTGCTGGCGCGCGACGACGCACTTATCATCGGCACGCTGGAGCAGGGGATTGCCCAAGTGCCGCTGGCTCCCGGACGCGCCCGACCGCGGCGCAACCTCGGCGAGCCGCTGCGCTCGAGCATCCACCGCCTGCTCGCGCTCGACGGCGCGCTCTACGCCCTGGCCGAAGACGGCGTCTATCGCATCGACGAGCGCCGCGGAGCCTGGCAGCGCGTGGTCGAGCGCAGCGCGGCGCTGCTCGCGGACCGCAACATCTCGGCGCTGGAATTCGATTCCGCCGGCCGCCTCTGGGTCGGCTACTTCGACCGCGGGCTCGACATCCTGGACCCGGGCCTCGACCGGGCCACGCACTTCGAAAACGACCGCGTGTTCTGCGTCAACCGCATCGTGCACGACCCCGCGCGCGGCCAGACGGCGGCCGCCACCGCGAACGGCCTCGTGCTTTTCGACGCCGCCGGCCGCCAGCGCCAGGTGCTGGGCCGCGACCAGGGGCTGATCGCCAACCACGTCACCGATGTCGTCTTCCACCCGGGAGGCATGACCGTGGCTACGCCCGCCGGGCTGACCTTCGTGGACGCTTCCGGCGCGCGCAGCCTCTACGCCTTCCACGGCCTGGTCAACAATCACGTCTACGCGCTCTCCGAAGCCCACGGGCGCCTGCTGGCCGGCACGCTCGGCGGCCTGTCGGTGGTGGAGGGCGACACGGTCCGGGCCAGCTACACCACCGCCAATTCCGGCCTCAAGCACAACTGGATCACCGCCATCGTCGCGGCCGGAGAAGACTGGTTCGCCGGCACCTATGGCGCGGGCGTGTTGAGGTTCGACTCCGCCGGCGCCTGGCACACTTTCGCCGATCTCGACCGGCCCTTTGTCGTCAACCCCAATGCGATGCTGGCGACCGCCCAGGCGGTCTACGCCGGCTCGCTTGGCGACGGCCTCTATGTCTACGACCGTGGTTCCGGCCGCTGGCGCAACATCCGGGCCGGGCTGCCGTCGCAAAACGTAACCGCATTCGCCGCCCACGGCGGCTACATTTACGCCGGCACTGACAACGGCCTGGTCCGTTTCCCCGAGAATCTCCGATGAGACTCCCACTCTTGCTGCTGCTCATTCCCCTGCTGCTCGCGGCCGATTCGGGCGTGCTGATTCCGTCCAACCGCCAGCAGCCCGATCCCGCCGTGCTCTCGCTGGAGGAGTTGTGGGTGACAATCCGCATCGAAGACGGCGACGCCCGCGTCTTTCTGCGCCAGATCTTCACGAACCACACCGGCGAACGGCTGGAGGGCACGTACCTCTACTCGATGCCCACCCGCGCGACCATGTCCGACTTCGCGATCTGGGGCGACGTGACGCGCATCCCCGGCGTGATCATGGAGCGGCGGCGCGCCGAAGAGATCTACTACGGCCTGCGCTGGCAGTCGCTGGACCCGGGCCTGCTCGAGAACGAGCCGACCCCGGCCGAGCTCCGCCGCAGTTCCGTCTTCGGCGTGAAGGTGGTACCCATCCTGCCTTACAGCACCACGCGCATCGAGCTCGAATATCACGAGACGGTGCCGGTCGAGAACTTGAAGTCTCTGTTCGCGCTCCCCCTCCGCCCCGACGTCTACCAGGTGCAGGCCGCGGGGCTTCTGCATATCGATTTCGAGCTGCACTCGGCGCACCCGATCACCGGCTTCGAGCTGGCGAGCGGCGCGTACCCGCTCAAGATCGAGCAATCGACGCCCAACCTCGTCAAAGCCTCGTATGAGGTCCGCAACGTCAGCTTCGTCGAGGATTTCGCGGTGCGCTGGGGCCTGGAATCGCGCCGCGGCGACCGGCTGGAAGTCATCACGCATCGCGACGCCGGCGAGCCGGGCTTCTTCGAGGCCTCCGCGCTGGTGAGGCCCGGCGCGGCGGCCTCCGGCGGCGGGGGGCCGAAGAGCGTCACCGTGCTTTTCGACACCTCGCTCTCGATGCAGTGGGACAAGCTCGAGCGCAACTTCCAGGCGCTGGAGACGCTGCTCCACTCGCTCCGGCCCGCGGACCAGTTCAACCTGCTGCTGTTCAATTCCGAGGTGTCGCCCTTCTCACCCGCGCCCGTGCGCGCCGAGACGCCGGCGGTGGAGAGGGCCATCGCGTTCGTCAAGGCCAGCCGGCTGCGCGGAGGCACGAACATCGAGCGCGCGCTCACGGTGGGCCTGGCGCAGCCGGCCGCCTTGGGCGCGGAACCCTACCTCGTCTTGCTCACGGATGGGAGTGCGACGCGCGGCCCGATCGCCAACAACAGGCTCGCGGCATTCTACGCCTCTAAGTGGAAACAGGCGGCGGTGCACCCGCGCACCTTCGTTTTCGCCGTTGGCGACGACGCCAACATGCCGCTCCTGCGGCTGCTCGCCAGAGCGGACGGCGCTATCGAATGGGTGCGCTCCACCGAACCCGTCGAGTTCAAGCTGAACGCGTTCCTGGCCAAGCTGGGGCGCCGGCCGGTGGATCAACTCACATTGGCCGCCGAGCCCGCGGCGAACTTCAAGCTGGTCTACCCGCTCGAAGACACGGTGTTTCCCGGCTCGATTGCCGCCTGGGTCGGCCAGTACAAGCAGCCGGGCGCGGGCACGTTCACCGCGCGCGGCGTCCGGGATGGCACGCCGCTGCTACTCCGGACCAAGGCGCAACTGCCCGCCACGAATGCCGAGCATCCGCAGCTGCCGCGCACCTGGGCGCGCGCCCGTGTGGATGCCCTGCTCGAGAAGATCGAACGCGAAGGCGAGGACCGCGCCACCATCGACGAGATCATCCGCCTTTCGCGCAAGTACAAGTTCGTCACGCCTTACACCGCGTTTCTGGCGGCGCCGCGCGCGCTGCTCCGGCCCCGCCTGATTCGTCCCGGCGACCCGGTTCTGAGGGTGAAGACCGACCCGGTCATCGTCTCGGTGGTGGCGCTGTTCCCGTTCGGCCTGGTCAAGCCGCTGCGCTATCTTCCCGATGAGGATATGTGGCAAACGCGCTTCCTGGCCCCCACCGATATGAACGACGGCGTCTACCAGGTGCGCCTGGTTCTGCGCGACCGCGCCGGGCGCAGTTACCGCGAATCGAAGTCGTTCGTCATATCGAGTAAACCCCCGGTGGTGCGCACCCGGCTCGACAAGGCGCGCTTCCAACGAGGCGAACAGGTCCGCCTGCGCGTCAGCGCCTCGAAGACCACGCGGACCGTCAGCGCGCGCATGTACGGCATTGCGCCCGTCAGCCTGCGCTGGAATCCGCGCGAGATGGCCAACACCGGGGAGTTCATCGTGCCAGCCGGCCTGCCGGCCGGACGGTACGTTCTCACCGTAACGGCCGAGGACTTCGCGCACAACATCGGAAGCCAGGAGGTGCCGCTTGAAGTTCTCCCCTAAGCGCCTCGCTCCCCTCGCCGCCCTTGCACTTCTGGGCTTCGCCGCCTGGGCCGATCTGCCCCGGTGGCTGCAGGACATCCCGGTCCTCAAGCGGTTCGAGGGCGTCTTCTTCACGCGCGTCGATACGCCTTCGGGGCCGGTGCTGGCGCGCCGCAACCCGAAGGAAACCCGCGGCTCGCTCGATCAGCTCATCGCCGCTGCTCCCACCGAAGCCGAATTGTACGCGCTGCGCGCCCAGGCCGCCGAGGAGCAGGTGGACATCGCCACGGCGGAGGCCGACTGGAAGCGCTTTGCCGAGCTCGCTCCCGACCGCGCGGCTGGGCAGCTCGCCCTGGCCGACTTCTACCATCGGCAGTTCAAGCCGCGCGAGGAGCTGCGCGCGCTGGAAGCCGCCGCCCAGGCGCCCAACCCGGCGTCGGAGAAGTTCACACCGGTCGCGCGGCGGCGCTCCTCAAGGACCTTCGAGCGGATCGTCGCGCTCACGGAAGCCCAGGCGCTGCCCTTCGATCTGGCCAGCGCCGAGTGGCGCCTGTGGATCAAGCAGTACCCCAAGCAAAGCTCCGTCTACCGCCGCTACTTCGCCTGGCTGGTTGACGGAAAGCAATACGCCGCCGCCGAGCAGCTCATCGGGGACTACCGTGCGGCATTCCCGTCCGACGCCGTGTTCCCCGTCAGCGCCCGGGCAATGCTCGAAGACAAACGCGGCGCCACCGAGCAGGCGCTGGCCGTTTACGACCAGTCGTTCGAGCCGCTCTGGACGCCCGGGCTGGTCAAGGAGTACTTCGGTCTGCTGGAACGGACGCACAACCTCCGGCGCTACCTGGAGCGCGCCCGCGCCGCGCAGGCCGCCAATCCGCTGGACCTGCTGCCCGCCGTGCGCTTGTTTTACTACTACCAGCAGCAGGGCAACCTGGCGGCGGCGGAGCGTGCCCTCGTCGAATTTCGCAATCGCAAAGAGGCCCGCCAGTCCGCCTGGACGGCCTCCGAGCTGTGGACACTCGGCAAGCTCTCAGCGGCTGTCCACAACCATGACGAGGCGGCGCGCGACTTCCATGCGCTCTATTCGATGGCCGGGGCTTCGCCCGCCGACCAGGAACGCGCGCTGGCCGCGATTGCCGAGTTGCTCTTCTCCGCTCCCGAGCAGCCGATTCAGTTCGGCTCCGGCGATCTGTCCTATTACAAGGACGTCGCTACCATGGACCCGCACCCCGGGTTCCTCAATGGCATCCTGTCGCTGCTGCTGAACTCGACCGGACCGCAATACGCCTTCTCCGAGCAGGAGCAAACCGCGGTGGCCTACTTCCACCGCGCGCGCGCCGAGGAGCTGCTGCGCCTCTTCGAGGCGAAGTTCCCGCAGTCGCGCCAACGGGTTGAGCTGCGGGCGCACCTGGTCGAGGCCTATGCGGCTTACGGCGCTAGCGATGGCGTGATCCGCGCCGCCCGCCGGTTCTTGAACGATTTTCCGAAATCGCGCCTCCGCACCCAGGTTTCCCTGCACCTGGCCGAGGCGTTCGCGCGAAAAGGGGACACGCAGAACGAGTTCGTGACCTACGACGCGCTGCTTAAGGAGCTCGCGGCCAGCGCCGCGGGCGTTCCCATCGGCGAGACTGCCGCGACCAGCCAGCGCCGCGGGCGGCGGCAGGCCCAAGGAGAGGCGCGCGACGACCAGTACGACGAGAGCGTCGAGCAGGAACCCGAGGACGCGACGCCTTCGGAGCCCGACTCTTCCGCCCCCGCCGACCGCCGGGCCGAAGCCTTCCGCTTCGCCGCCTCGGGAAGCGCCGAGCCGGAGAAAGCCGGTCCGCGCTCGCCCGACTACGCCCGCGTTCTCGACCGCTACATCTCGCGGTTGCTCGCGCTCGAGCGCCGCATGGACGCGCTTGCTCTCCTGCGCCGCGAACTGGACCGCAACCCGAACGATCCCGGACTCTATGAGCGCCTGGCCGCCTTCCTCCAGCAGAACCGCCTCGAATCGGAAGTCGAGCAGGTCTATAAGCGCGCCATCCAGCAGTTCTCGACCACATCCTGGTACGACAAGCTCGGCCGCTGGTACGTGCGCCGAGAGCACGCCGACGGCATCGATCGGCTCACCCGCCAGGTGGTCGAGACGTTTTCCGGGACCGATCTCGAGCAGTACTTCGCCAGCATCGTTCACACCAACACCACCATCACGCCGCAGCTCTACCTCAACCTGAACCTTTACGCGCACGAACGATTCCCGTACAACCTCGCGTTCGTTCACAACCTCGTCAGCGCCTATTCGGCGACAGAGACCTACAACGGCGCGGCGAGCGAGGCGCTGCTGCGCGACTACTGGTCTTACGATGACGGTCTTCGCGGGCGGTATTTCTCCCTGCTCGCCTCCACGCGCCGGCTGAATCCCGAGCTGGCTAAGATCCAGATCGGCGATCCGTTCGCCACGGCGCAGACGAACGTCGCCGCCGTGCATTTCGTCGCCGAGGCCGAAATCTGGCGATCGCACTTCGAGCAGGCGGCCGCGCCCCTGGAAGCCGTCGCGTCCCAGTTCCCCGGCAACTCGTGGCTAGCCACGTCCGCCGAGCGGCTCGACCGGTCGCTGGCCGCCTTCGATCCGAAGTACACGGACCGCGCCGCGGCGATAATCGGTAAGGTCTACGGCGCCAACCGCCGCGACCGCCACGCGCTCACCGAGTGGGGCGAGATCTATGCCGACCGGGAACTGTTCGCGCGCGCCCGCCCGCACTGGAACGCGCTCGCCGAGCTGGAGCCCGGCAAGCCCGAGGGCTACCTGGAAGCCGCCACGGTCTTCTGGGATTACTTCCAGTACGACGACGCGCTGCGCCTGCTCGAAGCCGGCCGCACGCGGCTCGGCCGGCCGGCACTGTATGCGTATGAGGCCGGCGCGATCTACGAGAACAAGCGCGACTACGCGCGCGCCGTCCAGGAGTACATTCAGGGCGCCGAGCCGGGCACGTCGGCCCGCGCGCGCCTGATCACGCTCGCGCGCCGCCCCGCGCACCGCGCGCTCATCGACAAGGCGACGGCCGAGCGCGTCGCCGGTCCGCTTCCCGAT
>JBEKLJ010000098.1:0-12664 GCA_050010255.1 Bryobacteraceae bacterium
GTCCGCGGCGTCGACGTCACACTGCACGTCTCGGGACCGGCCAACAAGCTCACGATGAGCTACCGTTCCGACCCACCGCTTCCGTTCGCCGACGTGGTCACGCTGCTCACCACGGGCCGCGACCCGGCCGCGGGCTCTGGTCTCGGCGGTGCGGGGGCTCAGATCGGCCAGAGCTGGGAGCAGGCCGGCGCGAGCGCGCTGCTCAGCCAGGCCATTACCAGCCCGATCAGCGGCCGCCTGGAGCGTTTCTTCGGCGTGAGCCGGCTCAAGATCGACCCGCAGATCACCAGCATGACGACCAACAACGCCACCGCGCGGCTCACCCTGGAACAGAACGTCACCAGCAACCTCATGTTCACCTACATCACCGACCTTTCCCGCGCCCAGGAGCAGACCATCCGCATCGAGTGGGACTTCACGAACAACTGGAGCGTCGGCGCGGTCCGCGAGGAGAACGGGCTGTTTGGAATTGACTTCCTTTACAGGAAGCAGCTGAAGTAATAGTCTGTGGCTTGTGGGACGTGGGTCCGGTCCGTCCACGAGCGCTCTGGATCCACTGGCCGCAAGCTACTGGCCGCAAGCTGCTAGCCACAAGCCTGATGGACTACGCTCTGAAACGCCGCATGATGGTCCAGGGGCAGCTCCGCCCGCGCGGCATTCGCGACGAGCGGGTGCTCGAGGCGATGCTCGCGATCCCGCGCGAGGAGTTCGTCCCGGAGGACAGCCGCGAGGAGGCCTACGCCGACGCGCCGCTTTCGATCGGGCACGGGCAGACGATCTCCCAGCCTTACATGACGGCGCTGATGGTGCAGTGCCTGGAGCTGACCGGCCAGGAGACCGTGCTCGAGGTGGGGGCCGGGAGCGGCTACCACGCGGCCGTGCTCGGCGCTCTGGCCGCGCGCGTCATCGCCGTGGAGCTGATCCCCGAGCTGGCCCAGATGGCCCGCGGGAACCTGCAGCGCACCGGCCGCGACGCCAACATCACCGTCATCACCGGCGACGGCTCGCTAGGCTACTCCGAGTACGCGCCCTTCGATGCCATCTCGGTCGCCGCCGCCGCCGCGGACGTGCCGCCGCGCCTACTCGAACAGCTGAAGGATCCGGGCCGCATGGTGATTCCGGTCGGGTCCTGGTGGGACCAGGAGCTGCGCGTGATCTCCAAGACCGGCGGGGAGGTTCTATCTTACGTGGCGGCCTACTGCCGCTTCGTGCCGCTGCGGGAAGGGCTGTGAAAGGATTTGCCCACAGGCTCAGGCGCGACCGGCGGGCTAGACTGTAGGCATGGGCATGCGGCTACGCGTCGCGCAGGGCAAGCTCAAGGTCGAGCACTCCATCATCCAGGGCGTGCGCGGGCTCTGCGAGCGCCTGCTGGCCGGCAATCCCCAAACCATCCGCTCCGTCATCCCCGGCGTAATCCGGCAGGTGCGCGACGCGCGCGGCAAGGTCAAAGTGCGCGTCACCGTGCCGACCGGCAACGGCTGGAAGGCGATCGCGCTGTCCTCGGGCGCGCGCCAGGAGCTGTTCATTTCCACGAGCCTCGACAGGGCCACGCTCGAGAGGGCTCTCGACGCCGCGCTGGAAGAGTAATACTCGCCGCAGAGACCGGGATCTGACACAAAGAAGAATCTTGAAGAAATCCTCTCCGCTCCGCCTCTGCGCCTCTGCGTCTCCGCGGTCAGTTCGACAACACGGGCCGGAACGGCGGGTGCGTCTATTACTGGCGGTAAGACTCGGCCCAGCGGCCGGGAATCGCCGCGGCGCATTTCGGGCAGCGGCCCTCGGAGGTGAGCCGGTAGTCCAGAACCCGGAAGCCGTGGCGACGGATCAGGGTTTCGCCGCAGCCTGGGCAGCGGGTGTCCTCCAGCCCGCCCACCGCGCCGGGCAGGTTCCCCGCGTAGACGTAGCGCAGCCCGGCGCGCCGGCCCGCCTCCACCGCGCGCAGCAGGTCCGCCGGCTTCGTGTCCCGCGAGTCGAGCATCTTGTAGTTCCGGTGGTAGGCCGTCACGTGCCAGGGGACGTCGGGTGAGATGCCGGCCAGGAATCCGGCGATTTCGCGCAGCTCCTCATCGGAATCGTTGAAGCCGGGCACGATCAGCGTGACCACCTCCAGCCAGAAGCCCATCGCGTGGATGCGGCGCAGGCTGTCGAGGATCGGTTGAAGGCGGCCGCCCAGCTCCCGGTAACGGCGGTCCTGGAACGATTTCAAGTCGGCTTTGTAGAGGTCGCACCACGGCCGCAGGAATTCGAGCACCTCGGGGGTGGCATTGCCGTTGGAAACGAACCCGGTGAGGAGGCTCGCCTCCCGGGCGTGCTTGAAGATCTCCACCGCCCATTCGGCCGTAATCAGCGGCTCGTTGTACGTGCTGACCACCGCCCCGGCGCCGAGATCGAGGGCGGTTTGGACCAATTCCTCGGGTGTGACCTTCTGGACGGAGGAGACCGCGCGCTGATCGCGGAGCGCCTGCGAGGTCACCCAGTTCTGGCAGTAGCCGCAGTGAAGGTCGCAGCCCAACATGCCGAAGCTGAGCGCCAGCGAGCCCGGCCGCACGTGGAAGAAGGGCTTTTTCTCAATGGGGTCGCACTGCACGCCGGAGGCGTAGCCCCAGGGCACGTAGAGCTTGCCGCCAGAGTTGAACCGCACCTTGCAGACGCCCGGCTGCCCTTCAAATATGGGACACCGGTGGCCGCAGGCGAAGCAGCGGATGCGCTTCTGGTCGATGGGTTCCCAAAGGGCGCCCTCGCGCGTGTTCTCAGCAAGGACTTGGGCCAGGGCAGGCATGGACTGCTACTCCATCGGTCGAGAGAACGTCTCCTGCGCGCGCGGCGCGTGGTGTCTGCGCCGCCGGCGCCCAGCCGCGCGGCTAGCGCCTACTTGCCGTAATATGCGGCGTTGCTGGCGGCGAAGTGCTGCAACTCGGCCGGCAGCTCGTCGAGCGTGTAAATCGAATTCGTCGGGCACACCGGCACGCAGGCGCCGCAGTCGATGCAGGCCTCCGGGTCGATCATCATGTGCTTCACCTCCTCGAAGCCGGGTTCATCCTTCTTGGGGTGGATGCAATCGACCGGGCAAGCCTCGACGCACAGCTCGTCCTTCGTGCAGGTGTCAACGATCACGTACGCCATGTAGTTCTCTCTCCTAGCTAAGGGATAATGCAATCCTCGGACCAACGGACTGGCCGGTCGGAGAATCCTGAGGAAGCTCCAATCATATCGCATTCGGCGGTCTCGCCGGCGGACGGGAGGGGCGCGGCAGCGGCTGGCGGGTGGGGCGTCGGCCACGCCGGACCTCCGGGGCCGTCCGGGTTTGGAAGTCTGCTATGGTAGGACTATCCACGAAGCCTGATGCCATTTCAAATTCAACCACTTAGGGAGTTTCTGGTGCGGCCGGAAGTGCCCGGGCCACTCTCCCGGACGATCGAGCTCGCCTACAATGTCCTGTGGAGTTGGGAACCCGCGATCCGCAGTCTTTTCCGCAGGATGGAGCCAAACCTCTGGCGGGCCTCGGGTCACAACCCGGTGTCGATGCTGGGGCGAGTGCCCCAGGCCACGCTGGAGCGGCTGGCCGCCGACCCGCGCTATCTGGCTCTACACCGCCAGGCCTGTGAGCGATTTGACGCTTACATGCACCCGCCAGGGGCGCCCGCCAGCCAGGACAAGCTGATCGCCTATTTCTCGATGGAGTACGGGATCGTGGAGTGCCTGCCCGCCTACTCCGGCGGCTTGGGCGTGCTTTCAGGGGACTTCCTGAAGGCCTCCAGCGACGCCGCCGTTCCACTGATCGGGGTCGGGCTGCTCTACCAGACCGGGTATCTGCAGCAGTACCTGAACCCCGACGGCTGGCAGCAGGAGCGGTACGCGGTCAACGATTTCTACACGCTCCCCATCACGCCCGTCCGGGACGCAGGCGGCAGGGACCTGAAGGTCGCCGTCACGCTGCCGACCGGCGAGGTCCACATCAAGGTCTGGCGGATGGACGTGGGCCGGGTGAAGCTCTACCTGCTGGACACCAACATTGCCGAGAACGACCGCCCGGAGCACCGCGGCATCACCGATGCGCTTTACGGCGGCGACATCCATGTGCGCATGCGCCAGGAGATCGTGCTCGGCATCGGCGGCTTGCGGGCGCTGCGTGCGCTGGGCCTGGAGCCCACGGTGTACCACATGAACGAGGGCCACTCGGCTTTCCTGGCGCTGGAGCGCGTCCGCGTGCTGGTGAAGGAGCGCGGCCTTTCCTTCGAAGAAGCGCTCGAGGCCTCGCGCAACAACAATGTCTTCACCACCCACACCTCGGTGCCGGCGGGCATCGATCTTTTCGACTCCGGGTTGATGTGGGAGTACTTCCGCGATTACTGCCGCGAGGCCGGCATCGAGCTGGAGCAGTTGATGGGTCTGGGGCGGCGCAACCCGCGTGACAGCTACGAGCGGTTTTCGATGGCCATCCTGGCGATCAAGACCTCCGGTTTGAGGAACGCCGTCAGCCGGCTGCACCGGCGGGTGTCCCAGGAGATGTGGAGCGATCTCTGGCCCCAGCTTCCCTGCTGGGAGGTGCCGATCACCTCGATCACCAACGGGGTGCACTTGCTGAGCTGGCTTTCGGGCGAGCTGGCGACGCTTTATGACCAGTATCTCCAGCCCGACTGGCGGGAGCGGCTCACCGACCCGAAGACTTGGGAGCAGGTCCAGGACATTCCGGACCAGGAGCTTTGGGAGGCGCACCGGCGGCGGAAACGTCACCTGGTTACCTTCGTGCGGGAGCGGCAGGTGGAGTTCGCGCGGAACCGCACGGCGTCCTCGGCCGAGCTGCGCCGTGCGGCCGAGGTGCTCGACCCCGAGGCGTTCACCATCGGGTTTGCGCGGCGGTCCGCCACTTACAAGCGCGCCACGCTCCTGTTCCGGGACGTCAACCGGCTCAAGCGCATCCTCGCGAACCCGGAGCGTCCGGTGCAGGTGGTCGTGGCCGGGCGGGCGCACCCCAACGACCATCCCGGCAAGGAGCTGATCCGGCAGATCGTCCAGCTCTCGCGCGACCCCGAGCTCGCCAAGCGCCTGGTCTTCCTGGAGGACTACGAGATGCACGTGGCGCGCGAGCTGGTCGCGGGTGTCGATGTCTGGCTGAACACGCCGCGCCGCGGCGAGGAGGCCTGCGGGACGAGCGGCATGAAGGCGGGCATCAACGGCGTGCTGAATTTGAGCATCCTGGACGGCTGGTTCGACGAGGTCTGCGAGCACACCGGCGGGTGGGCCGTCGGCGACCGCATCCCCTATTCCGAGGACCAGGACGAGGTGCACGCCACGGCCATTTACTCGTTGCTGGAGAACGAACTGGTTCCCGCTTTCTACGAGCGCGACCAGACGGTGCCGCGCGAGTGGATGCGCCGTGTCAAGCGCTCTGTGGTGTACTTAAGCCCGCGCTTCAACTGCCAGCGCATGGTGGACGAGTACATGTCGCAGCTCTACGATCCAGCCCACTCGGCCTGGCGCGACGTCCAGGACGGCGACTTCGCCAGGGCGCGCCAGAAGGCGCGCTGGAGCGCCGAGGTGAGCAGGGTCTGGGACCAGGTGCGGTTCGTCGATGTGGGCGCGTCGCCGGATGGCCCCGTGCTCAGCGGCAAGCCCGTGCCGGTGCGCGCCGCGGTCAACCTGGCCGGGCTCAAACCCAGCGACGTCCGCGTCGAGGTCGTCGTCGGCCGCATCGGTGTCAACGGTCAGCTGGAGGACACCGAGGTCATGGTGCTGCCTCCGGTCGAGGAGAACGGCCAGGTGGTGGTGTTCGCCCGGGACATCGTGCCGCAGCAGACCGGGCGGGTGGGCTACGCGCTGCGCGTCACGCCCAATCACTACGGCGACCCACTTACTCGGCCGTGCAGCGCGCTGCTGAAGTGGGGCACGGACGGGGCTCAGTGACAAAGAAGTGCCGTGGCTCAGCCGTCGCTGCCCAGGGGGGGCCTCCCGCCTCAGTACTTCTCCGAGCCCTGAGCACCCGCATTAGTACTGGTAAACGGCCAATTGCTGTGGTAGAGTGTATTTTGAGCGGGTCTACGAACCTGTAGCTGAATAGCGATTCGACATCCCGCAGAATCCCTTCAGACCTCGGCTGTAATTGAGATTGCACCCAGTCCCCGTGGGGGCGAGTTCCTGAATCGGTCTGCGGCAGGGTCGCTCGCGGCAAGTCCACTGAAGCCGATCGAGGTCGGCCGAGTGTGGACCGGCACGGGTCGGGCCGCCATCCCGTGAACCCCTGAGGGAGTGGGGGACCCTTTATGGAAGACGATCGCAAGTACAAACAGCGGGGCTACATGGATGTTGACCGCGACGGCGCTATCCGGAGGCCCGAGGAGCGGCCGCAGGGACCGCGTCAGCCCATCGACGTCACCGGCCCCAGGCTTCCACGCCTGGTGCAGAGCCTGGTGGCCTTCCGCTGCTACAACTGCTCCGTCACCCTGCCGAATGGTACGGACTTCAAAGGCAATTGCCCCAAGTGCGGCGTGGCGTTGCACTGCTGCAAGCAGTGCGCCCATTTCGAGCCGTCCACTCGCTTCCAGTGCCTGAAGCCGATCCCCGCCCGGCTCCCTTCCAAGGACCAGGCGAACGAGTGCGCCTGGTTTGGGCCGCGCGTCACGGTGGCCCGCGACACCACTGCCTTGGGCACTTCGGCATCTCCGGTGATCAGCGAGCCGCGGACCCCGAGCGACGCCCGGGCGGCCTTCGACCAGCTCTTCAAGAAGTAACCACGGCTTTCGCGATGCGCATCGCCGAACTCTACGAGCCGCGCCATTTCCGCCTGGCCGAGGGCCGGATCGGCGAGCCCAGCCCGGGGGAGATCCAGGTGCGAGTCCACTCGATCGGCATCTGCGGCTCGGACCTGCATTACTTTGCCGAGGGCCGCATCGGGGACGTGGCCTGCCAGTACCCGATGGTGCTGGGGCACGAGCCCACCGGCGCCGTGGTTCGGACCGGGGCGGGAGTCACGGGCTGGGCGCCGGGCGACCGCGCCGCCCTGGAGCCGGCCCTCTACTGCTACCACTGCGAGTTCTGCCTGAGCGGTCACCACAACGTCTGCGCCAACATCCGGTTCCTCAGCACGCCTCCGGATCCGGGCTTCTTCCGCGAGTGCGTGAACCTGCCGGCACACAACCTGCTGCCGCTGCCGCCCGAACTCAGCATGGAGGAAGGGACGCTATTCGAGCCGCTGGCGGTGGCGCTGCACTCGCTCGAGTTGGCGGCTCTCGGGCCCGGTGAGCACGTCGCCGTCTTCGGCGCGGGCCCTATCGGGCTGCTGACGATCGCGGTGCTGCGCCTGGCGGGCGCCGGCCGTATCTGGGCCGCCGAGCCGGTGGCGGCGCGCCGCGAATTGGCCCTCCAGCTCGGGGCGGACACGGCGATCGACCCCGCCCAGGCGGACCCGGTGAAAGAGATTCTGCGCGACACCGGCGGCCGGGGCGTGGACGCGGCCATCGACTGCGCGGCCCGCGGCCAGTCGATGAACCAGTCGATCGGCGCCGTGCGCAACGCCGGCCGGGTCATCATCACCGGCATCCCCAAGGAGGCGCGCGTGCCGCTGGATTTCCACACCGCGCGCCGCAAGGAGCTGGCGCTCCTGAACGTGCGCCGCTCGATCCACGAGTCCCGTGCGGCCCTCGAGATGCTCCGCGAGCACGGGCGCCTCTTCGCTCCCATGCTGACGCACAAGCTGCCGTTGGACGCCGTCGAGCGCGCCTTCACGCTGCTGGAGAGCTATCAGGACGGCGTGGGCAAGGTCGTCCTGCAGCCCTAACCCGTCACCCAAAGGAACCCGCGCGTTTCTCTTTGATCCCCGCTCGCCGGCGTCAGAGAGCGGCGGCCTCTTGCTCGTCCACGCGGTCCATGAAGTAGTAGCAGATCATGTGGCAGACGATCATCTGCGTGTCTTCGATGCGGCCCTGGTGCGGCGCGGCCACGTTGATGTTGAGCTGCGCTGCGGGGCCGAGCTTCCCGCCGTCGTGCCCCGTCAGCGCCAGAGTGCGGCAGCCGATCGAGTTGGCGTACTCGATGGCGCGCAGGACGTTCAGGGAGTTGCCCGAACCGCTGAGGCCCATGACCAGGTCGCCGGGCGCGGCCAGGTTCTTCAACTGCTCGGCGAAGAGGCACTCGTGGGAGACGTCGTTGGCGTACGCGCTCATGGTCGAAAAGGAATCCGCGAGCGCGTGAATGCGGAAGCGCCGCGGGCGGCCGTAGCTGGCGCCCTTGAGCAGCTCGGTGGCGAAGTGGGAAGCCGTGCAGGCGCTGCCGCCGTTGCCGCAGACGAAGATCGTCCGGCCCGCGTCTCGCGCTTCGCGGAACCACGCAATGGCTTGCCCGATCCTGGCCAGGTCCAGGGTGCCGATCGCGCCGCGCACCCCCTCGAGATAGTCTTGCGGATAACTCATATCTGACTCTCTACACGTTTTGCGGAGCCGCGGTCTGCGGGTCCGTTCCGGACGCCCCGGATGATTCTCCGTCCGGGAACAGCGCGGCGGTCAGCTCATCGTGGCAGAGGAAGTTCGGGATGATGAAATCCGCGCCCACGCTTGCCAGCCGCTTGCGCTTCCATTGGTCCACCTCGCGGCACTCGGGCTCGGAGGTGGCGACGCCGACCGCGATGCCGCCCACTTCCTTGACGTTCTCAATTTCGACGTAGCCGTCGCCGAAACACAGGATGTGCCGGCCCTCGCACTCGGCCGAGGCGATCAGCCGCTGGATAAGAATCTTCTTCGAGAAGCTCTTGTAGTCGTCCAGCGCGCCGTAAACGCGCCCGTCGAAGTACCTGCTCACGTCCAACAGGTCCGCCTCCTCGCGCATGTACTGCTGGTCGGTGCCGCTGGCCAGGTACATCCGCAGGCCGCGCGCGTACAAGGCCTCGAGCCACCGCCGCGCGCCCGGGACCAAGTACTTCTCCGGCGGCGCCGCGCCCGCGCGCAGCTCCTCCAAACGGTAGGCGATCTTGGCGTGGAGCCGCTCCAGGTACGCTTTCTTGTATTGCAGCGCGTCCAGCGGCTTGCCCCCGCGCTGTTCCACCTGGTTGGCCAGCTCGATCATCTGGTACATGGTCTGCTTGCCGGTGAGCCGCCCCACGAAGTCCTCAACCAGCGCGGTCAGGCTCTCTTCGCTCTCGCCGGTTCGGAGGCCGAGCAGAATCTCGACCATCATAGGGACCATGACATCCACCCAGCCCGCGCGGATCAGGGAAACCGTGCCGTCGAAATCGAAGAGGACCACCGCGGCCTGCCGCGCCGACGCGCCCGGGTGCAGGTGTTCGACCATCCCCTATATTCTGGCACGGCCCCGGCCCGGCCTCCGTGACGCCCCCCGGTACAGTGCGGCCATGGAGCCGGCCTGCCGCACGGCTTGCGGCCAGCCGGTTGAACACACCCTGCCGCCACTGCGGCGTGAGCCGCCCAGCCGCGCGGTTAGCGCCGCGCGCGGCTCCGTGAGCGGGATTGGGCCGCTCACCGAACGCGCAACTCGGTCACGGCATACACCCCCTCGCAGAGCCGCGACTGTCAAGGAGCGGCCAGCTGAGACTCGCGGCAGGCCGCTCGATCACCGCACCGCCCTTGCGCCGGAGGCCCAATGCCGCACGCCTGTCCTTTCCCCCCGAACCACCGCCCTCGCTTTTCCGTACCCCAAGTGTAAGAATCTTCCTGAGAAGCGAGTCTCCATGGGTGAGGAAGGGAAGGAGGAAGGCGTCAGGATGGCAGCCGGAGCGCAGTGCCAGCCGCTCAGTTCCGCAGCCGGGATCGGCGTGGAATCGGGCGCGGCTACTCTCGAGCAGGTCTACGCCGCCCACCACCAGCGCGTGTTTCGCGCGGCCTACCGCATCACGGGCAACGCCAGCGACGCCGAGGACGCGCTCCAGACCGTGTTCCTGCGGCTGCTGCGGCAGGGCTGGTCGGCCGCTGCGGTGGACAACGTCGCGATGTACTTACATCGCGCCGGCGTCAACGCGGCGCTCGACGTGCTCCGGTTGCGGCGCGATTCCAGGCAGCTTCCGCTGGACGAGGTAGAATCCGTCCTGCCGGCTGACGCCAGCTTCAGTCCCGACCGGCGGCACTCCGCCGCCGAACTCCGGGCCGCCCTGCGCCAGGCGCTGGCGCGGATCAACCCCCAGGCCGCCGAGATGTTCGCGCTGCGGTACTTCGAGGGTTACGACAACCCGGAGATCGCCCGCATGCTGGGAACCAGCACGGGCAACGTCGCGGTCACGCTGCACCGCGTTCGCGTGCAGCTTCAGACCGAGATGCGTTCTCATCTGGAGGCTCGTCATGAACACTGAGGAAAGGGGTCCGGAGTCGATCCTGGACCGCGCCATTCACGAAATCCGCAACGAAGCGATCGACCCCGCGGCTGCCAGCCGGGCGGCCCAGCGGGTCTGGGCCCGCGTGTCGCAGGAGTCGGCGGCGCCGGCCGGCGAGGTCGAAGCCATTCGGAGCTGCGCCGACTTCCAGGCGCTGATTCCCGCGCGGCGGGAAGGGCGGCTTTCGCCTGCCCGCGCCCTGTTGCTCGAAGACCACATTCACGAGTGTGCGGTTTGCCGCAAGGCGCTCGGCGGAGCGCGGCAGCCAGTTGTGCTGCGGCCGAAGCGCGTGTTTGCACCGGTCTGGAGATGGGCCTTGGCGGCCACGGTGGTGCTGGCCGCCGGCTGGAGCATCTACTCTCTGGCCGGCCGGCTGGTGGTCCCCTCCGGCGCGCGTGCAACCGTCTATGCCGCCGAAGGCACGCTCTATCGTGTCACCGCCGGTGCGGAGTCCCCTCTCGGCTCGGGCGCGGCGATTGCCGAGCGCGAGAGCGTTCGCACGGCCAAGGACTCGGGCGCGGTGCTGCGGCTCCGCGACGGCTCCCTGGTAGAGATGCGCGAGCGGACCGAGGTGGCCGTCTCGGAGCGGCGCGACGGCGTGACGATTCAGCTCGCCGCCGGCAACATCATTGTCCAGGCCGCCAAGCAGCACTCCCGCCGCCTGTTGGTCGCCACCGACGACTGCCTGGTCTCGGTCCGCGGCACCATCTTCTCCGTGAACCGCGGCATTCGGGGCTCGCGGGTGGCCGTGGTGGAAGGCGAGGTCCAGGTAACTCAGGGGGACCAGACCAAGGTGTTGCGGCCCGGCGAGCAGCTCGCCACCAGCGCGCTGCTGGCCCCGGTTCCGGTGGAGCAGGAAGTCGCCTGGAGCCGGAACGCCGGCCAGTACGCCGGCCTGCTGAGTGAGTTCGCGAAGTTCCAGAAGCGGCTCGAGGCCATCCCGGGCCCAGGCCTGCGCTACTCGACGCGGCTGCTGGACCTGGCGCCGCAGGGCGCCATCTTCTACGCCGCCATCCCGAATCTCGGGCCGACGATCGGCGAAGCCCAGCGGTTGTTCCGCGAACAGCTCGCGCAGAGCGAGGTGCTGCGGCAGTGGTGGGCCGAGAAGATGGGCTCGGCCGAGGGCGAGGCTCGGTTCAACGAGGTGCTGGCACGCGTTCAAACCTTCAGCGCCTACCTGGGGCCGGAGGTTGTCGTCGCGTTCCCCGTGGAGGCTTCCGGGCGGCCGGGCGCGCCGCTGCTCACGGCCGAGGTGACGCGCGCCGGCCTGCGCGAGTTTCTGGCTCAGCAAATCCCGAGCCAGGGCGACGTGCAGATTGTCGACAACGCCGCCCAGATCCAGCCGGGCGCGCATAAGGCTTACATCTGGGTGGGGCCGGACCTGGTGGCCGCGTCCAACAACGGCCAGCTTGTTCAGGCGGCCGCGGCCGCGGCGGCGCAGGGCCGGGGCCCCTTCGTGGGGTCGGCCTTCCACGCACGGATTGCCGAATCGTACAAGGGCGGAGTGGTGTGGCTGTTCGCAGCCGACCTGGGGACCATGCTGGCGCGCGTGCACAAGCCGGAGAACGCTCTGTACGAGCGGTCGGGCTTCGCCGACGCGCGCTACCTCCTCATCGAGCGTAAGGACGTGGCGGGCCGGACCGAGAACCGCGCCGCGCTGACGTTCTCGCAGCCGCGCCGCGGCGTGGCGTCGTGGCTTGCGGCGCCCGCGCCGATGCGCGTGCTGGATTTCATCTCACCGGACGCCAAGCTGGTCACGGCCGCGGTGGTGAAGAACCCGGCCGCGCTGGTGGAGGACGCCTTCGGCATGGCCGCCGCGTCGCGCTCGGACTTCTTGCGCGGGCTGGCCGAGTTCGAGGCCAAGACGGGCGTGAACGTCCGCGAAGACCTCGCGCGTCCCCTGGGCGGCGAGTTCGCCTTCGCCGTCGACGGCCCGGCGCTGCCGATGCCGGCCTGGAAACTCGTCGTCGAGGTCTACGATCCGCCGCGCTTCCAGCAGGCCATTGAGCGGCTGGTGGAGGCCGTGAACCGCGAGGCCGCCCGCGGCGTGGGTGCGCCGCTGCTGCGTCTGGAGCGGGAGGAGGCGGGCGGCCACACTTACTACGCGCTGCGCGGCGCCAAGCTGCCCTTCGAGGCGAACTACGTCTACGAGGGCGGCTTCCTGATCGCCGCGCCGAGCCGCGACCTCATCGCGCGGGCTCTGGAGCTGCGCTCGAGCGGCTACACGCTGGGGCGCTCGGAGAAGTTCCTCGCATTGCTGCCGCGCGACGGCCGCACGAACTTCTCGGCGGTGGTGTACCAAAGCCTGGGGACGTTGCTCTCGACGCTGGCTCAGAACCTCACGCCCGAGCA
>JBEKLJ010000099.1:0-12573 GCA_050010255.1 Bryobacteraceae bacterium
ACGTCCAGGCGCCCGTCGCCGTTCAGGTCGCCGAAAGCCGAGCCGCGGTGCCGGCTGGGTGGTTGCGCGGTCAAACCCGCCTCGCCGGTGAGCGCCTGAAACTTCGCGCCGCCCAGGTTGCGAAATACCGTATTGTGCTGCGCCACCGGCACCTTCGAGGCATAGCCCAGCGACTGAACGTGCCCGCGCGTGACGAATATGTCTTTCCAGCCGTCGTTGTCGAAGTCGGCGATGGTGGGCGAGTAGCCTGCCATCGCCATGCTGAGCCGGGTGATGCCGCTCCTCTCGGTGATATCGACAAAGCCGCGCTTCCCGGTGTTCCGGAACAGCGGAAAGGTCTCATTCTCCAGGGCCGCGAAGGCGATGTCCGGATACCCATCGTTGTCGATATCCCGAAAATCCACACCCATCCCCGAAATAAACTGCCCGTTTTCGGCGAGAGCGACACCGGATTCGAAGGCGATCTCTTCGAATTTCCCGCCACCCAGGTTATGGAAGAACGAGTTGTACACTTTGTCGTTGGCGACGAAGATATCCATCCAGCCATCCAGGTCGTAGTCGGCGATCCCCACGCCCATGCCCTTTCCGGGATGGGCGCGGATTCCCGATTCCGCCGAGATGTCGCGGAAGGTCCCGTCGCCGTTGTTCAGGAACAACTGATTGGGGGTGGGTTTGTAGAACTTGGGATGGCAGTAGTCAAGGCGGCCCGGCGCGGCCTCGCAGGCGGGTTCGGTGCCGGCGTCCCAGGCCAGGTAGTTGACCACGAAGAGGTCCAAAAGCCCGTCGTTGTTCACGTCCAGCCACGCCGCGCCGACCGACCACAGCGGACCGTACTGGCGATCCGGCTGGTTGAGGCCGGCTCTCGCGGTGACGTCGGTGAACGTGCCGTCGCCGTTGTTGTGGTACAGGCGGTTGCCGTGGACGCCGCCCACGAAGATGTCCTTGTACCCGTCGTTGTCGTAATCGCCGATGGCCACGCCGTTGTCGAAGCCCCCGCCCGCGAGGCCGGCCCTCTCGGTGACGTCCCTGAAGTGGCCCCTGCCGTCGTTTTCGAAAAGCCGGTTGGAGTACCTTGGAGAAGTTTTCTTCAGCGTCTGAATATCCGCGCCATTGGCGAAGAAAATATCCAAGTATCCGTCGTTGTTATAGTCGAAAACGGCGACGCCGCCGGCCATCGTTTCGGGTGCGTGGCGCTGGGGCGTCTCGCAACTGTCGAGCTGGAAATCGATCGGCCGGTAAACGAAGCGGATGGGGAATTCGGCGTTCTGCCCCGACGCGGCCGCCCAGACGCCGGCCAGCAACGCCGCCGCCCAGACGCCCGCCAGCAACACCGCCGCCCGGCGGAATCGCGGCGGGGCGAACCGTGCGCGGCTCATGGCTCCGGCCGGCTCCTGCGTCCCGGCACTTCGATGAGCGGCGCCTGCTGCTCCTGCGTTGCCAGCTCTTTGACCTTGGCAAACTCGGAATTCGCTTCCTGCTGGCGGTCCAAGGAAAGCCAAAGCCTGCCAAGACGGTAGTGCGCGTCGGGTTTCGACGGATCGAGGCGGATCGCTTCGCGAAAATGACGCTCCGCTCCGGCGGAGTCGCTTTCTGCAGCCAGCAGGATTCCGAGATCCAGATGCGCCAGCCGAATGTCCGGGTCCAGCTTCAACGCCTGTCGCAGACGCTGCGCGGCCTGGCTTTCGTTTCCCAGGTGCATTTCGGCGTCACCCAGATAGGTCAGGGCTTGCGTATGCTGCGGTTGATGCGCCAGTTCCGCCCGGAACTGGCGGCCGGCATCCTCGTAGCGCTTCTGCTTCCAATAGAGGTATCCCAGGCCGAAGTGGGCCTCGTACTGACCGGGCGAGGCTTTAACCGCGGCTTCAAACTCCGCGGTGGCTTGCTCGGTCTGGTTCGCCGCGTCCAGCACTTCGCCCAGGAGCATGTGAACGGGCGCGGAATCCGGATCCTTGGTCAGCAGAAGCCGGAACTCATCGATCGCGGCCTGATATTGTTTCGACCACAGGTAGCTTTGGGCCAGCTTGTATCGCAGTTCGGTGTTGTCGGGCTGCTGCTCGGCAGCGAGCTTCAGATGCGTGGCAGCGGCGTCGAACCTGCGGCAGCCATAGTAGCTCATCCCGAGCAACACCCGGGCCTGAAAGCTGGCCGGGTCGGCTTTGATGGCCTGTTCGAACGCGGAGGCGGCGTCGGGGAGTCTATTGAGCTTGAAGTAGGCCAGGCCGAGATTCAGGTAGACGCCGGGCAGCCGGGAATCCAGGGCGATGGCCGTTCGGTAGTGCGGAATGGCGAGTTCGTACTTGCCCTCGCGAGCCAGGGCGAGTGCGGCGTTGGCCTCGGCGGCGGCTTTCGGGTCGCTGGTAGCCCACAGGCACAGGGAGAATGCCAGGAGAAGCAACGTGGACTTCATAGAGTCAATGCGGCAGCCGTCATCGGTATCCGCGCTGTGGGCCTGCCGCTCCCGCCAAGTATACTTGAACGGGAGTTACGGGGACAGGCGGCGTCAGGGCGTTTACACGCTGACCACGGCGCAGGGGCTCTGGCGGATGATGGCGTAGGCGTTGGTCCGCAGCCGCCCAAACAGGCCTCCGGCCGAGCCGCGGCCGATTATGAGCAGGTCGGCGCCATGTTGCTGGGCGGCGCGGCAGACCACCTTCGGCGCATCCCCGCCATCGATGAAGATCTCCGCCTTGCCGGTGGCCTCCGAGTTGAGCTTCTCGAGCTCCTCCCGCGCGCCCCTGGACACCTCGATGGCCAGCTCGTGATCGAAGTACTCGCCGGGCCGGGATTCGATGCAGGGGATGGCGTGGACGAGCACGAGCCGGGCGCCGAACTCGGCCGCCATCTGGGACGCCCAGCTCAGCGTCTTCTTGCTCTGTGGGCCGAGATCGACGGCGCAGACCAGCGTCCGGAAGGCGATCGACTCCACGTTCGGCGCGGTCTCCATGTGGACCCCGGTGAGCACCGGGCAGTCGGCGTCATGCAGCACCTTGGCCGTCACCGAGCCCAGGATGAACCGCCGGAACGGGCCATAGCCGTGCGTCGGCATGGCGATCAGGCTCACCTGCTCAGCGTGGGCGTAGTCGACAATGCGCCGCGCCGGGTCGCCCTCCAGCAGCACGCGGTTAACCCGCACGCGCTCGAGCTCCTCGCGCATGAATCCCTCGAGCTGTTGCCGCGCCTGCGCGGTCCGGCTCGCGGCCAGGTCGTTGATGACGGTGCCGCCGAACTCCAGCGCGCTCAACTCGTACCGGATCGGTTCCAGCACGTGAACCAGCGCGATCTCGGCCTGGAAGCGGCTGGCCAGCGCCTCGGCGTAGCGCGTGGCGCCGAGGCAGCGCTCGGAAAAATCGACCGGCAGAAGGATCTTCGACAGCGGAAACATCACTCACCTCCGCTGTGGGTAGTTTACTGCACCCCTGCCCCGTTGGCCAGACCTCTGACGAACCTAGCCCGCATTTCTCACCAAAACCTGCTGCGGCGCTTCTACGGCTCCTTGACCAGCGTCCAGGCTGGGTCGGGGTCGTATTCGGTCATGGCGGCGGCAATCTCAGCGGTCGTGGGACCGAGGTTCTTCTGATAGACGCGGCCCTGCTGGTTGACGATGAAGGTCATGATTCCGGAGCTGCCCCATTTGTCGGGATAAGCGACCAGGGCGTACCCGGCGATCATGTTGCCATTGATGATGTAGCTGAATGCTCCACCCGGCGCGTGTGGGCCCTGGCGTTTGAGGATCCTGAAGTAATATCCGTGATACGGGGAGCGCTTCGGAGCCGGCGCGCCCTCGGCGCCGCCGCCGCTCCGGGCGCGGCCCGGTGCGTAGCCTTCGGCTCGCGCCTCTGTGACCAGACTCCCCAGCGGGCTGGGCCTGCCGCCCTCGGCGGTGTCCCAGTACAACCCGTCCCTCTTGCCGGGCGTGCTGATGAACCTCTGCGCGTAGACGGCCAGGCCCTCTGGCGCGGTGTCCCGAGACTCGGTGAAGTACTCCCATTGCGCCACGACGTACGCGCGGCACGTCATGATCGCCGAGAGCTCATTCTCTCCGATTCTCCGATTCAGGATCTCTTCCAGCCCCGCCGCGGTATCGAAGCGCCAGAGGTTTCCTTCTTTGACGATGGGGATAGGGAACGGCCACTGGTCGGCGCCAAGAAGGAGGGTGAATCTCGTATCGTCCACCTTCTGGAGCTTGGCGAATCTCTCGAGGTTCGCGGCGAAATGCTCCAGCGCACTGGCGTCCTCCACGGGATCGCCCGAAAGCAGTCTCTCGCGGTCGGGCCCGAAGATCGCCGTCAGCGCGGCTTGATCTTTCGCCTTCGCGGCATTGACGAGAGCCGTCACGGCGTCTTCCGGAGTCGAGAAGAGAGTCTGCCTCTCGGCGGCCACCGCACTGCACAGGCCCAGGGACAGCAGCGAGATCAGCGCCAGCGCGCGGGATACCGGGCGCCGGATGTCGAGTGAGTTCATTCGCCTTCTCATTTCCATGCGCTCCTTCATGGCCGCCTCCTGTCCTGTCCGCGAGATTCCGGCTGAGGCCCGCCGCTCCCGCGAGGAGCCGGCGCGCTCGAAGGCCTGGCGGCGGGCTCCGGCCGGAAGCTCGGCGCTCGGCTGGCTTGCCCGCGCTGGCTGGCCGCGCGCGGGTCGAATGCGCCGCGGTTGCCACCGAATGCGGGACTCTCGGGGCGCTCCAACTGCCGGGGCGGTGTCTGGGTCGTGGGCCGGTTCATCTGGGGACGGTTCGCTTCCGGACGGTTCATCTGCTGCTCGGGCGCATACCCGCGGTAGGCGCCAATTCTCGGGTCATTGGTATTGATGTTGCGCTGGATGATCTTGTTGTTGACCACACCCGGAGCATTGTTGATGACCCTGTTGTTGACGCGGATGTTGTTGAAATTCGCAGCGCCGTGCACGCCGTTATAGCGATTGAGACCGCTGTAGTTCACCGCGCGGCCGACGACGGTCCGGTCCATCGTGACGTTCCGATAACCGTTGTTTACGTACGCGTTCGTGAGGCGGACGTACGGCCGGGACCGTCCTACCCAGCCTCCCCCGTCCTGCCAGCCGTGATAGAAAACACGGTGCCCGCGCCAGTCAAAGTCATAGTTCAGCCACGCTCCGATGGCGAAACCGTCTCCAAACGAAATGAAGGAGCCCCCCAAGAAGCCCGGCCGACGGAAGTACACCATCTCCGGGTCGTACATCGGCACGTAGATGAACTCGGGCTGCGCAGGCCAGATCTCGATGTAACCTCCGGTCTCGACGACCTCTTCTTGCGGCGTCGTTATCAGATTGCCCGCCGAACGCGCCTGCGCGCGAAGCCCCTGAACCGACGTCGTCACATCGGTGGACTGGTTGACGTAGGCCTGTCCGAGCGCCGTCGTCCAATCCAGCTTGTCCGCCATCATGTAAAGAACCGTGGGGTAATGCGCGACCGCTTTGACACTGACGTCCCAAGGCTGGGAGTCGATGGAGCCGGGATCGGCGTTGGCACGCAAGAAGCGTGCGGCCTCATCAATCTGGTCCGGAAAGGTCGCCGCCAGCAGGACCTGCGCCAGCAGCGGGTCGGGATACAGAGCAATCGGCGCCAGCAGGTTGTCGAGTTGCTCGGGAGAGAAGAGCTCGCCGGCCGAATTGTCCTGACATTTGACCAGCGGTACGTACGTCATCAGGAAAACGATGACTGAGACGACCAGAAGCTTTCGCATGACCGGATGTCTCCTTATGTCTCGTCGCCGCTGCCAGCATCTCCGCGCTGCAGCCGGCGGTGAGCGCCTTCGGCAACAATAGAGGCGCCGGAAGAGTCCAGAAGGTTATGGCGCCCCTTAACTGAGTCTACTGCGTGCCGGCCGCGCTTACCAGCCCCAGTTCGGTGAGGATCTTGGGCGAGGGCTCGTCCGAGGCCAGCAGTTGGTGGCAGGTGTTGCAGTCGCTGGCGATCGCGCTCGAGTCCGAGGCCGCGTGGCTGCCGTCGTGGCAGCGGAAGCACCCGGGGAAATCCATGTGTCCGAGGTTGCTCGGGTACGTTCCCCAGGTCACGCGCATCTGGGGAAAGACATTCCGCTGGTAGACTGCCACGATCGCCGCGGCCGCCCGATCGATGTCGGCGCGCCGGCTGGCGTAAACGGCCGGGTACTGGCCCTGGTAGAACTTCCGCAGCGCCGCCGGGATCGCCTCCGCCGCCTCGGCCTGCGACCTATACTCCTTCTTGAGCAGCGCCACGCCGGTCTTCTTGATCAAGGGCAGCGTCGCGGAGATGTCGCCGGCCGTCAGGACGGTATCCAGGGCGCGCTCGGGCAACTGGAAGGTGTGCGTGGGGCGGTTGTGGCAATCCATGCAGTCCATGAGCCGGGTCGGCAGGTTCCTGAGGGCCTCCGGCTTGGCGTCGCTGGCGGTGTAAACGACCCTGCGGCCTTGCCCGGCGTTCCGGTACTCGACGCGCGGGATGGTCTGGCGGCTCTGGTCGGCGGGGCTGTAGTGGATGGTCACACCCGCGCCCAGATGCGCCCCGTGGATGCCCGGGCTGCCGTATCCGCCGCTGATCCGCATCAGCAGCACCGTCCGCCTGAGCGTGTTGCCCTCGTCGTCGGCGTATGTGTTGATGATGCGCAGCCGGTCCGCGCCGTACTTCTGGGGCCAGTGGCAGGCCTCGCAGGTCTCGCGCGCCGGCCGCAGGTTGTGCACCGGCGTCGGGATCGGCCGCGGGTAGGTGCGGAAGACGACGGCGAAGACCTGGCCTACCCCGGACAGCTTGCTCTTCACGAACCAGGATGCGCCCGGCCCGATGTGGCAGGCCACGCAGTCTATCCGCGAGTGCGGCGAGTTCTGGTAGGCCGCGTACTCCGGCTGCATCACCTGGTGGCAGGTCTGCCCGCAGAAGCTCACGCCGTCCATGTAGGTGACGGCGCGGTAGCTGAGCTGGCTGCCGATGATGATGTTGGCCAGCGTCGTGATTCCTATGAAGAGCGCGATTTGCCGCAGCTCGGGCGACCGCAGCGTGAGCGGGTCGTAACTGAGCGCATGTCCGGCCCGGCGCTCCCGCCTGGCGTAGCGGAGGATGCCCAGCGGGATCAGGGTCAACCCCAGGAAGAACAGCATGGGCAGGACCAGGAACGCCAGAATCCCGATATACGGGTGTGTGGCCTCCCCACGCACGCTCACCGGCAACAGGAATAGCCAGAAGACGGTGGCCGTGGTGACTATCACCACGCCGGCCCGGCTGATCAGGTTCCTGCTTAAGTAGACGACCGGCGTCAGCCAATCCCGCAAGCGCCTGCGCTGTTTGCCCATGTCGTTACCGCGCTGGATGCCGCTCCGGCTCTCCAGGCGCCTGCGCCCCCTCGGGCTCGGCCGGCTCCGCCTCCGCCGCCGTGTGTTCCTCCTTCACCGAGATCCCGGTCAGGAAGGCGGTTTCCAGCGGATAGACGTCGGGGTCGAAGATCACCCCGTAGAAGTGCCAGACCAGTATCGAGAGCGTGGCCAGCACGGCCTCGTAGAAGTGAACAGTGGTGGCGAAATCCAGCGCCGTCTTGGGCAGGTAGTGCAGCGTGAGGTTGTTGGCCCAGAGCAGGACTCCGGTGGCGCCCATGATCGCGGTCCCCCACACCACCGCCCAGTACTCCACCTTCCCGATGTAGCTGTGGGAGGAGAGCCCGGGGCGGCGCTTGAGCAGACCGAGGTTGTAAGCGAAGTTCAGCAGGGCCTCCGGTAGGTCGTCGCGCCGCGGCCAGAGCAACTTCCAGTGCTCGCGCAGCCGCCGGCAGGTGAGGAGCGACAGCGCGTGCACGCCCGCTATCGCGATCAGCACCGCCGCCGCCACGCGATGCACCACGCCGCGGACCGGGAAGTACTGCTCCCAGGCCACCAGTGGCCGCGCCCACCACTGATCCGGGTACTTCAGCGCGAACCCCGTCCAGACCAGCGTCAGGAACGACAGCACCAGCAGCGCGTGCTGGATGCGCTCGAAGCGGTACATGCGGATCTCCTGGCGCGGCATCCACGGTCCCGGCCACCGGCGGGCTGCAGCCGGCTGGAAGCGGCGCTCGAAGAGCTTCCGCAGCCAATCGCCCAGGTTGTGAACCAGCATGAGCCCAACCAGCAGCGGGATGAGGATGATGTAGCCAACGCGGACCCAGTAGACGGCCGGCGACTCGGAGCGGCCTGCAAGCTGGTGCACCGGGCCGATGGCGAACCGCGTGCCCGCGCCGGGGTGGCACCGCCCGCAGGTCTTCGGCAGATTGCGTACGCTGACCATGGACCGCGGATCCGACGACGGCAGAATGGTGTGCACGCCGTGGCAACTGGCGCAATTGGCCACCGTCTGCGAGCCGGCCCTGGCCGCCAGCCCGTGGAAGGACTCATCGAAGCTGACGATGCGGTCCGTCGGAAGCCCGAAACGCGCGGAGAGCTTCACGTTTCCGTGGCACTGGCCGCAGGTCTCGTGGATGTGCCGCGGGTTCACGCTGGAGGCGGCTGCCTTCGGCGAGAGAATCTGGTGCTCGCCGTGGCAGGTCGTGCAGACCGGCGCTTCCGGAATGCCTCGCGCCACCGCCTGCCCGTGCACGCTGGCCTTGAACTGGTCGGCAATCTCCGTGTGGCACATCCCGCAGGTGTCCGGAATTCCTTGGTGGAAGGTGGCCGACCGGGTGTCCTTCAGCGTGTGCGGGTCGCCGTGGCAGACGCCGCAGGTCGGAGCGGCCTGGTTGCCCTGCCGCAGCAACTGGCCGTGAACGCTCGCTGCGTGCTCGCCGGCCTGCGCGCTGTGGCAGGTCGCGCAACGCGGCTTGAGCGCGCCCGCGGGGTGCGGATAGGCCTCGTGTCCGGTGTGGCAAGTGGCGCAGCCCACCTGCGCGTGGGCCGAGGCCGGGAGCTGCTTGACCTGATCGGTATGGCAAGCCGCGCACGCCTCGCCGGCGGGCTGCGCGCGGGCGGCGGCGAGCGATCCCCAACAGGCGAATCCCAAGATCCCCGCCAAGATCGGGGAACGCATAAACCTCATCCGCTGTACTTGATCGTCGAATCCTGGGCCAGCGAGGTGTAGACGTACGTGGCGGCGATGGCCAGCAGATAGAGAACCGACAGGACCGTGAGGATCTTCCCCCAGCGGTCCAGTATGGTCGTCTTCCGGGCGACTTCCGCCTGGGTGGGTATCAGACTGGCCTCGGCGTCCAGCACGTGCAGTATTTCGTCGGCCTTCCCTGCCACCTTCTTGCGGTAGATGGCCAGGCAGATCACCACGATTGTCAGAACGGCCCAAATCACGAGGTGTAGGATGTAGTTGTTCATAATCGTCTGCCGGCGGTTGCTCTATCCCGGCCGGCGCGGGTTGCCTTTAGCTCGGGCTCCTCCCCAATAGCCTACTGCGGCGGGCCATGGGGCCGCATCCCCCCCAAGTGGACATGGCCGTCTGCGTTACCGGGCCGGCTGCGGCCGGCCGAGGGCCGCCTGGATGGCCTCGATCACCTGGGGCATGTAGGCTTCGAGCAGGCAGCGGGCCTGCTCGCGCTCCGGGCAAGTCCCGTCCAGCCGCTGGTCGATGCACACCGTGCAAACGTTCTCGCGGATCGCCTCGACGTACGCCTGGATGTCGTCGCCCTCGGTCGCCAGAATGGCCTGCGCCACCAGCGGGAAGAGCTCGAATGGTGGGCAGCGCCCGGGCAGGCCGGCCCCGCAGCCCGCTTCGGCGGCCCGCTTGTCGCAGCTCGCGCAAACGCGCTCGCGGATGATTGCTTCCAACTCCGCCACTGTCGGTCTCATCGGGCGCCCTCCCTGTCGCTCTGGGTCGCGTGCCTCTCCGAATCCGGCGCGCCGGCGGCGGAGCCGCCCGCTCTGGCCGAGCCGGATCCCGCTTCCAGGCCCGCCCCAGACGGCCCGGCATGGGCCGCTGCGGCGCGGCAGCCCGGCTTCGGCACGCGCAGCTCGGCCGCCATGATCGCCAGCACCGCCGTGCTCAGCGGGTCCTGGTTGAAGACCACCGAGCGGATGCCTGCGTTCCACGCCTGCGACAAGTGCCGCGGGTCGTTCCGGGTGATCAGGACCACCCGCTCGGGGTTCACGAAAGGGAAGGGAACGCGGTCCAGCGAGTCCGAATCCACGACGATCACTCCCGCCTGCTCCGGATCGGGCGCCTCCACGCAGCGGACCTGCCACGTGCCGCCGCGCTCCAGCAACTCCCGCAGCGCTGAAGCGTAAGGCGCGTCGGTGATCGTCAGTTGAACCGTCTCCATATTCCCCGGACTCCCGCGGGAGCCACTGCGGGCAAGAGCACTCTAGTCCTGCTTCCTCCCGGGCATTCCCAAAAGCAATCTGACGGCCACACTTCCGGATGGGAGGCTCCGATCGTATCTCGTTCGAATCATTGTATGACGTTGTGGCCTTCCGGTGTGCTTCAGGCTTGCCTGGCCGGGGTGGTAAAAGCCCCAGTTGCCGGCTGGGTGCGCAAGCTGACCCAAACGGTCGCCATGGCCGGTCGGTCTCCGGGGTGGTCGGCAGCCCGTCTCCATGGTTGGGTGAAATCACCCACCCATTGCGGTAGAATGAAAGCGTCCCTCCCCAGCAGAATGAGCAGAACCCACATGCCAAGGCTATCGCCACGGTGGCAACAGGCCCACGTCCTGGAGGCGGTCTTCGACCAGCTCTCGGACGCGCTCGTGCTTTACGACAACGATCACCTCATCACGGGGATGAACCGTGCCGCCGAGCGGCTCTTTGGGCTGAGCGCCGAGGAGACGGTTGGGCGTCACTGCCGCGATGTCTTTCGATGCAGCGTTTGCGAGCCTTCCTGCGGCTTTGTGGAGGGCTTGACCTCCGCCCTAACCCTCGCCCACGCCACCGTCCGCATGCACACCGAGGACGGGCGCGAGCGGCTGGTCCTGATGCGCACATCGCAGGTTCTCAGCGATGGCGGCCAGGTGGAGGGCGTGGCGGCCACGATCAAGGACATCACCGAAGAAGTGGCCCCCATGAAGCGCGAGGTGATTGCCGAGTCGCCGGCCATGCAAGAGGTGCTGAGCTTCGTGCGGAAGGTCGCCGCCAGCGAGGCCACCACGGTCCTGCTGGAGGGCGAGAATGGCACCGGCAAGGACCTGATCGCCAAGACGCTGCACTACGAGAGCGCGCGTCAGGCCGAGCCCTTCATCGCCATCAACTGCGCGGCGATACCGGAGACGCTGCTCGAAAGCGAGCTGTTCGGTTACGAGAAGGGTGCGTTCACGGACGCGCGATCGCAGAAGCGCGGGCTGTTCGAGCTGGCCGACAAGGGCACGCTGTTCCTGGACGAGATCGGGGAAATCCCGCTGACGGTCCAGGCCAAGCTCCTGCGGGTCCTGGAAGAGCAGTGCTTCCACCGCCTGGGCGGCCTGAAGGACATCCACGTGGACCTGCGCTTCGTCGCCGCCACCAACAAGAACCTGCGCGAGGCTGTGAAAGAAGGCGCCTTCCGCCAGGACCTGTACTTCCGTCTGAACGTCATCCAGATCGTCATCCCGCCCCTGCGCGAGCGGACCGAGGACCTGGTCCCGCTGGCCCGGTTCTTCATCGAGCATTACAACCGGAAGTTCAAGCGGCGCATAGAGGGGCTGTCGCCGGAGGCCGAGGAGTTGCTGCTGGCGCACGACTGGCCCGGCAACGTCCGTGAGCTGCGCAACGCCATCGAGCGGGCAATGATTCTGGAGGAATCCTCGCTGATCGCGCCGCCCAGCCTTCCCATCGCCATCGCGCGCTCGGGGCCGGCGGCGGCCGCGGCGGCCGAGCCGCTCGTCCAGATCCCGGACGGCGGGCTGTCGCTGGTCGACAACGAGCGCCTGCTGCTGGCCAAGGCGCTGGAGAAGACCGGCCGCAACCAGACCCAAGCCGCGCGCCTGCTGCGCATCACCCGCGACACCCTGCGCTACAAGATGAAGAAGTACAACTTGCGGTAGGGAGCCCTCAGCACCGCCGTTCAGACTGTCAAGAGGGTGAAGTGATACGATGGTTGCCGATTGCTGCCCGGCATGGAACCCAGGAGAAGGAGCGAACGATGAACACCCGACGGTACTTTCGAACGATCATTCCGCTTGTTGTCGCCTGCGGGGTCGCCCCGCTGTGCGCCCAGAATCAATACCCGTTTCAGGACCCAAGCCTGCCGCTGGAGCAACGGGTCGACAACATCTTGTCGCTGATGACGCTGGACGAGAAGATCGCGTGCCTGTTCATGAGTACCAGCGTGCCTCGCCTTGGCATTCCGGAAGCAGGCTGGTCGGAGGGTCTGCATGGCCTGGTTCGCAGGCAACAGTTTGGCATGAAGGCTGTTCCGACCACCACCTTTGCCCAGGTCATCGGGATGGCGGAGACCTGGGATCCGGAACTCATTCGCCGCGCTGGCGCGATACAGGGCTACGAAGCACGATACATTCACCAAAGCGGCAAGTACGGGCAAAAGGTATTGGTGGTCTGGGGACCCAACGCGGATCTGGCGCGCGATCCGCGCTGGGGAAGGAATGAGGAGAGCTATGGCGAGGACCCGTTCTTCGTCGGAACCATGGCCGTTGCCTTCATCCGGGGAATGCAGGGTGACAACCCGAGGTACTGGCAGGCGGCCTCCCT